>JAEDFM010000002.1 GCA_016292805.1 Treponema sp. | reverse complement strand
GGAATAAATCCATTTCAACACCAAGCTTACGATGGTCACGTTTTTCAGCTTCTGCAAGCATAACTAAATAATCTTTAAGATCATTTGGTTTTGCAAAACAAAGAGCATATACACGAGTTAGCATAGGGCGGTTTGAGTCCCCTCTCCAATATGCACCGGCAATTTTATCAAGCTTAAAAGCCTGTCCGTTAATTTCTTTTGTATTTGCTACATGTGGACCACGACAAAGATCAATATATCCATCCTGTTCGTAAGTTGTAATTGTTGCATCTGCTGGTAAATCGTTGATTAATTCAACTTTGTATGGTTCATCAGCAAAAATCTTGAGAGCTTCGTCTTTAGAAACTTCTTTACGAACAAAGTCATGATTTCCTGCAAGAATGCGGCGCATTTCTTTTTCTACATCAGCAAAATTGTTTTCCGTAAATTTGGTGTCAGTTGGGAAATCAAAATCGTAGTAGAATCCGTTATCAATTGCAGGACCAATTGCGATTTTAGTTCCAGGATAAAGATGTTTGATTGCCTCAGCCATTACATGTGCGCATGAGTGTCGAATGATTTGTAATTTTTCGTCAGCCATTTTTTAATCTCCTTTAAATATGACACCAAAATTTATACAAGGGAAAACTTCTCTATGTACTAAATCATAATAACATTTTATGGAATTTTATGGAATATTATATATGTAAAGAAAAATAGATTTGTGATATATTAATTTTATGATTAAAGCAGAAATTACAGATAAAGAATTAAATGAACATTTAAACTCTATTGAAGAAGATAAAATGCGCATTTTTACAATGGCAGATGGTCGTGTAAGAGGTGCACTTTTTCATGGAACTAGATTTGTAAATCAGATTCGTGCACAGCATAATCTTGGGATTCTGGAAACATATATTTTAGGACAGGCCTCACTTTGTGCTGCTCTCACAATTCCAATGATGAAGGATTTGGAACATACTGTTGTAAAATTTGAAACTAATGGTCCTGCAGAAGGTTATTCAGTAGAAGCTGATTCAACAGGTTATGTTCGCGGATATCTGTATAATGATCATATTCCTGTAACAAAGGCTTTGGAAAGCTGGGATTTAACTCCATTTTTGGGAGCAGGAAATCTTACATTCAGTCGTGTTCATAAGGATGATAAATTTCCACAAAGTTCAACAATTGAAGCTGATGGTGCAAATATAGCAAAAGATTTTGCTGATTATTTTGCTCAGTCAGAACAGATTAATACTGCATTTCATTCCAGCATTCAGTTTGATAAACAGGGCCGTGTCATTGGTGCAGGTTCTATGTATATTCAGATTATGCCTAAAACTGGTGGAACTGCTGGAGTTGGAAGTCAGGTAGATTCCCATGCAGAAGAAGATCTTGAAGAAGAAAAACTTTTACAGAAAGTAGAAAATGCTTTTAAAGCATGTCCAAGTATTGGTTTACTTTTCAGCGAAAAAGAAGTTGATTCTGAAGATATTATTCTTGGTTTGTTCCGTGAGTTTAATCCTACAATTACTTTAAAAAGGGATATTACATACGATTGTCCTTGCGAAAAGCAGAATTTCTTAAATTATCTTCGTTCTTTACCAAAAGATCAGCTGGAAGATATTCGTGTAAACGGTCCTGATCCAATTGAAATTATCTGCAGAAACTGTGGTAGTGTTTATCACATTCCAGTAAGTGAAATATAAGTACATTTAATATCTGTTACACAACATACAAGCATAACAAAGAAAAAAGCACACGGATTGAAATGTAAGGGCTATGGCAGCTACGCAACGCCCTAAATCCGTGTGCCTTTCTTTTGTAGCGTTTGTAGGGAAAAGTTATATAAATAAATTCTACCTTTACGCAAACTGTGCCTGTCTTAATTTGTAATATTCACCTTTTTTTGCCATAAGTTCAGCAGGTGTGCCACTTTCCAGAATTCCCTGTTTATCTACAACAAAGATTCTATCAGCATTCTGAATTGTAGAAAGCCTGTGGGCAATTACAAAACTTGTACGACCTTTTAGCATGCTTGCAATTCCATCCTGCACAAGAAGTTCAGTTTTTGTATCAATGGATGAAGTTGCTTCATCAAGAATAAGAATTCTTGGATTTGAAAGCATAGTTCTGGCAAAGGCAAGTAATTGTCGCTGCCCATTTGAAAGTTCGCCGCCGCGAGCGGTGAGTGGAGTATCATAACCTTTTTCAAGCTTACAGATAAAATCATGAGCATGAACAGCTTTTGCTGCTGCAATCATTTCTTCTTCCGTAGCATCCAGCTTTCCGTACATAATATTTTCTCTGATTGTTCCACTGAAAATATAATTATCCTGAGTCATAACACCCATTTTAGTTCGGAGACTCTCAAGCTTTATATCCTTAATGTTTTTACCATCAATCAAAAGTTCTCCAGAATCAATATCGTAAAAACGGCTGATAAGATTTACAATTGTAGATTTTCCAGCTCCTGTAGGTCCAACTAAAGCAATTGTTTCACCTGCTTTAACATCAAAGCTAACATCTTTAAGAACCTTAACTTCATCATAACCGAAAGTTACATTTTTAAAGTTTACTTCACCTTTAATATCATCAACTTCAATAGCATCCTGCTTGTCGCAAATTGTCTGCTTTGTATCCATGATTTCAAAAATGCGTTCGGCACCACTGGCCGCATTAATAAACTGATTGTAAAAATTACTTAAGTTCATAATTGGCTGCCAGAACATACCAACATAACTTCCAAATGCAATATAAGTACCAATAGATACATTATCAATTCCAAGAATCAAAATACCACAAAGGTAAAGACCTGCAGTTCCTACGCTCCAGCATAAATCAATCCATGAACCAAAGCCATCGCACCAGCGGACTGCACGGATAAACTCTTTTCGATCATCCCAAACCAGTTCCTGAAAAGTTTTATCAGTTTCTTTTTCTGCCTGGAAACTTTGAATAATTTTAATTCCAGATAGATCTTCATTTATGAAGGCATTCATGTTGGATGATTTCTGTCTTTTAGCTTTCCAATGTTTTTCTGCCATAATTGAAATAAGGAATACGCCTGCAATCAAAAATGGAGTAGAACATAAGGCTGCCAATGCCAGTTTCCAGTTTTTTACAAACATAATTATTGATACAGCAATTACAGTAATAATATTTGGAATAAAAGTTGTTACTGCATTTTCAATAATATCCTTAAGAGAGTTTGTATCACCAATAATTCGGGCTAGAATTTTTCCAGAAGGGCGAGAGTCAAAAAATGCCAGGTCAAGAGTTTGAATATGATCATATAATTGCTGACGGATTTCCTGAATAACCTTATTACTGGTTTTTGCCATTACAAACATTCGAAGTTTTATTGCTCCAACTGCAAGTAAATTTAAAACTGCTCCAATAATTACAATTCGTATTAATCCTGGAACATTACCTGGAATAATATATTTATCAATAGCTCTTTCATTTAATAAAGGGTTTACTAAATCAACAACTGTACCAAATGCCATCATCAAAAGAACAATAAAAATGCGTCCTTTATATTTAAATAGATATTTAAATAATCTAGGCATAGTTTCAAAGTTTGATTTTTTTACTTGTTGTTCATCTATTTTATAACTGTTCATAAGTTTTCCTGTTTAATACTGGGATTTGTATGTTTCATAGTACAATCCTTTTAAGGCTAATAACTCATCATGAGTTCCCATTTCTGCAACCTTACCGTTATCAAGTACAAGAATTTTATCAGCTTTTCGTACCGCACTTATACGATGTCCAATAATAATTTTTGTCATTCCTTTTAATTCGGCAAGAACTCCCTGAATTTCCTGTTCTGTTTCTGTATCCAATGCTGATGTAGAATCATCAAGAACAAGAATTGGAGTTTTTCGGGCAAGTGCACGGGCAATCGTAATTCTCTGTTTTTGACCGCCACTTAAACCTACACCTCGCTCACCAATTACAGTTTGTTCTTTTAATTCCATCTTATCAACGAATTCTTCTGCATGAGAATTGTGCAATGCAAGAACAACTTCTTCTGTTGTAAGTGTTTCCTTTGCACCCAAACGGATATTTCCATCAATAGTGTCACTAAACAAGAAAATATCCTGCATTACACAAGCAACAGATTTTCTAAGAACTGGTAATGGCAGTTTTCTAATATCAACTCCATCAATTTTTATGACTCCTTCTGAAACATCATACATACGTTTAAGAAGATTAATGATTGTTGTTTTACCAGAACCTGTTGCTCCCATAATGCCAAGAGTCTGTCCTGCTCCAATATTAAAGGAAACATTATTAAGAATATTCCTGTCACCAGCTTTATAACTTACATTTTCAAAGCTGATTTCGCCGCTAATATCTTCTGGTGTAAATAAAGCAGAGCTTACGTCTTCATCGGCCAATTCTTTTAATTCAGATTTTTCTTCAATATCTGGCATTTGAGCATAGATTTTGTTAAGGCGCTTAATACTTGCTTTTGCAGAACTAAACCCGTTACTTAACCAGCCAAGCATTTCCATCGGCCATACAATTCCACCTACATAACCAAGTAAAGCCATTAATTCACCAACTGTAATTTTAGCTCCAGCAGCAATAGGATTTCCCTTAATTACAAAAAGCCCACCAATAAGCAAAGTAATTACAGTTAATAAACGGGTAATTACCTGGATTATAGGATTGTATTTTACAAATACTCTGGAAAGATCAATATTTATTTCATAAAATCGCTGATTATGCTTATGAAACTTATTAATTTCAAAACCTTCTCGTGCAAATGCTTTTACTGTTCGTACACCAGCCAGGTTTTCTGCAGCACAGTTATTAAGTTCTGAACTTTCCTGTGCAGACTGTCCAAATAATTCATCCAGCTGTTTTTCCATTTTAATTGCAATAAAGGCTGTAATAAACATTCCTAAAATTGGAATGATGGAAAGCCAGATATTTATTCTGAACATAAAATACATGGTTGTAATTACGCGAAGAAAAACTTCGACCATAAGAATTCCCATAAAGGCTGCGATATCCCAGATGCGGTCAACATCATCCTTTACACGGCTCATTAATTCACCACTATTTATTCCATCAAAAAAGTTGGCAGATAGACTCTGGATTTTCTGAAAAAGGTTAATTCTAACTTCGCTGGCTATTTTAGAGCCACACCAGTCACAAATAAATTCTTTTGAGTATTGAAATATACATCTTCCAATACCAATTAAAGCAATTCCACCAATCAATAATTTTAAGGGGGCAAGATTTTTTGCAATTAGTACATCATCAACAATATGCTGAACAATTAATGGCGCAAGCATATCTAAAACAGTACTTGCCGAAATAGCCAGAATTGCCAGAACATACATAAAAGCATATTTTTTGATGTAATGTCCAAGATTCAATTTGTTCATTTTTTCTCCAATTTATAATTATAGTTTAATAATTCGTACTTAAAATTAATAGTATAAAAATGACACTTATTATAATAAAAATACGAAATACAGTGGATTTTTATATATAACCATTTATTACAAAAATTTTCATTAAACTTAAACTTTAAATAGAAAACTTGACCTGAGTTCTTTTTATTTATATATTTATAGTACTTGGGGATGTCCCGGTTTCGACGGAATTGGGAAATCTTGCACTGCAGGTAAGGGTGAAGGTCCTTTAAACTGACAAAAAAATAACTGCAATTTTCGCAAGAAAAGAAGAAGAAGCTGAAGAAGTTTCTTTCGCAGAAGCACTCGCTGCTTAAGTAGCCGTGCAGGAACCCAATCGGCCCTGTTCCGCGTTGGTTGGTGTTCTTTTACCTATCGGGACTTGCTGACTATAGTTTCTATAATGTAGTCGGGACTATTTATTAGAATAAGGGAACGACGCTTGTTATGCTGCTACCGGTCCCCGACAACCACCTCGCATAACTAAACCCGTAGATGTGCCTGGTTTACTTTTTCGGACGGGGGTTCAATTCCCCCCATCTCCATACAAAGACTTTCTGTAAAAGGAAAGTCTTTTTTCTTTTTAAAGCTATTATGAATTGAACCCCCGTGTAATGTTGTTAATACCAAAATGTTACAAACGGGGCTCAGTCGCCGCCCCGTTACCCCTGCTAAGTGGAAAAAGCACTGTCGTGCTTTAGATTAGAGTAGGTTCAATTCCCCCCATCTCCATACAAAGACTTTCTGTAAAGGAAAGTCTTTTTTCTTTTTAAAATGTCTGTTATTTTTTCTTAAGGATTATTAGGGTAAGGTCGTCTTTTATTTCGGAATCTTTGGAATAGTCAAAAACATCATCTGTAATTGCTTTTACAAGTTCAGAAAGTGGTAAATCATTGTGATTTTGGATGGAACTTAACAAACGTTCCTTGCCGAAAAGCTGATTGTATTCATTTGTGGCTTCTGTGAAACCATCTGTATACATAATGAATAAATCGTCTTTCAGGAATTCAACCTTCGAAGATACAAAATTTGTAGGAACTCCACCAATGCCAATAACGCCCTGAGCATCTGTTGCTTTAGGTAAAATGCTGGCTTTGTTTTTATGAATATAAATTGGTTCTGGATGTCCGGCACTAATGAATTCCATTGTATTTTTTTCCAGACGACAAATAATACCTGTCAGATAGTTTTCAATAGAGCCTTTTTCATTGATTATTCGCTCATTTATTTTACTCATAACAGAACATAGTTCATCATTTATGCCTTCATCAAATTCCTGCTGAATAATATTTTTTACAAGCATTGTTACAAGACCAGAAGAAATACCATGACCAGATACATCAAAAATTCCAAGTCCTTTAAGCTTATCGTTTATGGTATATAAATCGTATAAATCTCCAGAAACACTTTCAAGTGGCCTAAAATAATATCCAACTTCCCAATCATCAAAATCTGTTTTACGAAGTTTGTAAAAGTTATGCTGAACATAAGCTGCAAGTTCCAGTTCTTTTGCAGTTCTGTTTTTTTCATAATTAAGATGAGTATTTGTTTCTTCTAGAATCTGATTTGCATTCTGTAGCTGCTGTGTCTTGTTTTTTACAATTTTTTCCAGGTTTGCATTTACAAACTCAACTCTTCCAAACAGTTTTACATAATTTACAAGAAGCAGATCCAGAAAAATTACAATAGTAAAAAGCCAGCCAAATATAATTACTAAACGGGTATATTGAAAATCAAATAATAAAAATAAAATACCTGCTGAGAAAAGACCAATTAAAATAGGGGAGAATCCAATTAAAAGAGAAAATACCTTTTTGTTTTTTTTGAAAATATCCTCAAAAATTAATGCAGTTGGATAGAGGAACATAAATCCAGAAAAAAAGTAACAGATTACCTGCAATAGAAAGAAATGCAATAAATTTTGAGCAAATAAAGGAACAATTGTTGTAAAAATTAGTCCTATAGCTCTAAAAAACCTGAATTTATAATTTTCTTTTTTGTTAAGATAATCACGGATAAAGCTGACTGCAAAATGCATTGCTGCAAATGGAATCAATCCATTGAAAATCTTTTGGAAAGTTAAAAACGAAGTTAAAGGTCTAACAGGATATTCACCCCAACTAATTGTTAATAAATATAATGACGAAAATAATGTGAGTAAACCAAAGGAAAGGTTAGACCTGTCTTTTGGACGAATAAGATAGAAAAATAAATATAATAAACTTACCAGCCCAAGAAAAACAGATGCCGCAAAAGGAAGCTCTGAAGAAAACATATTGTTTCTTTTTTGAGCAAGTTGGACTTCAGACCATAAATCAATATATGGTTTTGGACTGATTTTTCCATAGCCATTAACCCACAGTTTAATAAGTATTTCGTTTTGTTCAATTCCATAATTTAGAATTTCAGAGGGTATGTAGTATGCAGCTGGCTTTTCTCCTGAATAAAATTCATTAGGAGGCATCTGTCCAGAAGTTCCAACAAGTACATTGTTTATATAAACTTCTGCCGCAATTTTAATTTGACCAATATACACTCCAAGCTGCTCATATTGTAAAGGCTCTTGAAGATAGAATGTATTTTTTAAGTATATATATCCAGAGTAATCAGCATAAAGTGTTGATAATTGTGAAAATGAAGAATTATCAATAGGGATATTAGAAGTGGAATTTTGAATTAATGAATATTTCCAACCTGAATTTAAATAAACTCTTTTGTTTAATTTTTCTTTAGAGAATAATGGAAAAGTTGAAAAGATGATTGCGATTAAAAAAATCACAATAGATTTTTTCTTCAAAATTACCTTCTTAGAACAAAAAAGGCCGTCATTTAAGTGACAGCCTTTATAAAATTAAAAATTAGTTTTGGCTAATTATTCAGCATCTGACATGTTGTGGAATTTCTGTTGATATTTTTTAAGCATAGCAACAGCATTTCTCTTTCCGTTGTATACAAATCCACCGTTCCAGTATTCAAGAGCTGCAAACAATGCGTTACCACCATCCTGGCTGTCTGATTCTTTAGTTCGGAATGAAACATAATCAGCAAGCTGCATGAAATCATTGTTGTGTAAACATTCAAGACGTTTTTTGTTGAATTCATTCCATTTTTCAAGGTCTTTAAATCCTTCACCTTCGTCCTGAACAATAATATGTGCGTGTGTAGCGCTGAAAGAATACCAAACAGTAACTTTCTTATTAATATCACAGTGATTTCCGTGTTTTACAGCATTTTTAATTACTTCAGAAATCTGCTGTTCCAAAAGATTTAACTCTTTAATTTCTGTAGGTGCAGACTGTACAATTAACAATGTGAAGTAGCGAATCTGTCTAAAGTCAGAAGGGAATTCCTTCTTTAACATATTTGTTTTATCGAATAAAGGGTCGTTCTCGTCTGATCTGAGTTCCTTGAATTCCTGCATTTATTATCTCCTAAAAAAGTTATAGCTGATAAACTAATCTAGATTACTCTTTTACCATTAAAAGAGCTTCTTCGATACTGTTTGCAATTGGGAAATATCCCATTAACTTAGTTAATTCAATAACTTTTTTTACAGAACCGTGAATGTTTGCAATTGCAAGGTTTAAGTTCATTTTTTTGATTGTAGAACAGATGTAAATTAAGGCACCAATTCCAGACGAGTCAATGTAATCTACCTGTTCAAGATTGATAACGAAATTTTTTACGTTCTTTTCCAACATTTTCATTACAAGCTCTTTTAACTTGTAAGAATTGTAAAGATCCATTTCTCCGGTTACGTCAATAATGTAAACATCACCATTTTTGCGTATTTTAAGTTCCATATTGAAGGCTCCTTTTTATTGTATTTTAATAACCAGAAGGCTTTGGTCATCATACTGCTGTGCAGTACCACAGTATTTTTTCAAATCATCTTTTACTTTGTTTGAAATATCTTTGGCATTAGCACCACTATTTTTTACAATTACTTTTTTCAAACTCTCGATAGAGTATTGTACACCATTTTCATTAAGGCTTTCAAGCAAACCATCTGTACAGCTTGCAATAATATCACCAGAATTTAATGTTATTTTTGTATCCTGGTACACAGTATCTTTTGTAACACCCATAGGTTCACTGGCTACAGAAATCTGTTTAACAGTCTTGTCTGCAGCAGAATATAGAAGAACAGGGTTATTTCCACAAGTACTGATTTCTGCTTCTTTAGTAGAAGCATTATAATTTATTAAAGCAACGCTTGCAAAATGGTCAATTTTAGTTCCTTCGCTACAGATACCACGGTTAGCCCATGACATAATTGTAGATGCTGTCTGATTTGTGTTTACAGCCAGGCGAAGAATTGCGCGAATCATAATCATTACGATTAATGAGTTCATTCCCTTACCGGCAACATCTGCCATTACAAAAGAAACTTTATCTTTTCTAGAAACAAGAATGTCGTAATAGTCACCACATACACCTTCCATATTATTAGAGAAACAACCAATTGAAAGGTTAGGGAATACTGGTAATTTTGCTGGAATCATATCTTTCTGATATTTAGAAGCAATACTACCACCTTTGTTTAATTCTGTATGTTCAGCGTAGTCAAGGAAGCTGTACAATGGTTTCATTGTTGTAGAAATTGCATCAGCAATACTGATAGCTACATCGAAATCATCTTTACCAAATGGTGCCTTATCTGGATTTCTAGATAAAGCTACAATACCAATTGATCCTTCCTGCTGTTTAATTGGTGCAAAAATATAGCTTCCACATTTAAGGAAGTCTTCTGGACCGTTCTGGAAAACTCGAGGATCTTTTGTAGAATCTGTTATTAAAGATGATTCGCCTTCTGTAAAAACATCACCGAAAATATTACCTTTGAGCTGGAACTGAGCAAAACGAAGGTTTGTTTCAACACGAATTGGCTTATGAGGCAAGTCTTCTGGTAATTTGTATGGAGGAGGGAAACTTCCCTTAAATGATTTTACAGCAAGTGTATTATCATAATCATCTGCAATAAGAATAACACAGCCATCAGCAGCAACTTTTTCAGTTACAAGTTCATTACAGTAGTCAAGGAAATTTTCCATACTGTTGTCACTTGAAAAGAAAGAAGACAGCTTAGAAATAAGGTCTTTGTTAATTGCCAGTAACTTATTGTGTTTTGCTTCGATTTCTTCCAGCTGAGCCTTTGTAATTGTATCCTGATTCATGCTAGCAGCCAATTCCGCTGCTTTTTTTGCGGCTTTCTTTTCTTCTCGTTTCTTTGGATTATCAAAAGCCTTGATAATTGAATACAAAAGAATAAGTGAAGCTGAAACCAGAATTGCAAATACAAAGTATATCTGCTGTTCAGTTGTATATGAGTACAAAGCTCCACAAACAGCAATTAATGTAACAACAAAGTAAATGAAACTTACTTTTGCAGTGTTACGGATTTTTATGATTAAAAGAAAAATCAAGATTAATAATCCAAGGCCTGAAGAAATCAGAAGTGGATAATTAATGAATGAATCTATTGAAGCCAAATTATTCTCCTTTCAGCATATTTCAACATTCTATACTTCAGTAAATTATAATATTGATATTTTCTGCCGTCAAGTTTATTCAAGTTTACTGTCATCTAATGGTGAATCTGATTCGTTTCTGGCCATGCTCATCTGTTTTCTAAGAATAACTCTCTTAATTGTATTGATGAATCTGCGGAACCATGGGATTTTGTAGGTTTTTCGGAAATTTTCAACAGCAGTTTCCATAGAAACTTCATCACCATATTTTCGTTTTACATCATCCCAATAGCGAACAACCCATACATAAAGGTCAGACAAGGTTCTTTTTGGGAAATATCGCATGATTTTGTTCTGTCTGATGCTGCTTACAAGTGGCATATAAACAGTGTTGAACCAGGAAAGTATTGCATCTTCCATAGAAATTTCTGTTTCAGATGACTGATTAAGATAATATTTGTGTGTAAGAATATGATTATAAATTACGTCATAACGACCGGTACGGGAAAAATCCAGACACCAGTAATCTGTAATATCACCAAAGTTTGTTTCGCTGTAGAAAACTCTTTTTTCGTAATTGATAATCTGTTTTACCATATCAGCAATGTTGTCTGGTGTTTTAAGAACAATCTCGCTCTGAAGTGATACTACTTCAGCATCGATGAATTCAGTTCCTCTTGCTTTTGCAACTGAAACGCGATGATTTCCGTCACGAACAAAATAAAGACCAGAGATTTCGTATACTTTGATTGGTGGTAAATCTATTGCCTGAATTGCAGCTTCATCAACATGCTGCCAGCGATTTTTTAAATGGGAGCTTTTTGGGAAAAATTTATTATCAAAATCCTGATAACGGCCTTCGCTTCCAACAATTTTTTCAATAGGAATAGTTTTCATTCCCACATAAGTTTCGTTTTGAGGCTTAATAAGTTTTTTTACATCGTTTAATGAAATTAAAGTAGCTTCTTCTGGAGTTAAAAGATGCTGAATTTCGTTAAAGAAGGCTTTGCTTTTTGCTTTTGCAAAATCTGATTCTGATTGTGTTTGAATATATTGCATAAATTATTCTCTCTCTTCTAATGGAAAATCGATCAAAACATGGGAGTAGGCATTAACTACAGTTGTATCGTAATATTTACCGATTCTTTCTTCCCTCATATCATAAAGATGAATATGACCGTGAACCATTAATGAAGGTTTGTATTTTTGTAAAAACCAGTTGAAACAATCAAATCCTTTGTGGCATGGATCCTCGTGGTCATGAATGTGACGGGGAGATGCGTGAGTAAGGAAAATGTCAAGATAAGTTCCATATTTGAACTTGTTCATCATAAGCTTTGGTACCATCTTAAGAAGCTTGAATTTCATTTGCTTGTCGGTGTACTGGCATTTACCATTGTTATATTTTAAGGAACCTGAAACTCCTGCAATAAGCAAAGGTCTCTGTTTTCCTGTTTTTGGATCTATTATAAGCAGATGAGGGCATTCTGTTACTTTAAAGCCCATGTAGTTTCCGCCGTGAAAATGTTTTGAATCTACGTTACCTGGGAAATATTCTTTTTCTCCATGGTAATTTTTAAATGCTTCCAGATTATGATTTCCAAAAATCCAGTAAGTTGGTTTGTTTAATACTGAGACTATAAAATCAATGTAATCAATAGGAAGGTCACCTGCGCATAATACGGCATCAATGTCTGGAAAGGCTTCCTTAACATTTTGATTGTAAATCAGAGGATCTACAAAATCCGATACGCACAGGATTTTCATTATTTTGAACCAGCCTTAGAAAGAACTGCTTCCAGTTTCTGTTTTTCAATTAATTCTACAGGACGATTTTCTGCAAAGCGTTTAGCCTGCTGTGAAAAGCCAGAACTAGAGAAAATATATGATTTTGTACTGTTTAATGGTTTCATATCATCAATAGTCTGCATAACCATTTTTTCATCAATTGGTTCTGGTTCACGGAAGAAACGGATTAAAAGCACCTGTTTACGAACATTCATCCAGCTGTCGTCGCTTTTAACAATACCTGTAATCTGGCAGCCCCATTTTTTCTGTTCTGCAGATAATACCTGTAAGGAAAGACCGTTTACAGCTGCATTTTTACAGATAAGAGTAAATTCTTCGTTGCTGCAGGTAAGATAATCTTTCATATTATCGTTTGTCTGAATATCTTTGTATTCAGAAAGTTTAGCAGAAACATCACGGAAACTTTTATTTCGTTTGTAGATTTCTTCCCACTGTTCAATGGCTTTATCAATTTTGTGGGATTTTTCATAGCAGACAGCCAGAAAATAGCGGGCATAAAGAGTTTCTGCAAATTCGTTGTTTTTATCAAAGTCAATTGCCCGCTGGAAATCAACCATGGCACTGTCGTAACGGCCAGCAATCATAAAGCAGGAACCATGTTCAATGATTGCTTTCTGTTTTACATCTGGATCTCTCTGTGCTTTTTCAAATGCTTTAATGGCACTTTGAAGATCTTTGGCATCTTTAAGGATTTTTCCAAGATAATAGTAAGAACTGTATGTGTCAGGACTAAGTTTAATAGCAAGATCAATTTCTTTTTTAGCTTCGCTGAACTGCTTTGTTCTGTAAAGCATAAGTCCAATTTCTGCGTGAGCCTTAGCATGTTTTTTATCAATAGTTGCAGCTTTCTGCATAAAGCCTAGAGCCAGGTCATAGCGGTTCTGCTGTTCATAAAGCCAGCCTGCCTGGAAGTAGTTTTCAGCATTTTTAGGTTCAAGTTTTGTAAGAAGAATATAATTTTTTAATGCTTCATTCTGCTGATTAAATTTAAGAAGTAATTCTGCAAATTCTTTACGGAAATCCAACTCATTAAGCTGTTCGCCAAAAAGAGCATTTTCATTTACATGTTTGTATTCAAGAATAGCTAATTCTTTTTTACCTTCTTTAAGGTAGGCTTTTCCAAGGTAATAGTTAGCCATATAGTTTTTAGGATCTTTTTGGAGCAGTTGTTTAGATAGTTTGATTGCTTTCTGTGTTTTTCCCTGTGTAATTAATTTTGGAAGAGCTTCTACACGCTTAGGAGCAATAGCCGATTTTGCAATGAGAAGAATAAGAGCTACAACAACTATTGCCATTACACAGATGATTATAATTGTCATTTTTTTTATACTCCAATAAATTAAGTTAGTCGTGTAACAATTCGATAATAAGATTATTAAATTTAATTAGAAGTGTCAAACAAGATTATACTATATATTTTAGGTTATGTTTATGAAAAATAGGAATAAGAAACTGATTATATTTAGTTTACTTTTAGCTGCTGGTGTTACTTTATTTTATGGAGAAACTGCAGGTGAAAAAGCATTTAAAGAGAATAAACCTCAGCAGGCAGTAATTTTATTGGAACAGGAACTGGCAAATGGCAGTGCCTCTTTAGATGCCTGGAATTATTTAGGTTTAGCTTATTATCAGCTGGAAAATTATACAAAAGCTATTGAAACCTTTGCTACTGGATTAAAGACTCCTGGAACAAAGAAAAAGGTGCTGTCTTTTAATCAGGGTAATGCATATTACGCAATAAAAGATTATATTAATGCTGCAAAAAGCTATTCTCTTGCATATACAGTTGATCCTTCATTTACAAGAGCTTTATTAAACAGAGCAAATGCTAATTTAATGGCTAAGGAATTTGATGCAGCTCTGGAAGATTATGAAAATTACATTGCGCTTGTAGCAGATGACCCCCAGAGAAATGAAATTATTGCTATTATTGAGGCATTGAAAAAAGATAAGGTTAGACGGGAAGAAGATGCAAGACTTGCAGCTTTAGAAGCAGAACGACTGGCAGAAGAAGAAGCCAGGCTGGCTGAAGAAATGGAACGACAGCGTAAGGAAGAAGAACGACTGGCGGAAGAAGCTAGACTTAAAAGAGAAGCTGAAGAAGCTGAAGCAAGAAGGGTGGAAGAACTTCGTAGAGCAGAAGAAGCTGAAAGACGCAGAAAAATGCTGGAAGAAGTTGCAAATTCATTACAGCAGACTGATTCTACAAATATGTCTGCGGGTACAGAAGATTTGATTGATTATGATACTGAAGGAGAGTTGGATTAATTTATGGCAACCACAACTAAAGATAAAGATACAGAAAAAAAAGCAGAGGTAAAAACTACAAGAAGCAGTGGAGTTCGCAGTGCAGGTGGAACTTTGGCTAAGACGAGTGGGGCTGGTAGTAAGACAAGTGGAGCTGGTACTAAGAAAAGTGGGGCTGGTAGTACAAGCGCGGCTGCTGCTAGGACCAGTGGAGCTGGTACTAAGACAAGTGTGACTCGCAGCACCAAAGCTTCAAGTAACCTTTTTAATACCAGCTTTACAACACCATCATCATCTTTAAATAGTAATCCGGAAAACAAGCAGACTTCGAAAAAGAAAAAAATCATAATGGGAATTATTTGTGCTGCAATTGCAATCCTTATTCTTGTAATCTGTTTATGTGCAAAAAGCTGCAATTCAACCAGTTCCCGCAATAATGCTTATAATCTGGCTAGAACTTATGCTGAACAGGGCGAATATGATAGAGCTTTAAGTGTTCTTGATAAACTTTTGCTCAAAAATGGAAATGATTCTACTGCATTGGAAATGCTTCAGCAGATTATTGAAATGAAAAAAGCCGCTGATGAAGGTGGTGCTGTACCAGAATTTTCTGGAGTAACAAGTGTAAATATTAATACTGATGGCATTACGGATGCTATGCAGGATTCTATGGCTCAGGTACAAAATGCTTTGGCTGAATCTAATCGTCAGGCTGAAGAAAATCGAAAAACCATGGAAAATCTTGTAAAAATTCAGGCAGAAAACTCTGCTGCTGAAAAACGACGCCAGGAAGCGGCCGCAGCGGAAGCAGCTGAAAAACGGAAGGCTGAAGCTGCCGCTGAAGCTCAGCGTAAAGCGGCAGAAGAAAAACGAAAAGCAGAAGAAGAGGAACTTGCAAAAAAGAATGCAAAAGTAAAAAAAGATATGGATATCGTTAATAACGAAATCCAGCTTGGTAAAACTGCTTTGGCAACAGGAAATATAGAAGAAGCTTTACAGCATTTTAAAAAAGCTGGTTCAAATATTCCTGTTGTTGATGGCGATCCTTTATACAGTGCAAAAAAGAAATCTGAAATTGCACAGGCTTTATGGGCTGCTTCTGAAAAAGCTGAAGACCCTGCAGAAAAAAAACGGTTGCGGGATGAAGCTATGGCAATGGCTCATAAAGTTCTGGAAGAAAATCCAAACGATGGGGCTGCAAAATATATTCTGGCTCAGGATTCTATTGATAAAAAAGATTACAATCTGGCTTTGAATCAGCTTAAAGGTGCCATTCAGAACTCTGATAAAGAAAATCCAAATCTGTATTTATACTACTATGATCTTGGAAAAATTCAGTATCTGGCAAAAAAATATTCTGAAGCAGTTGCTTCTTTTACAACTTCATGTGAATTGAACGGATCTTTTGTTCCTAGCCGTTACAATCTTGGTTTAAGTCAGGTAAAACTTAAGAATGATACTGCAGCTATTGCCGCATTCCGTAAATGTATTGATATTAATCCTAGATACGAAAAGGCTTACCTGGAAGAAGCTCGTGCTCTTTCCAGACGCAATGATTATTCAGGAGCGATTTCGGCATACGAAAGTGTTATTGCTCTTAATAATATCAATACTACTGCAATTACAGAGCTTGGAAATGTTTACAAAAATGCTGGTCGTCTTGCAAAAGCAGAAGAAAGTTTCCGTAAGGCACTTGCAATGCTCAGTTCAAGCGATGAACAGACAAAAACAAAATATAATCTTTCAACTGTTCTTTATGATGAAGGTAAAACAATAGATGCAGAGAAATATGCAAAAGAAGCCTATGATGAAAAATCTTATATAAAAGATACAAAGAATAGAGCAAACATTGTTTATAACTATGCAATGATTCTTGATAAAAACGGAAAAATTGAACTGGCAATTCCAAAATATCAGGAAGTATTGGATTTGAATCCTGATCATAGTAAAACAAAGATTAATCTTGCAGTAATGTATATGAATCTTGAGCCACCAGCTGTAGATACAGCACTTTCTTTGCTTAAACAGGTTTATTCTGTAGATAAAAATAACTTTGAAGCAAATAACAATCTTGGAAGTGCTTATTTACTTAAAGAAGATTATAAAAATGCAATTATGTATTATCAGAACGCCATTAGGATTGATTCATCTGTTAATGATGTTCGTTCAAATCTTGCTAAAGCTTATGCAAAAGATGGTGATTATGATAATGCAAAGACAACTTATACAGAGTTGATTAAACTGGATTCTCAGAACTGGGATGCTTACATTGAGCTGGCAAAGGTTTGTATGCAGTTAAACGACAATAATTCAGCTGAAAAATGGCTGATTTATGTTCAGTCTAAAAATCCAAATTATAGAAAATCTGAAGTTGATAATCTTTTAAGCAGCTTGATGTAACAATTAAGTCTTTAATTTTGTAAACCGCAAGTATTTAAAACGTGCGTTTTACAAGAGTAAACAGCTGTTCTCTGGAAATAACGGTATATACCGGTCTACCATGAGGGCAGTGTGGATCTTCCAGTGTAAAAGCCTGTTTTACAAGTTTTGCTGCTGTATCATCATCAATTACATAACCGTCTTTAATTGCTGCTTTACAGGCTGTCATGGCAGCAATTGAGCGGATTATTTCTTCTGGTTCAACATGCTTTACAAAAAGAAGTGTGCGTAAATCATATTCTGTTCCTGTCCAGCGTTCTGGAACTTCTGTTACTTCCCAATACCCGTCCTTTGGATTTGTAAGTGTAAAACCTATGTTTGCAAGTCTTTCTTTTAATTTATTAAGCTGATTATCCTGAGTTTTTGATTCTGTATTAATTTTATAAGGAATTAACAGGGGCTGAGTTCCTGCTTTTTCCTGAGTATTCATTAATCGGTCAAACAGAATTCGTTCGTGTACTGCGTGCTGGTCAATTATAAAAAGATTTCTATTTTTTTCGGCCAGTAAAAAAGTTCCAAGACAAGAACCTATAAAACGAACCTCTGATTCTTTTTGGACCAGAGCCTGTTCAAAAGATTTTTCCTGATCCTGATATTCCTGTGCAAATAAAGCCTGCTGTACCAGGTCTTCTGTGGATGTGGCTGTATTACTGTATGCCATAGTGGAAGAAGGCTGGAAGGTGTTTTTTGTAGTGCCAAAGGTGGTAGTTCCGGTGCTGAATGATGGCTTTTGTGCGGAGGAGGTGGTGTGGGTGCCGGCCATATATTTAGAGCGGAAATCACTGAAATTTGAGCCTGATATGGCTGCCTGTGTTTGTGCTGGTTTATAGGAAATGTGTCGCTCGTACATTGGCGACGAATCGGCAGGTTTATCTTCTGCAAAATTAGCTTGAGTATACTGCTGGAAAAAATGTTTGATTGTTGAACTTAATCCATGATGTAAATCTGAAATATCGTAAAAACGGGCTTCTTTTTTTGCCGGATGAATATTAAAGTCAACAGATTTAGGATCTACTGTAATGAATGCTGCCGCAACTGGATAGGTTCCGTTTGGAAAATAGCCCTGACCACCATATTCTATGGCCTGAACTAGAGAATATTCCTGAATCTTTCTACCGTTTACATAAACAACAATTTCTTTTTTTGAACTGCGGCTTACTGCAGGTTCACCAATTATTACATTAAAACTCCATAAAGGTTTACCTTCTGTAAGCTGCTGAGATTTATTTGATACTGTATAAAAAAGAGCAGGATCTTCTGTATATGAATTTGCACTAATAAATCTTTCTTTTTGAGATTGGTTTCCTGGTAAATCCATTTTAGTCTGGCCATCTATAATCAGTCTGAAAGCAATATCTGGGCGGGCAAGGGCTTTTTCTATAAAAGTACCTTTACACATAACACCTTCTGTTGCAGGTCGCTTTAGGAATACACGGCGGGCAGGGAAATTTTCAAAAAGTCCTTCAGACTGAACAATCGTTCCCTGAGTTTCTGCAACAGGTTCAATAATATGATCTTCTGTAACACTTGCTCTCATTTTCCAGCCGCCACTTTGAATAGACAATCTGGACACGGCTGCAATAGAAGCCAAAGCTTCGCCACGGAAACCTAAAGTTGTAAGATTCATTAAATCTGTTTCTGTGGCAATTTTACTTGTAGCGTGAGGTCTTGCACAGGTCTGCAAATCCTCTTTTGTCATCCCGCATCCATTATCAATTATTCTGATTCTGTCTATACCACCACCAGCAATTTCAACTGTAATTGATGTAGCACCAGAATCTATAGCATTGTCCATAAGTTCCCGGACTATAGCGTTTGGTCTATCAATTACTTCGCCGGCAGCAATTTTTCGAGCAACTTCAGCATTTAATGTTTTTACGGGATTTGTTAAACTCATTTTCTTGTTCCGTTAACTTCTTCGTTAGCTTCAAAATTATCAAATAAAGGTGGATTTTCCTGACTCATAGGATTTGGTTCATTCATTAAAATTTGAATTTTACCTTCAATTTCATCCAGCTGTTTTTCCATTCCAGAAGCAAGTTTAATACCTTCTTCAAAATCTTTAAGAGCATCTTCCAGACTAATATCAGATCTTTTAATGTCTGCTGTTAATTTTTCCAGCTTATTCAAATTATCTTCAAATGAACTCATAAAAAACTCCTGTATCAATATTTATTTTAGTAAATTAATCTTCAATTTGTGCGTTATTTTGATGAAAACTACGATTAATAACTCCAACCGTAATTTCTCCGTCTGCTGGTCTGATCTTTAATTTTTGTCCTTCCTGAACCTGATTTGCTTTTCGTATTACATTACCACCTTCATCAGTTACCATAGAATAACCTCGCTCAAGAATTGTTTGAGGACTGGCATTTTCCAAAACGGTTATACAGTTTTCTATATTAATTCTGATGTCCCTGATTTTATCTGTAAGATTTTTGCATAAATCATTTCTAGCCTGATCAAAACGATTTAATAAGGGCTGCTGAATGTTTCTGAATCTGATTTCCAGATTTTCAGGATTAAAGCTGCGGATTAATAATCTTTTCTGTTCAACCTGAGTTTTAATAGTGGTGTATAAATCTTTTTTGCAATCTAAAATCTGCTGCTGTAAATCGGCCTGTAATGGAACTGCCATTTCTGCTGCTGCTGAAGGGGTTGGAGCACGACGATCTGCTGAATAATCACACAGCGCCCAGTCAATTTCGTGACCAACTGCAGAAATTACAGGAATTTCCGATGCTGCAACTGCTCTAACAACAGATTCTTCGCTGAATGGAAGCAGATCTTCCAAAGAACCACCACCGCGGCCAACAATCAGAACATCGCAGAGTTTATAGAAATTTGCTATTTCTATCATTTTTACAATAGTTGCATCTGCTCCAGTGCCTTGAACAATCGCCGGTAATACAATTATGTTTATGTTTTTATTTCGTCTCTGGGCTACATTCAAAATATCTCTGATTGCGGCTCCTGTAGGACTTGTAACAACACCAATTGTTTTTGGAAGGGCAGGAAGTGGTTTTTTATTAGCTTCATCAAATAAACCTTCAGCAGCTAGTTTTTGTTTACGCATTTCCAGCATTTGAAGAATATTTCCAGAGCCTACTGGTTCCATTTTTGTAATTATAAGCTGGTAACTGCCTTGAGGTGCATAAACGGAAAGGCTTCCTGTACAACGGACTTTATCTCCATCCTTTGGCTTAAAACTGAGACCATAAGCTGCACCACGGAAAATAACAGCCTTTAACTGAGCATTATCATCTTTTAATGTAAAATAAATATGACCTGCTGCACTCGGTCTGTAATTAGAAATTTCACCTTCAATAGTAATTGTTCTGAACGATGTTTCGAGAATTTCTTTTATAAGAGAAGTGATTTGAGTAACTGAAAAAACTGCATCCTGTGGTAATTGTGATGGATTCATAAAAATAATTTAATCAATTAAATAAACTTGTTCAACGGTTGGCCGATAAATAAACTGATGAAAAGTATTGTAATTTTATATAAGAGTCAGAATGACTATCAGCAGCTTCCTTTATTTAATGGAAAAGATGCATTAACACTAACAAAAGAAGCCTTTGAAGGTATAGATTGCCTGAAAAATGTGGAAATCAAGACTATTGAAGGGGCAAAATCTTTAGGTGATGTGCTTGAATTAATGTGTGAGGCAGCAAAAAACGCTCAGGCAGAAAATGTTGTTTTTTCTTATGCTGACTGTCCGTTTATTAATAAAAATCTAACAGAAAAAATATTAGATGCTCATATTAAATATAAGGCAGAATATACTTTTGCAGATGGCTATCCTTATGGTTTTTCACCAGAAGTAATAAACGCTGGAACTTTAAATATCCTGAAAGAACTTTCAAAAACAACTCAAAATGGGCTTGGTCAGGAATTAATGGATAGAGAATCTTTGTTTAATCTTATAAAAACCGATATTAATTCATTTGAAATTGAAACTGTACTTGCAGATACTGACTGGAGATTGTATCGTTTTGCTTTTCATTGTGGAAAATACGAAAATTATTCATCTTGCCGCAGTCTTTTTGAAGTTAAAAATACAGATGATGTGGAAGAACTGTCAAAGTTAGCCTCAGAAAATCCACATATTATAAAAACTGTACCAGGATTTTATAACATTCAGATTTGTGATGGAATTAACGCAGATTCAATCTATTTACCATATAAATCTGCATACGAAGCAAAAAATAAGCTTTCACCTGTAAATAATAAAAACAATATGAGTTATGAAAATTTTTCAAAGCTTATAGAAAAAATAAATGATTTTTCAAAGGAAGCTGTTATTGGACTTTCTGCCTGGGGTGAACCCTTAAATCATCCAGATTTTACTAAAATTATAGAAAAGGTTTTGTCTTATAAAGGTCTTTCTGTGTTTATTGAAACTGATGGTTTTAATGTAACAGAAGAAATTGCAGCTTGTCTTGGAAAAATAAATGAAAATGCCTGTAATAGAACTAATGGCTGGAAAAAACTTATGATCGCAGTAACTATGGATTCTGTTACAGAAGAAAAATATGAAGAACTTCATGGCTGTAAAGGTTTACAGAAAGCAAAAAATGCAGTTGAAATGCTGGAAAAATATATTCCTGGTTCTGTTTATCCTATGTTTACAAGAATTAATCATAATGAACCAGAACTGGAAGCATTTTTTAGATTCTGGAACGAAAAAGACAGTCCTTCTAAAGGGGAATGTATTATTCAAAAGTACGATAATTTTGCAGGCCTGTTACCTGAATGGAAACCAGCCGATTTGTCTCCTTTAGACAGAAATGTGTGCTGGCATATTCGCCGTGATATGACTATTTATTCTAATGGTGATGTTCCTTTGTGTAGAACCTGCCTTTATGAAAATATTGCGGGAAATGTTTTTGAACAGTCATTGGAAGAAATCTGGAAAAAATCTGATGATTTAATAAAAGATCATATGAATAATAAATTTAATAATAAATGCGGAAAATGCGATGAATGGTATACCTTTAACTTTTGATGAACGACAGTTAAACAGAACTGTTGTTGGTGGATATGCAAATAATTCACCTGAAGCTTTAAATATTTCAGTTATTCTCCTTAATACAAGTGGAAGTCACTTTAAGGTTCAGTTATTTGAAAACCTTATGTCATGCAATTTCCGGGAAATTGTATCTGTAGAGCATGATGCGAATAATTTTGCTTTAGATGATTTGTTAAAAAGATTTCCAAATATTAAATTTATTGTTCCATTAGAAAAAGCCACTGATGGCGAAATGATTAATCTAGCCATGAGCGAAGTAACATCTGATTATGTGCTTGTACTTCGTGATAATCTTAATATTCCATCAGGAATTATTCTTTCAAATTTAGCGGAAAAACTTACAAAAGACGGAATCTATTGTGTTGTGCCTCGTCTTGTAGATTCAAAGCATTCTGGGCTTGTAACTCAGTTTGCACCTGGAGTAAATAAAAATCACTTTCTTGTGGAAGGTTCCAGCTTTGTAAAAGATAATTCAAAATCACTTTATCCTTTTGATTATATTGCTTTATATAACCGTAAAAAGTTTATTCAGCTTGGTGGTTTTGACTACACAATTAAATCTCCTTACTGGCAGAATCTGGATCTGGCTGTTCGTTCCTGGCTTTGGGGTGAAGAAACAAAAATTACAACAATACTTCAGTTTTCTTATACTTATGAAAGTCTTATTGAAGATAAAACTGCAAATATTGACTATATAAGATTTCATCTTAAAAACGAGTATCCAAAATTTAAGAACGATAGAGGTGTTTTAAGAAAATCTCAGTTTTTCTCATTTTTCCTTCATTCCGGTTGCGGATATCTGGAAGCAAGAAGACAGTTTAATGCGGCGCGAAAATGGGTAGAAGCCAACAAATACAGATTTAAAACAGACCTTACAACTTTAGTTGAAGGCTGGAGAGTTAACTAATGAAAACAAATCGTTCTGTAATTGTTCAGTGCAGATTATCCTCAACCAGATTACCTGGAAAAGCTCTTAAAATATTAGGAAACAAGCCTGTTTTAGCATGGGTTCTGGAAGCAATGAAAAAAGTTCCAGCAGATTCTTATTTTGTGGCTACTGACAAAGATTCTTATGCTCTGCTTAAACCAGTTTGCGATAAATACAGTTTTAATTGTTTCGCCGGAGATTTAAATGATGTTTTAAAACGTTTCTGCGATTTGATTAAACAGAATGATGTAAAAACTGTAATTCGTGCTACTGCAGATAATCCTTTTTTATTTTACGAAGCCGCAGAAGATACTGTAAAGTTGTTTGAAGAAAAAAACAAAACAGGTCACTGCGATTATTTAACAATTTCCGGACTTCCTCATGGTAGTGGAGTTGAAGTTTTTAGTGGGAAATCCCTATTAAAAGCTGCAGAAGAAACTGATTCTCCTTATGATCACGAACATGTTGGTCCTGCTTTATATAACCATAAAGACAAATATGTATGCGAATTTGTACCAGCACCTGATTGTTATAACTACCCAAAACTTAGAACTACAATCGATACTTATTCAGATTATCTTCGGGCTATAAAAATAAGCGATTATCTTGGTGTGGAAAATGCACCTTACAGCTGTAATCAAATTATTGAAGCCTGTAATAGCGACACTGTAAAAAATCCAGTAATTCTTATGCCTTCTGTAGAAAAAGGTCATGGTACAGGTCATTTGCACCGCTGTCTGCAGTCTGCACTAAAAAATAACTGGTTTGTTTTTGTTCCAGGAAATAGAACACTGGCAGAAACCGATTCTCTTATTTCCGATTATGAAAAACAAGGTTTAAAAAGTTCTGCCATAATTACAGAATTCCCTGATGAATCATATTCTCCTGTTGTTATTGCAGATACTTTCTGTATTTCCAAAGAGCAGCTTGAATTTATAAAAACGGCCAAAACTGTAATCTCTGTAGATGATGGTTCTGACTTTAATGAATATTGTGATTATGTACTTGATGTTATTCCATCTATTAATTCAAAGCATTATACAAATCTTACAGAACCAGATTTTATTAAAAAGCCTTTGAATAAACATAAAACTCCTGTAACTATTGATAAACTTTCAAAAGGTAAGGTTCTTGTATGCTTTGGTGGCGAAGATCCTGCCGGTTTTACATTACAGTCAGCCGCTGTTGTACGGGAGCTGTTTAATGGCGCAGATATTACAGTAATTGTTTCTGATAAAAATAGGGAAGGTGCTGAAGAACAGCTTAAGGGAAAGAATATTACTATTTCCGGACCTGTTTCTAACTTAAAAGAAAAGCTTTATGAATATGATTTAGTAGTAACTCATTACGGTCTTACGGCTTTTGAAGCACAGTCAGCTGGTTGTGGTGTTATTTTACTTCCAACAACTGCACTTCATTTGCAATTAGCAAAAAAATATAATTTTGCCTATGGGGAAGCTTGTTCTGTATCATCTTTTGGAAAAGCTTTGACTTCTGTAAATCTTATAAAATCAGCTGAAGAAAAGGATGATTCAAAGGATTTAAGTGATTATTATAAAAATTTAGCTGCTGGTGTAAAAATAAATTGTCCAGTTTGTAATAAAAAAGGGGAAAAACCAGATTCAATTGTGGCCAGAAACAGTTCTAAAACTTACCGTAGATGTAATTGCTGTGGAATGGTTTATTTAAGCTGGTCAAAAGAGCGGGAAAAGAAATATGAAAAATCATATTTTTTTGACGAATATCAAAAACAGTATGGAAAAACCTATACAGAAGATTTTGATTCTATAAAAAAACAGTGCATTAATAGATTGTGCAGTTTGAAGGCTATTGCTGGAAAATTGGAAGGTATGACTTGTCTTGATGTGGGGTGTGCTTATGGCCCATTCCTTTCTGCCGCCAAGGATTTTAACATGAAGCCTTACGGAACAGACATTTCTGATGATGCAGTTGAATATGTAAAAAATGAACTCCACCTTCCAGCTGCCCCATCCCCTTTCCCGGAAATTGACACAACTCAAAAATTTGGCCGTGAAAACTTTGATCTGGTTACTATGTGGTATGTTATAGAACACTTTAAAAATCTTGACCAGGTGCTTAATAAAGTCAGTTCACTTGTAAAAACAAATGGATACTTTGCTTTTTCAACTCCTTCAGGACAAGGTGTCTCTGCCACAACAAATAAAGAAAACTTTTTTATTCAAAGTCCAGGTGATCATTACACAGTATGGGAGCCTTCTAAAGCACAAAAAATACTTGCAAAATATGGATTTAAGGTTGTAAAGATTGTTTCAACAGGTCATCATCCAGAACGATTTCCTGGACTTCGGGGAAAAAATATAAATAAAGCTTCCCTTAAATGGAAACTGACAATGAAAAAAAGTCAGTTTAAAAAATTAGGTGATACTGTAGAAATATACTGTAAAAAGGTGGGAAAATAATGAATGTATTAATATTAGGCGCCGGACTTATGCAGAAACCGGCAATTCTTAGTGCAAAAGAACTTGGTTATAAAACCGTTGTTATAGATGCAGATGAAAAAGCTGTATCTATTCCTTTTGCTGATGAATTCCGTCAGATTGACCTTAAGGATAAAGAAGGAATTTTAGCATTTGCTAAAGAACTTAAAGAAAAAGATGGTCTTAAAGCTGTTTTTACTGCCGGTACCGATTTTTCTGCCAGTGTAAGTTATGTAGCACAGGAGCTTGGTCTTCCATCACATACTTTTGAAGCAGCTGTAAATGCCAGTGAAAAAACAAAGATGCGTGGTTGTTTTGAAGCTGCCGCTGTTCCATCTCCAAAATTTTTAAGAGTTGGAAAAAATGATATTAATAAAGATTTATTAGGCAAAGTTCTGGAAATAATGAATTTTCCAATTGTTGTAAAGCCTGTTGATAATATGGGAGCCCGTGGCTGCCGTATGGTTCGTTCAGATTGTGAATTTGAAAAAGCCATAAAACTTGCCGTTGAATGTTCCCGTACAGGATATGCAATTGTAGAAGAATATATGGAAGGTCCTGAATATTCTATTGATGCACTAGTTTATAACGGAACTTTTACAGTTACAGGTTTTGCTATTCGTCATATAAAATATCCTCCATATTTTATTGAGGTAGGTCATACAATGCCTGCTTTGCTTGATAAAAAAACTCATGATGAATTGATTTCTGTATTTGCCCTTGGAGCAAAATCTTTGGGACTTACAACAGGTGCTGCAAAAGCTGATATTAAATATACAAAAAATGGTCCAATGATTGGTGAAATTGCTGGCCGTCTTTCTGGTGGATATATGTCTGGCTGGACTTATCCATATTCATCAGATTTGAATCTTACAAAGCAAGGCTTATTAATTGCCTGTGGTCAGGAGCCTGAAGCTTTGATTAAAAATCGTCAGAAAGTTGATTATAATCCTGGACCAATGTGTCAGAATGCAGGAAAGCCTTACGAATTATATGAAGTGATTTCTAAACGAACTTCTGCAGAACGAGCCTGGATGAGTATTCCTGGAACTGTGGAGTATATAGAAAATATTACAGAATATACTGATAAAGCAGTTTTTGATTTCCTTCCAAGAGCAACTGTTGAACTTGGTGGAAAAGTTGATTTTCCAAGAAATAATGTTGAAAAATGTGGAAATGTAATTGCAGTAAGTCACAATCACGAAATTGCAATGCAGTCTGCAGAAGATGCTGTGTCTAATGTATTCATCACATTAAAACCAGATACAAAAGAAACTGAAGATTTCTTAAATAGAGTTACTTTAGAAGATGAAGAAGCATTCCCTCCAGATGCATACGGAAAATTATCTGATGAAGATTTATCTAAAATTAATGGAAAAATTGCCGAAAATCAAAAAGTATCGGATTGTATTCCAGAAGTTATTTTGAACTGTAAAGGGTTAAATAAAACTGACTGGAACTATAACACTATAAAACAGACAGCAGAAAAATTTGATATTCTGCGTCCAAAACATAGTGAACTGGATGCAAAAAGATTCTGGAATGCAGTATTACGGGGTGGCTTACAGGCTGCCGTTTATATTGCTGACTCAAAATAAGGTTTTTTCTTTAGAAATACGGTAAAGGGGATTATGAGAAAATCATTTAAATGTTTTGCAGTATATTTGTTCTATATTTTTTTGTGCGTAAATACTGTATTTGCACAGAATTCAATTAATCTTCTTGATGCAGCTAAAAAATCTGGAATGACATTTTATTGGGATTCTCTTTCTGAAAGTGGAATCCTTGAAAAAAATGGACATCAGATTACTTTCAGAGCAGGTGAACAGCTGGTAATTCTTGATTCTGTTTTGCTGAAAATTACAGATTCTCCAGAAATTAAGGATAATAAGATTTTTGTATCTCAGACTTTTGTAAATGATGCAGAAGCTTATTTTAATCAGAAATCTGAAAATCCGTTTAAGGTTGGAGCAATCTTAATTGATGCTGGTCATGGTGGAAAGGATCCTGGAGCATCAAAAACATATAAAATTGACGGAAAGAATGTAAACATTAAGGAAAAAGACATTAATCTTAAAGTTTCAAAAATGCTTTATGAGCGTCTTAAAACCTACTATCCTGAAAAACAGATTATTCTGACCCGCAGCAAGGATGTGTTCCTTAGTTTAAGCGAAAGAACTGATATTGCAAATAATGTAAAAGTTAAAGAAAACGAAGCAATTCTTTTCATTTCAATTCATGTTAATTCATCTTTGAACAAAACATCATCTGGTTATGAGGTTTGGTATCTTTCTCCAGGTTACAGACGTTCTGTTCTGGATAAATCTTCAATGGAAAGTGATGAAGTTAATCTTTATCCAATATTAAATTCCATGCTTGAAGAAGAATATACAACAGAAAGCATTATGATTGCTAAATTTATTATGGACGGTCTTCAGAGTCAGATTGGAAAAGAATCTAAAGCCCGTGGAATTAAAGCAGAAGAATGGTTTGTTGTAAAAAATTCAAATATGCCAAGTGTACTGGTTGAACTGGGTTTTTTGTCCAATGAAAAGGAAGCATTGCTTTTAAACGACGATAAATACTTGAAAAAGGCAACCTTGGGAATATATAATGGATTGTCAGCGTTTATTACTCACTTTGAACGTTCACAAGGATTTACATCAATAAAATGAAAGTTAAAGTAACAAAAGATTTAAAGACCTGCATTGTAATTATTTCAGCAATTGTTTTACTGTTTATTGTTTCTTTTATTTTATTTGCTGTTAAAGGGCAGGGTAAGCGCAGAACATTTATTTTCCCATCTGTAGATACTGGTTCTTATGTTGTAGAAACCCGTTATTTGCCTGCAAAACCCGTACAGGGAAACATTAATTTGTTTATCGATGAGCTTTTGCTTGGCTCTGGTGTAGAAAGAACAAAGCTTTTGTTTACACCTGGCACAAAGGTTGAATCCTGTTTTTTGCGTAAGGATATTTTGTACTTAAATCTCTCTGATGATTTAATGCAGATGGGAGACGGGGTACTTAATATAGAAGATGGGGTAGAATTGCTGAAGAAAAATATAAAAAGCAATTTTTCTAAAGTAAAAACTATTCAAATCTTTGTAAATGGACAGTTCGCTTTTGAATAAAAGCGTTGACAAAACGGTGGGGTTATTGGATAATATTTATTACAAGGCTACATCGAACTAGTATTAAAGGAGCTTCAAAATGAAGAAGACTTTTGGTTTATTTGCAGCTGCTATGCTGCTTGTTGGTGGAGTTGCTTTTGCTGCAGAAGCTACTCTCATCGATTTTACTCTTTTGGACGCAGACTGTGTAGAAAATGACAACGGACAGGCAACTCAGAATAGCCGTACTGTTATGGACTACTCTACAGCTGCAGGTGCTACTTTCACAGAAGATCAGAAAGATCTTATGAAAACATCTTTGGCACTTCCTGAATGGGAAGTTCAGTTGAATTCTTCTGCTAAGACAGTATCAAGCTTGGCTGATTCTAAGGTAGTTGCTGCACCTGTTAAAGCAGAAGCAGACGTACCTTTCGCAGGTTCAAATGTAATGGGTGTACGCGTAGTATTCCCAGAATGGAACGCAAATGCTAACGCTAAAATCGTTCCTCCATTCGATATTCCTGCTTACGAACCATTAGCAGATGCTGATGAAAACGGTGTTCGCCAGGAAGCTACAGATGAACAGAAAGCTTCAGGAAAAACATTGTTCGAAGACGGCTATGGTGTTGTTAAAAACGTTGGAACAATCAAAGCAATAGCTGTAACAACAATGGGTATGAACTATCCACACGGATTGTATGTAATGCTCAAAGATACAGATAACATCGAAAGACGTTATTTCATGGGATACCTTGGTTTTGACGGTTGGAAAGAACTTCGCTGGAACAACCCACAGTACATCTCTGAAATCCGTAACCGCGAAATCCGCGTTTACCCAATCTATCCAAGAGGACTTCCATTCGTTAAGTTCACAGGATTCCAGATTACACGTGATGCTGCTCACATCGGTGGTAACTACATTGGTTACTTCAAAGATGTAAAAATCATCTACGATAAAGCACTTCTTACAAGTGATCGCGATATTGCTGATGAAGACATCTGGGGAATCATTGGTAAGAAAGAATCTGCTCGTCAGAACGCTGAAATGGAAAGATTCGGTAACAAACAGGTTAACCGTTACATGGAAAAAGCTAAGTTAGCTGCTGAAGATGAATTCACATCTAGCTTAAACGCTGATTCATCATCAAATGCACAGTCTAACGGCGGTGCTGCTGCTGATGCTAAATAATTAATCTTTTGATTAATAGAAAAGCACTTTAGAGTAATCTAAAGTGCTTTTTTTTTGTTCTCATGGTAAAATAATATTATGAGTGCAGAAAAAATAAACATCCCTTCAAAAAATATTCTTAGACAGAACTATGAAGTATACAATCCATATTTTACTGATATTATGCAGTTTGTAGTTGATACTTTAAAAACAAAGGTAAAGCTGTCTTCTCAACCAACATATAAAAGCCGTGTAAAAAGTTTTGAAAGCTATTACAAAAAGGTTCTACGCTTAAAATCAGATCAATTAGAAGAAACAAACAGAATGATTTATTTAACTGATATGATGGGTATCAGAATGATTTGTGCCTTTATGGAAGATATTAATTTTGCTGTTGATCAAATTAAAAATCTTTTTGAGATTAAAGAAGTAGAAGTAAAAGGCTCACAAAAAAAATTCAGTGAATTTGGATATGAATCAACACATGTACTTATCAAAATTCCTCAGGAAGTTAGTGATGAGCTAAATTCAAAATATCCTGAACTGGAACCTCCATCAAATGAACTTGTTTGCGAAATTCAGATTAGAACTATTTTACAGGATGCCTGGGCAGAAGTAGAACACGAATTAATTTATAAAACAGAATTTAATCCATTCGATATTCCATTAAGACGAAAGCTTGCATCTATTAATGCTTCGCTTACACTAGCAGATATTACTTTCCAGGAAATCCGAGATTACCAGAATAAATTGCAGCGTGAAATGGAAGAACGAAGAAAGTCTTTCTATCTTATGGCTGACGATTTGTTAAATGAAAAAGTTGAAAAGAAAGAAGATAGTCAGATAAATAGAATTACTCCTTTTGTTCAGGGTACTATTGATGATATGCTTTTACAGGCTATCTCTGCTCATAACCAGGGGAATTTACAACAGGCCGTAGATATTTATTCCAAAATTATTGAAGCAACTCCTGAATCTGAAAAAAATATTATTGCTGTTATTCGAAAACATAGGGGTATGGCATATTTCTCTATGAATAATTTTGATTCTGCAATTGAAGATTTTGATATAAGTTTGGAATATGATCCTAAAGCATTTAGAACTTACTATTACAAAGGTATTGTATGTTCAATTCAGAAAAAATACGATCTGGCTATTGAAAGCTTTACAAAATCACTGGAAATAAACAAATTCCAGGCTCATACAAACTTCCGTAGAGCAATGGCTTATTACGAAATTGGAGAATATGAAAAATCAATGAATGATCTGGATGTTGCATTAAAATTAGGTATGAAACCTGAAGAATGTAAAGTTTTACAGGAAAAATTAACAAAAAAATTCGGAATGTCGATGTAAAACACTTGACGAAGTTTTTTGTTTTTGATATATTACTAAACATCAGCAACGCACTGATGTATGTCTCCTTCGTCTAGTGGTTAGGACATCGGGTTTTCATCCCGACAACAGCAGTTCAATTCTGCTAGGAGATGCTACTAAGCCTTGTAAGTTATCTTACAAGGCTTTTTTTTTGGTTGGTGGATTTTAAGTGAAAATTACAGATTACCTTACAGAAGAAGTTATCGAAGATATTTTCAATTCAATTGAAGAAGCTGATGGTAACGAAGTTTTTTTTACAGGTCAAATTGATGAATCTGGGCTTGTAGTTTCTGTAAAGGTTGGAAGCCGTGGTGCAGAACACGAAGTTCCTGTAAACTTTTCTGATGTAAGAAATTCATGTGTTTTAATTCATAATCATCCTTCAGGATATTTAACTCCTTCCCAGGCTGATTTAAGTGTAGCTGAACAGGCTGCTCAGAATGCTCAGGGTTTTTACATTGTAAACAATAATGTAAATGATATTTATGTTGTTGTTGAACCTATGAAGCTAAAATCTATTGTTCAGATTGATCCTCAAATTGCTGCCGCTTTAATTTCTAATGGTGGTGCCTTATCAAAACAATCAAAAAATTTTGAAGAAAGAGCAGGGCAGATTGAACTTTTAAAAAGTATTACTCAGGCTTTTAATGAAAGTAAAATTGGTATTTTTGAAGCAGGAACTGGTGTAGGAAAATCTTATGCTTATTTAATTCCTGCATTCTACTGGGCACTAGAAAACAAGGAACGGGTAATAATTTCTACTGGAACAATTAATTTGCAGCAGCAGTTATGTGAAAAAGATATTCCGGCAGTAGAAAAAATTATTGGCAAAAAATTAAATTATATTCTTATGAAAGGCCGCCAGAATTATATTTGCTTGCGACGCTTAAACGATGCTTCTGCTGTTCTGGATTTATTTGAAGATGAAACTGATGAATTGAAGGTTTTGGCACAGTGGGCTTCCAGTACAGAAACTGGTGATAAAAGTGATCTTTCATATATGCCATCTGATAATGTATGGTCAAAGGTTAATTCGGAAAGTGATGCCTGCATGGGAATGCGCTGTCCTTATCATAATGAATGTTTTGTAATGAAGGTTAGAAAGGAAGCGGCAGGAGCAAATCTTATTGTTGTAAATCATCATCTTTTATTTGCAGATATAGAATCCCGCTTAGGTGGAGCAGGTTATGATGATGCTGCAGTTTTGCCACCTTATCATCATATTATTTTTGATGAAGCTCATGGAATTGAAAATGCAGCAACAAGCTTTTTCAGTCAGTCTGTAACTAGATTTAAGTTAAATAAATTAATAAATCAGATGTACCGTCATCGCAAAAATTCTGAAACCGGTCATTTGTGCAGTCTGGCCATTCTTTCTGCAAACGAAGAACGAGCTGGTGAAGCTTATGATATTACAAATCATATTAAAAACGATTTAATCAACCTGGAAATTGCAGCCAGAGACTTATTAGGAAGTGATTATACAAAACGCCTTTATGATGGTACTGCCAGAGATTTTGGACCAACATTAGTTTCTATTAGTCAATTAGCCCAGGATTTGGGACAATTTGCAGATACTATCCGTGCTGTTATGGAAGGTGTTGATCAGGATGATAGGGATGTTCCATTTTATTGGGAGTCTAAAATTATTTTGCGACGCCTTGATGATTATGTTTTAATCTTAAAAAATTTCTGCCAGTGGGATGAAAAACGAGAGCTGGTATTCTGGATTCAACAGAAAAAATTACCAGCAGATATGGCAAAGGATGGAGATAATCTTTATATTGTATTTAATCAGACTCCCCTTGATATTTCTTCATTAATGAATGAAGGTGTCTATGAACCAATGGCTTCTGTTGTTTGTACTTCTGCTACATTAAAAACAGGAAGAGATTTTAGGTATTGGGCAGGCCGCACTGGAATTCATTTTGTAGAAAGACAGAGAGTTTTGTGTCGTGAATTCATGTCCCCATTTCCATATAAAACAAATATGCTTTTTGCAGTACCTTCAGATGCTCCATTACCAGAAAAAATGGAATACCAGCAATGGGTTGAAATGGCTTTGCCTAGATTAATAGATGCTGCAAAGGGACGCACTCTAGTTCTGTTTACATCTTACGAATCTTTAAAAAGTGCCCATAAAACAGTAACAGCATCTATGAGAGGTTTTACAGGAAGAATTATGCGTCAGGGTGAAGATGACAATGCAAAACTTCTTGATTCCTTTAGAAATGAAAATGAAAGTGTCTTGTTTGCTACTGATTCATTCTGGCAGGGAGTTGATATTCCTGGAGAATCCCTAAGTCAGGTAATTATTGTAAAGCTTCCATTTACAGTTCCAAATGATCCTGTTTTTGTTGCCCGTTCAGAAGCTATAGAAAAAAGAGGAGGTAATTCCTTTATGGAATTAAGTGTTCCTGAAGCTGTAATAAAATACAGACAGGGTATAGGAAGATTAATAAGAACCAGTTCTGATAAAGGTATTGTTGTTGTGTTAGACCGTCGTATTTATGAAAAAAGATATGGTTCAATTTTTACAGCAAGTATGCCTGAATGTGAAAAGATTTATGAGCCTTTAGCCGATATTACTAAAAGAGTAAATAATTTTATTTTCGAATAATTATAAATAGATTTAATAATTTCTGGAGTTTTTATGTTATCAAACATTGTTACAGTTTTATGTTTAATTGGAATGATTGTTCCAGCAACCCTTGGTCAAATGATTTGCTATCCATTTTCTAAAAAAGCATGTATGAAATTTTCTAATTACATTGAATTTGTTTTAGGCCCAAGATTATGGCGTATTCTTCATGTATATAAAAAATTCAATTTCTGGATTTATGATGATAATATGGATAAGCTTCCTGAACAGTTTATGATTATTACAAATCATCAGAGTTTATTGGATATTCCATGTTTTATGAATGTTTTTCAGAATAGAGAACTTCGCTTTGTGGCAAAAGATGCACTTGGTAATTCTGTTCCATTAGTTTCTAAAATGCTTAAAACTCAGGAACATTGTATTATTCCAAGAAAAGCAAAACCAATGGATTCAATGAATTTAATATCTGCCTTTGGTAAAAGAGTTAAAGAAAGAAATCAGATTCCTGTAATTTTCCCAGAAGGAACCAGAACCCGTGATGGAGAATTAGGCAAGTTTTATTCTGCAGGTTTTAGAAAGCTTTCAGAAGCTTCAGAATTACCTGTTGTAGTTTGTGCAATTGATGGCGGTTATAGTCTTAGAGATTTAACAAAGGTATTAACAAATCTTCATAAGGGCTGCTATAGAGTAAAGATAGTGAAGATTTACGATAATCCAAACACAAAAGAAGATAGTATTAAAATTCTTGAAGAAAGCCGTGAAATAATAAGCAAGCAGATAAAAGAATGGCGCAAACTTTCAACTGATGTAAAATAATAAATGTTAAAAATAAAAGCCCGTTTGGTTCATGATTCCAAACGGGCTTTATGTTTCTAAAGAGCTTTCAAGGCTTTAAATATTACTTGAAATCCTTAGGACGTCTTTCAACACGTTTACATTTCTGGCATTCTGCCTGATTCTTAAGTCTGCCGTTAGTAATCATTGTTTTCATAATGATTTCTCCACCGCAGTCAGGGCAAATGAATTTTTGTGTTGCAACAGTTGTACGAGAGTTTTTACTAGCTCCAGCCATTACATGCCTCCAATCGAATATTCGTGATTATTAATAATAATGAGATAGGGGATTGATGTCAATATTGCAGCAAATAAAAGACACCCCTTTAATTGACATTAAACCTACATTTTGATAATATTCAAAAAGTTAACTAATTTTTTTTTGGGGGTCTCCAATTGGCTAAAAAACAGTCATCTGCAGAAAAAAGATACGCACAGAGCGAAGTTCGTAGACTTCATAATAAAGCTATCAAAAGCACTTGCAAAACTTATGCAAAGCAGTTTGTAGAAGCTTGTCAGGCTAAGGATCAGAAACTTGCTGAAGATAAATACAAACAGCTTCAGAAAGAACTTGATAGCGCTCGTACAAAGGGTGTTATGACAAGAAATGCCGTATCACGCAAAAAGTCAAGAATGATGAATCTTTTCAATGCAACATTTGCTGCAAAATAATTTTCAAAATTCTAATTTTTTGGAAATCCAGTTGGGGTATAGCTTCAACTGGTTTTTTTTTGGATAAATATGTCAGATAAAATTACTAAAGCTAACCTTGTAGATAAAATTCACGAAAACTCTAAATTGGATCAGAAAGATATTTCTAATGTTATTGATCTGTTATTTTCGGAAATTAAAGATTCATTAAAAAATGGAGATACAATTGAATTGCGTGGCTTTGGTACATTTAAGGTAAAATACAGTACCCGTAAGGAAGCTCGTGATCCAAGAAACGGAGAAAAAGTTACTGTAGAACCTCACTATAAAGCAACCTTCATACCCGGAAAAGATTTACAGGGACCACTTCCTGTAAAAGATAATAATGAATAGAACAGAAAACTGGATTAAGAATTTTATTAAATGTATTCCTCTTACATTAACTGGTATTATACTTTTTCTTCTTTCTCATCCTTCATTTATATTTTCTAAAGGTTTATTTTTTCTTGCATTTTTTATTTATATTCCCGTTTTAATAAGTGTTCATAAAGCAACTTTAAAAACTGTATGGCTTCAGGGATTTATTTTTGGGGCACTTTCCTATGGCTTATATGCTTATTGGATAATTAAAGCTTATTCAGAATTTATGCCTGTTGTTTATATTGGTTATGGCATTTTATATTCAATTCTTTTTCTTTTATTAAAATTAATTGATATTTATTTTGGTAAAAATAATTGGGTTACACAATGGTTATTAATCTGCAGTTTTGAGTTTATAAAAACTTTTGGATTTTTAGGCTTATCATACGGAGTAACAGCCTATTCTCAATACCGAAATACCTATTTTATTCAAATATGTGACATAACTGGTGTGTATGGCTTAAATGCCTTTATAATTTTATTTTCTGCAATTATTTATAGTTTTATACAAAAAGCCATGGATAGAAATCTGTTTATTAAAGATTCAGAAAATATATCTAAAAACAAAAGCTCTAATCTTTCAAAATATTTGCAGAATGAAAAATTAAATAAAAGCTTTTCAAAAAAAACAACTTCAGTTGCTTTAGTTATCTGGGTTATTGGTTTTGCAGGAATATATTTTTATGGTTTTAGAGCCGTTAAAGATTATTCTGGTTTTGAACAAAAAACTGTAGCTGCAATTCAGAATAATGAAAATTCCTGGCTTGATGGAATAGAAGTTTATACAAAAAATATTCAGAAATTAATTTCTCTTACAAATGAAGCACTGGAAATAAATCCTGATATTGATTTAGTAGTCTGGCCAGAAACAGCTGTTGTGCCTGCAATCACAGATAATTATTTTAATCCAAAAGATAAACGAAGAAATGATATTGTAAGTGTGCTGCTAAAATTTATGGATTCAAAGAAATGTGATTTTATTATTGGAAATGGACATAAAGTTTATAATCAAAAAGGAGATGCAGAACTTTATAATTCAGCACTTCATTTTATTCCATCACAAAATATTATTCCTCCATCACCACAAGTATATTCAAAAATAAAGCTGGTTCCTTTTAGTGAATATTTCCCATATAAAAAACAATTTCCATGGATTTATAAAAAACTTAAATCTAAAGGATTGTTGAATTGGGAGGAAGGAAAAGAATATTCAACTTTTTATATTAATGGATTAAATGCTTCAAGTTTAATCTGTTTTGAAGATACTTTTACAGATATTGCAAGAAAACAATATCAGGCAGGTTCCCGTTGCTTAATTTGTATTTCAAATGATTCATGGGCTAAAAGTTCTGCCTGCCAGAATCAGCATTTATCTATTGCATTGTTTAGAAGTATAGAAAATCGAATTCCTTCTGTAAGAAGTACTGCCACAGGTGCCACCTGTATTATTGATCCTAATGGAAAAATAAATATAACATCTCCAGAATTTTGTGAAGGTTATGTCATTGGAAAGGTTCCAGTTATTTCAGCCGGAAGAAAAGCAACAGTTTACAGCAGATATGGAGATGTGGCAGGCTGGGGAGAAATTTGTGCATTAGTTCTTTTATTGATAATACAGACAATAAATTGTATAATTAATTATAAAAAATCTGGAAAGGTTAAATTAATTACAAGGTAAATTTTTATGGCAGACAAAAAAGAATTCGAGAAAAGAAATATTACAGTTTTTGGTTCAGAAACAGAATTTGACGGAGTTCTTGAATTCACTGATGAATTAATTATTACAGGAAAATTTACTGGAAAAATCAATGCACCAGATGGAAATCTTGAAATTGCAAAAAACTCTGTTTGTGAAGTAGAAAGTATTGAAGTAAATTCTCTTGTTATTTCGGGCAATGTTAAAGGTGAAATTAACGCTAAAGATCGTGTAGAAATTTGTTCTGGAAGTACAGTTCAAAGTGATATTACAACTTCTCGTTTTAGAATTGCCAACAATGTTGATTTTAATGGTGATGTAAAAATGCTTGAAAAAGAACCAGAGGTTGATTTGTTTTCTGTAGCTTCTTCTGAATTTAAGAAGGCAATGATTATTCATTCAGATGTAGTAAAATAATCACCGAAAAAATTGTAATTGACATAAGTTCAAAAAAACAGTTAAAATTAAGCATTGAGTTAAGAGAACTCCGTTTTTATTCATTTATTTTTTTTGAAAATCCCAAATATATATAAATCATAAACTGCATTCATTATTATTTTTTTATAAATTATGGAGAATTTTTAATGGCAACATTAAGAAGACGCCGTTCAGAAGGCGCAGCAGAAACTAGTCCTGCAGAAGAAAGTCAGGCTACTCTTGATTTTGGAGCAACAGAAGCTCCTGTAACAGAAGGTGGAGCAGAACCTGCTCCTGAAGCACCAGCAGAAGAACCTCATGAAGATGCTGGAAAAGTTGTTGTAAAACGAAAAATTGTGGTAAAGAAAACTGAAGAAAAAGAAGCTTCTGAAACTACAGCATCAGCTCCCGCCGAAGGTGAAGAATCACCAGCCCCTGCAAAAGTAAAAATCCACGGAAATAACAGTAAAAACTTTAAGAAAAGTAGTGGTGGTAAAAAGCCATACGCAACCCGTTCTTATCCAACTCCATCTGGAGAAGTTGCAGAAAATATTGCCGCTGCAGATGCTGCATTAAGTGAAGATAATGCAAATAAACCTCGTTTGTTGATTAATGACCTTACAATTAAATCTATGCCAGAACTTCGTGAAATGGCAATGCAATATGGCTTTACTGCAGATGATCTTGCTCCAATGAAAAAGCAGGATTTGATTTTTGTAATTCTTAAAGCTCATACAGAACATGGTGGAATTATTTTTGCTTCTGGTGCTTTGGAAATCTTACCAGATGGATACGGATTCCTTCGTTCTCCACAGAACTCTTATTTACCAGGTCCAGATGATATTTATATTTCTCCAAGTCAGATTCGTTTATTTAATCTTAAAACTGGTGATACAGTTTATGGACAGACTCGCTCTCCAAAAGAAGGTGAACGATTCTTTGCTTTACTCCGCATTGAATCTGTAAACTTTGATGAACCTCGTATTGCCCAGACTCGTGTTCCTTTTGAAAACCTTACACCATTATATCCTGATGAAAAATTAAAACTTGAAACTGTTTCAACAGAAATTTCTGGACGAATTGTGGATCTTTTTGCACCAATTGGTAAAGGACAGCGTTTGTTAATTGTTGCTCCACCTAAAGCTGGTAAAACAATTCTTATGCAGAAAGTTGCAAATGCCATTACAGCTAACAATCCAGAAGTATATTTAATTGTACTTTTGATTGATGAACGCCCAGAAGAAGTTACAGAAATGGAACGGGCTATTAAAGGTGAAGTTATTTCTTCAACATTTGATGAACAGGCAACTCGTCATGTTCAGGTAGCAGAAATGGTTCTTGAAAAGGCAAAACGCCTTGTTGAACATAAACGAGATGTTGTTATTCTTTTGGACTCAATCACTCGTCTTGCTCGTGCTTATAATCAGACTGTTCAGACTTCTGGTAAAGTTCTTTCTGGTGGTGTTGATTCAAACGCTTTGTTTAAGCCAAAGAGATTCTTTGGTGCTGCCCGTAATGTAGAAGAAGGTGGTTCTTTAACAATCATTTCTACAGCACTTATTGAAACTGGTTCAAGAATGGATGAAGTTATTTTTGAAGAATTCAAAGGTACCGGTAACTCTGAAATTAATTTGGACCGCAAACTTGCAGAACGCCGTTTGTTCCCAGCAATCAATATTAAGAAGTCTGGAACTCGTAAGGAAGAGCTTTTACTTACAGAAGAAGAGCTTCAGAAAATCTGGGTACTTAGAAAAGTATTTGGACCAATGGAAGATATTGATATTACAGAACTTATTCTTGACCGCATGAAGAAGAGTAAGACAAACGAAGCTTTCCTTGCATCTATGAATGCTGGAACTGCTGGTATGTAAGCTATAGATTACTTGAATATTTTTATTTAATTTATTAATATTAGTAAATCATCTTGTGATATTATTTTAATAATAGTTGACGGTAGCGGAATGATAGATGTTCCATAGAACAAGCTAGGGGCAGCCGGGCGTAATATCGGGCAAGAATATAGGAGTTATACAAATGAAAAAGGGAATTCACCCAAATTATCAGATTACTAAAATCACATGTATCTGTGGTAATGTAATTGAAACACGCTCAACAGTTGAAAACATCCATGTTGAAATTTGTTCTGCTTGTCACCCATTCTACACAGGAAAACAGAAGTTAGTTGATACAGCAGGTCGTATCGATCGTTTCAACAAACGCTATGGTATTAAAACTGACGCTAACAACTAATTTATATTGCAAAATAATTGCTTAATAGTTGCAAAAAAAGCTCGCCTTGACGACGAGCTTTTTTCATTTAACATAGTTCTTAGATTTTACCAAGTGTAAATTTCCAGCAGCGGTGTGGTTTACTTCCTGCGTAATCATTTGGAATAGTCTGGGAAGTAATATCCTCAAAGCCAATAGTACATCCAGAAATTGAAGCCTGCGGAAGTTGAGCTCTGTCAAACTTTAATCGTTCTGAGTTTGTGCTGAAGTATAAAGTTCCGCCAGGATTAAGAATGTTCAGACAGTCTTTTACAAGCTGAGGCCAGTCTTTGTTAATATCAAGAACATTGTAAGTGTTTTTACTGTTAGAGAAGGTCGGTGGATCCAGAATGATTAAATCGTAAGTTTTTGCCTTTGCTTTAGTGTCAGCATCGACTTTTCCCGAAATTACTGCTTTCTGGGCAACTGCCTTTTCCTGAAGAAAAGCCATACAATCTGCACGAGTAAAAATATATTTTTTACGGTCGTCAAAACCATTTAATTCCATGTTTTCTTTAGCCCAATTCAAATAAGTATTTGAAAGATCTACAGATTCTACAGATTTAGCATTTCCCTGAGCTGCATAAACACTAAAACTACCTGTATAACAGAAAAGATTGAGTACAGATTTGTTGCTGCAGGTTTCGCGGACTGTATTTCTAAGTGGACGATGGTCAAAGAAGAGTCCGTTATCAAGATAAGACCCTAAGTTGATTTTAAACATCTGCCCGCATTCCTGGACTGTATTATATTCAATTTGAGGTAAATCAGATTTATCATCTTTTTCGTATTGTGATGATTTATGATCGTTGTGTTTACGGAATTTTTTTATGATATGTGAAACTTCGATTCCTAAAACTTCTGCCGCAGAATCAGCCATAGCAGTAAGCCAAAGTTCTTCTTCCGAATCTTCTTTCTGGTATGGTCGTTCATATAAATATAAAACAGCATAAGTTCGTTCTTTAATATCTGCTTCTACAGAAAGATCATTTGCACTTAAACGGGCATTCTGGTCTGCAATAAATCTGGCTGTTTCAATTACAGTTGTACAGTCAGTTGGAAGAAATTCATATAAATCAAGACTAACTGGAACTTCTGGAATATCACGGTCGTAAATACGGTAGCAGGATACTCTGTTTTTGCGAGCCCATCTGCGTAATTCTTTATATTTTTTCTTAAGGCGGTTTCCAAATAATTCAGCCTGATATTGAGTTTTGTTTTCCATAAGTGAAGTATAACAAAATAAATTAATGTTGAGAATTGAGCATATAGATAAACATGATCTATTTTATAGATTGTTTATTTTTTTTAATATAACATAAGTAAATTTTGAAGTATCGGTGAAATTCTTACTCTATTGTAATCAAGTTTATAATACGATATATAAAACGACTGTTGTAACTTTTTCAAAGAATTTTTTTGACAATATATATATATATATATAATTTTAGTGGTTAAAAATTTTTAGAGGTGATTTATGAAAAAGTTATTATTCATTCCGTTATTTTTCTTAAGTTTATTACTTGGATGTAAAGGTGGACCTGGAAATACACCGGATGTTCCCGAACAGTTTGATTTAAACAAAATTAATTTTGATTATAAAGTGTATGAAGGTCATGAAGAATATAAAGGTTTGGAACTTTTTAAAAAAGTATCTTATGATAAAGAACATTATTTTTTTTATATAGAAAATTGTACTAAAGGTGGTATTAAAGTTCTTTATGGGGATGAGGTTTTAGGTACAATGGATGATTATTACGAGCTTAGGACCTGGGGAAATATGGAAAATGATAAAACTAAATTAGTAGACAAATATTTTAATTTAGAATTAAATGTTGAAGAGCCTGAAACATTTAAAGATTATACCTATGAATTTGAAAAATTAGGAAATAAAATTTATTTTATAATTTTACCTACAATTAGACCTTGTCACAATGATTATTATAATTTTCCTTATGAAAAATTTATAGAATCTGATGATTATCCTTTATATTATTCTGATGATGAAAAAGACATACATATTGGTTTTACATTTAAAGATAACTTATTAAAACTTAATTGTGTTGATGGTGTATATAATTTTACTGATCTAACAAATAAATATAATGCAAGATATTGTGTTCCAGTTCCATTTTGTATTAATGAAAATTTATCTTTGGATAGATATGAACTTGAAATATCTTCTTCTGAAAGAAAAAAAATTATTAAAGACATTATCGGTCTTGAATATGAATATATTACCGCTTTAAGAAATGATTATGAATGGGTTGAAAAAATTCTTGATAGGAATGAGGATATTAGTAGCTATAATAGTAGATTCAATAATCCTGATTTTAATGAAACACATTATAATTATATAAAAAATCATGGAACTACTTTCAATATCAGTTTTGATAAATTATCTTTTAAAGGTATTTATAGTGAGTCTAGGGAAGATTACAGATATATAGGTTTAATTGTTAATATAAATAGTGTTGAACTTTATGAACTTGATAACGAAAAGTATGTTTCAACTCCATTAAGAGAAGAAGATTATCCAGAACTTTATAAGGCTATAAAAGAATATAATTGTTATACTTTTTCTGATAAAGATGATATTTTTATTGGCTTATATGAGCTTGAAATTTCACCTTATGAAAATAAAATACTTGGTTGGAATTATACAGACTATCGTTACTAATTTATGGATATATACCAGGAATTAAAAAAAGCCTTTGATTTTTATAATCAAAGGCTTTTTCATAATGAACTGCCTGAATGTATTTTTACATTAAGCAGGGTTTCAGATACAATAGGTTATTTTTCTCCAAACAGGTTTATTGATAATTCAAATAATACAAGACATCATGAAATATGCTTAAATCCTAATTATTTCGGTGTCCTGGACTGTGAACGTACGTTCGCTACATTGGTTCATGAAATGGTACATATGCTGCAGGAGTGCAGGGGAGAAAGAATAACTACTGGTTATCATAATAAGGCCTGGGCTGAAATAATGATATCTATAGGATTGGTTCCTACTGATACAGGTAAAATTGGCGGAAAAAAATTAAATATTCTTGCGGATATTCAAATGTATAGGAAAAAAAGTTGATTAGAACTTATATGCGGAAAATGGATACAATAAAAAAAATAATTATAAATATTTTTATGATACTATCATTTTTATTTATATCGTGTAAAATAAATGATGTTAAAAACAAAGTTTTTGTGAATTCAAATGTATTAATAATTTTATTCAATGACGGAACTTGTTCATACAGTGGGTTATTATACGGAACATACAACTATAATTCAAAGACAAATGAATTGACTATGAATTATAAGAACAACATGGGGTTGGAAAAAAATAAAATTTATACATACGATAAAAAAAACAACTGTTTGTATGATGAAAAAAATAATGTTTATACATACAGTTCAAAAGCAAGTCATGTAAAAATCGAGAGATAATGAAATGGTATACGCAGTAATAAATAACATTCATATTAACACAAAAACATTGGAAAGGTTTTCTGATGAAAAATGGGAAGAAGTTTCAAAAAAAATAAATCCTTCCAGAATCCTTTATGTAACTAAAGATATTCAGGATGAAAAGTTAAATTCATATGGAATAATAGAAATCATATGGACAAGATATTTTAGTAAGATGAATAAAAGTTACAATAAAATTTCAATACCTTTTTTACCAGATCAGTATGATAAAATGGAAGAAATGGGAAATGAAGCTTTTATAAAAAAAGTAAAGGAAGATAAGGAAAAGTATCAGAATGTTTTAGATGAAAGGGACAGAAAATGGAAGGAGAAAAAAAAGTCTTCCGAATATAAACTGAACCTTGAAAATCAAATAAATAATATCAAAAAAAATAATGAAATTATAACTCCTGATGGTGATGAAATGCAGGCTCTGCGAGAATGGAAAAGTAGTAATTTTATTATGCCACCGCCAACAAAAATTACAGAAATTAAAAGAACTTATGAGACTCTAAGTTGGAAACAATTTATTAATCATATTAACAAAATTATTAAATAAAAGATGCTTATGAATAACGAAGAACGCATAGACAACCTAGAAATTAAAATAGCCTACATGGAAGACTTTATAAATCAAATTCAGGAAGTAGCTGTACAGCAGGCCAAAGATATTGAACTTTTAAAAGCCGAAAATAAAATCCTTTCCCAGCGTTTAAAAGATGTTATGGAAAACGCTGGTGCAGATATCCCCAACCGCAAACCCCCTCACTATTAATTCTTAATTCTGCATTATTTATCCCATGTTCCCATTAACCGCAAAAAATGGTATTATTTTCTATAAATTGCAAATATTATACCCTGGACCTGTGTGTCCTGCGGAAAAAATAGATGAGGAAATCGTAATGGATTTTGTTGAATTTGGTCTTGATGAAAGACTTTTAAAAGGTATTGAAGCTGCCGGTTATGTTAGTTGTACTCCTGTTCAGGAACAGGTAATTAAAGCTTCAAAAAAAGCTGAGGACGCTGCTAAAGGTCCTGATTTGTATGTTCAGTCTCAGACTGGAACTGGTAAAACTTGTGCTTACCTTGTTGCTGTTATTGGCGAAATGCTGAAGGAAGAAAACAAGGGTAAAAAATGTTTGATTTTAGCTCCAACTCGTGAACTTGCTGTTCAGATTGAAGAAGAAGCAAAGGTTCTTGCTGGAACTTCTGGTCTTAAAGCATTCAGTGTTTATGGTGGTGTAGGCTACGAAAAACAGATTGCTAACCTTAAAAAAGGTGTTGATATTATTATTGGTACACCTGGTCGTGTAATTGATTTGCAGGAAGGTGGAAATCTTACATTAAAAGATGCAAAATTCTGTGTAATTGATGAAGCTGACCGTATGTTTGATATGGGATTCTATCCTGATCTTCGTAAAATCTTAAAATGTCTTCCAGAAGCTGAAAATCGTCAGACAATGTTGTTCTCTGCAACATTAAACTCTTATGTAAAAAATCTTGCATGGGAATATACTCGTGATCCTGTAGAAATTGAAATTGAAGCTGAAAATATTACTGTTAGTGAAATTCAGCAGGAATTACTCCATGTTTCTTCTGATGAAAAAATGAAGCTTTTGCTTGGTATTCTTAAGCATGAAAGTCCTGAATCTGTAATTATTTTCAGCAATACAAAGCGTTCCTGCGAAGTTGTTGCAAAACGGCTTCAGATGAATGATATTAAGGCTGAATTTCTTATTGGAGATCTTCCACAGTCTAAACGCCTTCAGATTCTTAAGTCTCTTAAAGCTGGAGAAGTAAAATGCCTTGTTGCAACAGATGTTGCTGCCCGTGGTATTGATGTTGATGACCTTGCAATGGTAATTAACTACGACCTTCCTGTAGAAGCTGAAAATTATGTTCACCGCATTGGTCGTACAGCCCGCGCAGGTAAATCTGGAAAAGCATATACTTTCTGTTCTGAACAGGACGTTTACAACCTTCCTGCAATTGAACGATATATTGAAATGACTATTCCTGCAACTGTAGCTTACCCTGACCAGATGGAAGAAGATAAATCTGCTGGTGTTTACATTAGAACAGAAAACTGGCGTGGTGATGATGATATGGACAACCGTGGTGGATACCGTAAAGGTAAGAACGGAGACTTCCATAACAAAAATAGTTACGGCGGTGAATATCACAAAAAGGATAACCATGGTAAGAAAAATGGTTATAAGAAAGACGGCTACAAAAAAGGCGGAGATTTCCACAAAAACAATAAGGGAAATAAAAAGCCTTACATTGATCCAGAAAAACTTTCAAATATGTCTTACGAAGAACGCATGAAGTTCTATAAAGAACGCTATGGTTCAGATAATTCACAGAATCGCAATGGTTCAAAGAATTACAAGGGAAAGAAAAACTATAACAACAAAAACAGTAATTACAAAAAAGGTGATTACAAGAAGGGCGACTACAAGAAAAATCGCTATAATAATAAGCCTGCTGCACCTCAGAAGAAAGGATTGCTTGCTAAAATTAAGGCTTTCTTTGGAGGAAAAAAATAATGATTACTGTAAGTGACGTAAGCTTATCATTCAGTGAAAAACCACTGTTCAAAGATGTAAACTTAAAATTCAATAAAGGAAACTGTTACGGTATTACTGGCGCTAACGGTGCCGGAAAATCTACATTCCTTAAACTTTTGTCTGGTGAATTGGAAAAAGATTCAGGTCAGATTTTTATGACTCCAGGCGAACGAATGGCTGTATTAAAGCAGGACCACTTTGCTTTTGATGAATATTCTGTAAAAGAAACTGTAATGATGGGTTACCCAAAGCTTTACGAAGTTTCTAAAGCTCGTGATGAAATTTATGCTAAGGCTGATTTTACAGAAGAAGACGGTATTAAATCTGCTGAGCTTGAAGCTGAATTTGGTGAATTAGGCGGATATGAAGCTGAAAATGAAATTGAACAGATGCTTTCTGGTCTTGGTCTTGAAGAAGAATTCCATGACAAAATGATGAGTGAACTTGATGAAGGTCAGAAGGTTCGTGTTCTGCTGGCTCAATCAATTTACGGTAATCCAGATGCATTGCTTCTTGATGAACCTACAAACGGTCTTGATATTGAATCTATTACATGGCTGGAAAACTTCCTTTTGGATTTTGAAAATACTGTAATTGTTGTATCACATGACCGTCACTTCCTTAATACAGTTTGTACTTACATTTGTGATATTGACTTTGGAAAAATTACTCAGTTCTCTGGTAACTACGATTTCTGGTATCAGATGACTCAGATTATGCAGCGTCAGGCTCATGAACAGCAGAAGAAAACTGAAGATAAAATGAAGGACTTAAAGGAATTTATTTTACGATTCAGTTCTAACGCTTCTAAAGCTAAACAGGCTACTTCCCGCAAAAAGATTTACGATAAGCTTGCTGAATCTATGGAAGAAATCCCTGTTTCTACCCGTAAGTTCCCATATGTAAACTTTAAGATGGACCGTGAAATTGGTAATAATGTTCTTGAAATTAAAGACTTGAACTATACAGATTCTGATGGAAACGTTCTTCTTAAAAACTTCAATCTTAAAATTAACCGTACAGATAAAGTTGCTTTTGTTGGTATTGAACATAACTCTGTAACAGCATTGTTTGATATTATTAACGGAAGAGTAAAACCTGATTCTGGAGAATTCTTCTGGGGTCAGACTACATCTCAGACTTATTTGCCACGGGATAACAGCGACAGTTTTAATAACGAAATGAATATTACTGAATGGCTTAAACAGTATTCTAAAGAACAAGATGACGGTTATGTTCGCGGATTCCTTGGACGAATGTTGTTTAGCGGTGATGAATCTTTGAAAAAAGTAAAGGTTCTGTCTGGTGGTGAAAAGGTTCGCTGTATGCTTTCTAAGTTAATGCTTTCTGGTGCTAACTGTATTACTATGGATGATCCAACAAACCACCTTGACCTTGAAGCAATTCAGTCATTAAACGAAGGTTTAATTGCATTCCCTGGTGTTCTTTTGTTCAGTTCACATGACCACGAATTCATTCAGTCTATTGCAAACCGTATTGTTGAAATTACACCAAATGGAATTATTGATAGAATGATGAGCTTCGATGATTACATTTCTGATACTCAGGTTTCTGAAATGAGAAAGAAACTTTATGAAGGAACTGGTAAAAAAATTAAATACCGTGTTTAAGTAACTAAACCAATTTGTAAGTACTTTCATGCTTTCAAATTGGTTTTATTTTTTGTTGTTAAGAGAGAGTTTATGAAAAAAAGTTTGATTTACTTTTTATTTACATTCTGTTCTTTTTTATATGCTGCAAATATTAAGTTAAATGCAATCGATGATGGTAAAGTTTTTATTACAGATACTTCCAGTTCTTCCACTGCAACTTATGTAACAGAAAACCATGTTCATGTTTCTGTTATGGCAACTGATGCAAATAATGATTTGATAAGGTTAGGTGTTCAAATCTCTAATAATGGAGATGAAAACTTTTATTTTAATGAAAATTCCATTATGGCATATCAGGGTATTTATGAAGCTGATAACTGGACTGGAATAAATTATTATCCTGCATCAAAATATTATTCATCTAAAGAATATGAATATGGTGCTGCAGTTACTGTGGCTGCCATTGGTTGTGGAGTTATGCTGGTTGATATGATGCTGGCAAATGACTGCGATAATGATTCAAAACCTGGACGTGAAGAACCTTCTAATAAACGTCCATCAAATCCTGGAAAGCATTCCAGACCAAAAAGACCAGGACATCACAAGTATCCTGCTCCAAGACCAGGACCTTCAAAATATCATAATAGAACTAATATAGAAATTACTTATGATTTTAGCTTTTTATTTTCAATTGCTGCAGAGGCTTCTATTGATTTAAACTATTTAAGTAGAAATCTTTTGTTCTCACAGGTTGTTAAACCTGGTGAAACTGTTAATGGAATTATTTTTATAAACAAAAATCTTGGACCTGATTATAAAATTTGTTTTCCTGTGGAACTAGATGAAATTATCAGTTTTTATTTTACCCGAAGTGACAAGCAATCAATATTACATCCATGGAAAGATGATAAAGAATCTCATAGTGCAATAACTGTAACAATGGGACTTCCATATCCTGAAAGATTTGGTTTCAGTTATATGTATTGTGGTGTACCGGTGGGACTTTATGCAGGTCTGAACTATCAATTAAGTTGGATTAACAACGAATCTACAGGATTGTTCTTAGGTCTTGATTTTAAAACTGTCCCTCATACCTGGCTTATGCTTGGGTATGAATGTGACTTTGATTATAGTAAAAATTATTCTGATGAAGTTAAAATATATTCTGTACCACAGGTTGGACTTAATTTTATTTTTAATGTAATTGATTTTGGTGCAATGTTTAGTTATAAAATTGGGGTTGGACCAAAATTTGACCTAATGTTTGGTTGTGCACTTTAATCAATAAATCTTTTATGATCTGGCCTTTAATTGGGCCAGAAAATCTGACATTAAATCCCTGGTTTTTTCTTCTGTTAATTCTGGAGCTGGCTGATGATATTCAACAAGGTTTGCCGGGATTTCATCAAGGAAGCGGCTAGGTTCAGTTTCTGCAATCATCTGCATATGCTTGCGTTTTCTGCAGGCTGAAATAAACAGCTTATCTCTAGCTCGTGTAATAGCAACATAGAATAATCTTCTTTCTTCTTCTACATTACCTTCGTTTTCTGCTACAGAGCGGGCATGAGGTATAAGTCCTTCTTCAGCACCTGCAATAAATACAACAGGAAATTCCAGACCTTTTGAAGCATGGATTGTCATAAGGTTTACTTTTCCTTTGTCATTTTCATCATCACCATCATCACGGCTAAGAAGGGTAATACGATTCAAATATGTATATAAGTTTGGATTTGAATTTTCAGGATCATTTTCCCAAACTTCCATTGAGTTTAATAAATATTCAATATTCTTTAGTTTAAAGCTGGCAGCTTTTTCGTTTTTCGAATATTCGGTGTATAGATAGTCTTTATAATTTATATCTTCTACCAGCTGACGAACTTTATTTGCAAGACCACGACCGCTTAAAAGTTTCTGACGGTGAGATTCAATCATGTTGATGAATTCCTGTAAATCTTCTTTTACAGTATCACTTGCAGGGGAGTCCTGACGCCCTATAAGGGAAATCATGGCATTCCACATTGTACAGCCCTGTAATTCTGCTTCATCATTCATAAGTTGAATTGTGGCTCGTCCAATACCTCTTCGTGGTGTATTAATAATTCTTATTAAGTTGATATCATCATCGTGATTGGAAATTATACGCAAATAACTGATGATATCTTTAATTTCTTTTCGTTCAAAAAAAGAAGTTCCACCGCTCATTGTATATGGAATATTATTTTCCAGAAAAGCTTCTTCTATAAATCGGGACTGAGTGTTGGAACGGATTAAAACTCCAAATTCGTCATATTTTCTATGTTCTTCTGCAGAAATTCCTAGAATACTTTCAGAAATAAAATCAGCTTCGTCTGCTTCATTTTCCGGCATAAAAATTTCTATAGGTTTACCAGCACCGTTTCCAGACCAAAGTTTTTTATCCTTACGGTTTGTATTATGGGCAATAACTCCGTTTGCAGCTTCAAGGATAGTTTCTGAAGACCGATAGTTTTGTTCCAGACGGATTTCTGTAACTTTAAAATCGTGTTCAAAATTAATGATGTTCTGATAGTCTGCACCGCGCCAGCTGTAAATACTCTGATCGTCATCACCTACAACTGCAACATTCTGGTCTGCAATAAGATGCATAAGTTCATATTGCTGATGACTTGTATCCTGAAATTCATCAACCATTATGTATTTGTATCGTTCCCGGTATTTTGCAAGAACTTCTGGGTGTTCTTTAAATAATTTAATTGGCAATACAATAAGATCATCAAAATCTACTGCATTATAAAGCTTAAGACCTTCCTGATAGCTTTCATATAAAGGTCTGTACATATCATTAGAAGAATCCCAGTTTTTGCGACCCGTTTTAATGTTGGAAATAAGGTTGCCGATGGTGTAAATATCCATGGCTTCTGGTGCAAATTTAAGCTCCCGACCACATTCCTTAATTAATGCAACACGGTCTGTTTCATCATAAATACTGAAATTTTCTCTGTAGCCTAACTGTTCAATATCTGCACGAAGAACTCTTACACCAAAAGCGTGGAAAGTGGAAACTGTAAGAAACTGGAGCTTTCTCTGTGTTAAATCCTTGATTCGGTCCGCCATTTCTTTTGCAGCCTTGTTTGTGAATGTAAGGGCAAGAATCTGGCTTTGAGGTATACCTTTATCAAGCATATGTGCAATACGGAATGTAATAACACGAGTTTTACCGCTTCCGGCACCCGCAATAATTAAAATTGCGCCATCCGTTGTGGTTACAGCTCTATATTGTTGAGGGTTAAGTTCTTTTTTTAAGGTTTCCAAATCTAACATACTGTGGATAAATATAGCATAAAATGTTATCATTGTCAGAAATAGGAGAAAAAAATTGAATAATTCAGTTTCATCATTTTTGGCACGCCATAACTTTGTAACTCATATCGATGTTTTAACTGTTGCTCAGGCAATTCGCGACGATATGATTCTTGGACTTAAAAAACTTCCTGCAGATCAGGATATGATCAGAACTTTCTGTAATCCTCCAAAAGAATCTGCAAAAAATAAATCTGTTATTGTAATTGATGCTGGTGGAACAAATTTCCGTTCCTGTCTTGTAACTTTTAACAGTAATGGGACTCCTTTGATTTCAGAAATGGAAAAAACAAAGATGCCAGGTGTAGAAAAAGAACTTACAAAGAAAGAATTCTTTGAACAGTTTGCTTTGAATCTTGAACATCTTAAGAATAAAGCTGACCGTATTGGTTTCTGTTTTTCTTATCCTATGGAAATCCAGAAAAATGGAGATGGAAAACTTTTAGGTTTCTCTAAGGAAGTAAAAGCTCCAGAAGTAATTGGAAGTCTTGTTGGAGAATGTCTTGTAAAAGCTCTTAAAGAACATGGCTGGAATACTCCAAAACGAGTTACTTTATGTAATGATACTGTAGCTGCTTTGTTGGCTGGTGCTGCCTGTGCTGGTCCTGGAGACCGATATTCTTCATATATTGGTTTTATTCTTGGAACTGGTATGAATGCTGCTTATCTTCAGCCTGGGGATAAAGAACTTAAAATTGATGAACAGATTATTGTATGTGAATCTGGAAAATTCTTAAGTGTGGTTAATTCAGATTTTGATATTGAATTTGATAAAACAACTCAGAGACCTGGTTCATTCTATCTTGAAAAACATTGTTCAGGAGCTTACCTTGGTCCAGTTGGACTTTTAGCATTAAAAGCTGCTGCAAATGATAAATTATTCTCTGATAAAGTAAATGCAGCAATTCTTAAAATCCAGGAACTTACTTTAATCGAAATGGATAAATATCTTCACGGTCCATACGATTCAGAATCAATTCTTGGTAAAATTGTATGCTCTGTTGCTACAGAAGAAGATGCTGATAAAATTTATCAGATTCTTGATGCAGTTGTTGAACGATCTGCCCGCTATACAGCTGCAATTCTTGTTGCATGTGCTGAACAGACTGGAAAAGGTAAAAATGCATCTATGCCAATTTGTATTCTTTGTGATGGCTCAACATTCCATAAGACAAATATGATTAAAGAACGAGTTAATGGTTACCTTGATGAAGTTCTTACTAATCAGCTTGGTATTTACTGGAAAATTGTTGCCTGCGATAATGACATTACTCTTGGTGCTGCAATTTCTGGTTTGATTGATTAATATAAGTATGTTATAATTAACCATTAAACGAGGGGAAAATGTCATTTAAAAAGAGTTTTGGAAAATCAATAGTACTTCTTATTATTATCCTTATTCTTGTGTTTGGTGGACTTATCTGGTTCAACTTTCTGGGAGTGGTATCACTACCTTCCATTAGAAAAACCGCTTCTAAAGCTTTAGGTAAGGCACCACAGACATCTACTACTGTAACACAGTCAAAGCCCCTGGTTTCAAATCTTGATGAAGACAGATTGCGCAAACAGCGCGAAGCAAATGATATTTTTAAGGAAGAACTTGATAAGCGTGAGGCCGATATTGCTTCCTTAGAAAATCAGAATGCACAGATTGCTGCAGAACTTGCTGAACGAGAAAAAAATCAGGAAGAAAGAGAAAAAACATTTAACCTGACCTTAAAAAAATACGATGATAAGAATATAAACGTAGAACAGATTGCTAAGAATCTGAATGGTATGAAACCTGATGCTGCGGTTGCTATTCTTGTTGCAATGGACGATCAAACTGTAATTGACGTTCTTCGTAAGGTTGAAGAGCTTGCAGCTGCAAATGGTTCATCGTCAATGGGTTCGTACTGGCTTTCGTTAATGCCATCTGATCGGGCTGCAGAAATACAGCGTAAGATGATAAGCAAGCCGGAGTCCTTAGACTAGTCATCCAGAAATTACTCCTGTTACGTTTATAAATTAATGTTCAGGAGTGCCAGATGACGGCAATTGCAGATATCATCGTAAATCAAAGCAATCCCGCTAATTTACAGTTATCTCAAAGCATTAAAGATTCTCTCAATTCAAATTCTACTACTTCTTTTGCAGATATGGTGTCTTTTTATAAAGATGCCCAGAAGGAAGAAGCCCCTGTAGAAGCTGAAGCAGAAGCTCCAGTAACAAAATCAGAAACAACAGAAACCAAAGAAAAAACTGTAGCTGAAAAAACAGAAGAAAAAGCTGTTGAAAAGGATTCAGATACAAAAGAAAAATCAGTTAAAACAGAAGTTAAGGGTGATGCAAAAGTTGCAAAAGACGAAGCAGGGGATAAAACTGATGTTAAAGAACTGAAAAAAAAGGTTTCAAAAGCTGATGCCTCAAAGGAAAAGCTTGCTGAAGTAAAAGCTGAAGAATCAATTGAAAATAATAATCTTAAAGTTTTTGAAGAATATACTGCCTCTTTAATGAACAATCAGAAACAGGAAACTCCAGAAAACTCTGAAAAAATTGATTTAACTGAATATGCAGTTGAATTTGTTCAGAATGATGAAGATTCAGTTCAGCCTCAGATTACAAAAGTTCAGGATTCCGAAGAAATGGATTTTTCTGATTTAACTAAAAAGTCTTCTGAAAAGAAAGATACAAAGTTAAATAAAGAAACAAAAATTACAGTACAGGATCTTAGAACAGAAAAACTTGAGGAATCTGAAAAACAGGAACCAAAATTAAAAACTCAGCTTAAAGTAACTTCTGAAAACACTGCCGTAATGACAATGAATTATGCAGAAGATACAGTACAGACCGATGTTCTTTCTTTAAATAATCAGACTGCCGGTGCAAATGGTTCTAATTTTCAGACAATGCTGAATAATCAGATTCAGGCTAGCGTTCCTGAGTTTGTAAAAGCTGGAAATATTGTTCTTAAAGATAATAATCAGGGAACTATTAATTTAATTCTTCATCCTGATGACTTGGGTAATGTAAAAATTCATTTAAGTCTGGATGGAAAAACTTTAACAGGACACATTACAGTAGCAACAAAAGAAGCTTTGCAGGTTTTCAAAGATAATTCTGAAACCTTGCGGGAGGCCTTCATTAAAAATGGATTCGATTCTGCTAATTTCGAAGTCTCTTACGGTAATAGTGGAAATGGAAATCAGAATTTTGCGTTTGAAGAACGTAATGATGGAACGAATCTTTTTGGAAAACAGATGTATGGCTCTGTAGCTGGTAATACTATTTCAAATGAAAATACAGAAAATTCCGGAATTCAGGAACATTTTGGAAATTATTCTGTAAACATCGTTGCATAACGGGACGATATAAGAAATACGGCTTTCCGGTAGTTTTTACCGGAATGTATTCTATTAATGTGAGTGAGGTTAATGATGGAACAACTAAACACACAATTTACAACTCAAATGAGTGCAGGAGATAGAGCTGCAGTTGATCAGGCTGTAGATTTCTTTAATAAAACAAATGCTCCTGCAGATGGAAGAAAGGTGTCGAACCAGCTGGGAAAGGACGACTTTCTTAAACTTTTAATTACACAGCTTTCTAACCAGGATCCAACAAATCCTATGGAAGATACTGAATTTATTTCCCAGATGGCACAGTTTAGTTCTCTGGAACAGATGACTAACATGAGTAATTCTTTTACTAAAATGGCTAGTTTTTTGAATTCCCAGGAAGCTGCTTCTACAATTGGCAAAACTGTGGAACTTAACATTGGTGATACAACAACTGTAGGGGTAGTTGACGGAGCTACAAGAGGTGACAATCCTCAGATTCGTGTAAACGGAATGTTCTACAGTATGGACAAAATAAATGCCATTTATGGCAACTAAGGTGTAAACAAATCTAAAAAACTAAAGGAGATGTAAATCTTATGATGAGATCACTTTATTCTGGTGTATCAGGACTCCAGAATCATCAGACTAGAATGGATGTAATTGGTAACAACATTTCTAACGTAAACACAACTGGTTTTAAACGGGGTCGTGTTCAGTTTCAGGATATGATCAGTCAGCAGATGGCTGGTGCTGCAAAACCAACAGATGAACTTGGTGGTGTAAACCCTAAAGAAGTTGGTCTTGGTATGACTGTTGCCTCAATTGATAATATTTTTAATCAGGGAAACCTGCAGTCAACTGGTGTTTCTACTGACCTTGCAATTCAGGGAAATGGTTTCTTTATCATGAAGAGTGGTGAAGAATCTTTCTATACTCGTAACGGTGCTTTTGGTCTTGATATGGACGGAACACTTGTTAATCCTGCAAACGGTATGCGTGTTCAGGGTTGGATGGCTCAGGATGTTAATGGACAGCAGATTGTAACAACAGCTGCTACTCCAACTGACCTTGTTATTCCAGTAGGTTCAAAAGATCCTGCAAAAGCAACAGAAAATGTAAACTTTGCATGTAACTTAAATAAAAATACTCCAGAAATCCTTGATGGTGCAAGTCCAGAAGATATCATTAAAGGAACATGGGGAACTGAACAGGAAGTTTATGACAGCTTTGGTAACAAGCACCTTTTGTCTATTTCATTTACAAAGGTTGTTGGAACTCCAAATCAGTGGCAGGCAACTGTAAATATTGATGCTGATAATGCAGATTACACTCAGACTCGTATTGGTCTTGGTACAACAGACGGAATGGAAAATACATTTATCGTAACTTTCGATAACATGGGTGCTTTGCAGTCTGTAACAGACTCTGCTGGTAATGTTTCAAATGATATTGGACAGATTGTTCTTCAGGCTTCCTTTGCTGTTCCTGAATCAAATCCAGATGCAGATGGTAACCCTTACCGTCAGACTTTAAACATCAATCTTGGTACAATCGGAAGTTTTGAAAATACAATTACACAGTCTGCATCCAAGTCTACAACAAAAGCTTACTACCAGGATGGTTATACTCTTGGATATCTTAATAATTTTAAGATTGATGCAAGCGGCACAATTACTGGTGTTTATTCAAACGGAACAACTCGTACAATTGGTCAGGTAGCTTTGGCAACATTTGCTAATGATCGTGGTCTTGAAAAAGCTGGTGATAATACTTATGTAGAATCAAACAACTCTGGTATGGCACGTATTGGTGAATCTGGTGTTGCAGGTAAAGGTACACTTATGGCTGGTGCTTTGGAAATGTCAAACGTTGACCTTTCTGAACAGATGACTGATATGATTGTAACACAGCGTGGTTTCCAGTCTAATGCTAAAACAATCCAGACTGCAGATACATTACTTGAAACTGTTTTAAGCTTGAAACGCTAATAATTTTTAAATCATAACCTGTTGAAGGTTCCTGGAAAAACAACAGGTTAGTTAAATAATTAAGCCCTGAAGAATAATCCATCAATTCTTCAGGGCTTTTTTTGATAGTAAAAAGTGAAATTTAATTCATTAATCTATGCTTTATGATAAGGCTTTAAGATTTCTACAATTGCTTCTTTTTTAAAAAGGGTAGCATAACCGTAGGCACTCATGCCCATCATATCTTTAACATCTGGATCAGCACCGTTTTCTGCAAGAAGTTTTACAATCTTGTCTCTGTCAGCACCTACTGCCAGTACAAGATTATTCTGTCCTTCTTTGCTGATTGTGTTTAAATCTGCTTTTTTGGAAATAAGAAGTTTTGTTAATTCAATATTTCCTCGCCATACAGCATCCATCACAGCTGTATAACCACGGTCTTCTGAAACAGCATTAATGTCTGCTCCAAGCTCAATTATTTTTTTTGCAAAAGAAAGATTATCATTTCGAACTGCAATATTAAGCATTGGAGTTCCAGTTTCATCTCTTGCATTTACATCTATCCCAGCTGAAATAAACAGATTGAAAATTTCAGGTTTGTTTTTAGTTATGTAAAGAGCAAAACAATCTGGAGTAAAAGGAATACCTTTATCTAAAAGCTTTTTCTGAGAAACTCGTTTTAAATCTTCAGTTGAAATCTTTTCATATTTATTCTGAATATCAGTTTGAATTTCATCCATTCCAGATAAAACGATTACAGAATCACTTAAGAGAAAGCCTGCGTTTTTTAAGAAACTTAGATTAGTGTAAACAGGTATATTATTGGCTATTAAATAACCACATAATGAACTTAAATAACTAACTTCATCTGTTGTAAATTCTTTTTTCTCTGCAGAAAAAATAATACAGATAGAAGTGTGTTCAAAATGTTTGTACTGTTTTTTTATATTATTTTGGGAAAAATCACTGTTATAAATTTTTACTGATTTCCCATAACTTTTTGAATTTTCTGTTACATCATTTCTAAGTTTTTCGCTGTCAGTAATAAACAAAAATGTCATAAAGATAATTATAAAGGTAATATACTCTGAGAGCAAGAAATAAAACTTTAAAAATACTAAAAATTTTTAAGTTATCTTATTGACATAAAATCATATATTTTATATATTAATACTCACCAAGCCGCTGTAGCTCAGTTGGTAGAGCAATGGACTGAAAATCCATGTGTCGTTGGTTCGATTCCAACCGGTGGCAGATAAAGACTGATTCTTACGAATCAGTCTTTTTTTTTATCCTAGTTTTGTGGTAGAATATAAAATATGAAATTAAACCATGAATTAATTGCCTTTACTGGTGGGGGAACTGGTGGGCATATTTATCCTGGTCTTGCTGTTGCAGACGAGGTAAAAACAATTGCTAAATCAAATAACAAGAATATAAAAATCATCTGGCTTGGTTGTTCTAAAGGAATGGACAGAAATATTGTAGAAAAAGCTATTGGTCCTGATGGTTTACCAACTGCAGATGAATTTTTTGGAATACCTTCAGGTAAGCTCAGGCGATATTTTTCAATGAAAAATTTCAGCGACTTATTCCGTATTGCCGGTGGTTTTTTTAAGGCTTACCATGTTTTGCGTAAGCAGAAGCCTGCAGTTTTATTTTCTAAAGGTGGATTTGTTAGTGTTCCTCCTTGTATTGCTGCCAGACTTCTTAAAATTCCTGTATATACACATGAATGTGATTTTACATTAGGACTTGCTAATCGCTTGAACTTTAAGTCTGCCAAAACTATGTTTGTTTCTTATGAAGAAACAAAAAGAGGTTTAGGTTCTGCTGAGCAGAAAAGAGTAGTTGTAACTGGAAATCCTGTAAGACCTGTTTTTTATAATACAAATAAGCAGAAAGGTCTGGAATTTGCTGGTATTCCTGCTGATAACAAAAAGCCGGTTTTGCTTGTTCTTGGTGGAAGCTCTGGAGCCCGTCAGGTAAATCAGCTGGTTTATGAAAATCTTGATTATCTTTGTAAAAACTTTGTAGTAATTCATCAGACTGGATTAGTAAACAATAATTCAGGTGAAGAAGCTGCATTAAAAGAAAAATACGATTCTTACAAACCCTTCAGTTTTATTTACAGCGAAATGCCAGATGTAGTTTCCTGTGCTGATGTAGTTCTTTCCCGTGCTGGTGCAAACTCTATATGGGAAGCTGCAGTTCTAAAAAAGCCAATGGTTTTAATTCCATTGTGTGGAAATGGAACCAGAGGTGATCAGGTAGATAATTCAAAGTTTTTTGAAGAAAAGGGTGCTGCTTTAATGCTTTTAGGCGAAGCTGCAAATTCTGAAAACTTACAGAAAGCTTTGAATCAGATGCTTGTAGAAGAAAATAGAAAATCTTATGAAAAAGCATTAGAACAGATTGTTGGCGATTCTGTACCATCAAAGAAAATTGCTTCTATTTTGTTTGAAGAACTTAAGGCTGGGGAATAATGAAATTTGTAACTGTAGATTTTGTTTTTCTCTGCATTATTTTAATTTGTATTATTGTAAGTACAGTTAAAGGCTTTATTTCCGAATTATTTGGTAAAGCATCATGGATTCTTGGTCTTATTTGTGCTTTTATCTTTTATGATGAAGTTGGTGCTTTATTTACAGGCGTGGAAAGTGGATTGTTACGAATTGTAATAGGTTTTTCTATTACTTTTGTAGTTGTATTTCTTATTTTTGAATTGCTGGATATTATTTTTTCACGATTAGTTGAAAATGATATTTTAAGCAGCTTGAATAGAGCATTAGGATTTCTTCTTGGTGTAGGAGAAGGTGTTGCAATTGTAAGTCTTGCCATTCATTTTATTAACTGGCAGGATTTTTTTGATAAATCATTTATGAATGGCAGTTTCTTTGCTGCTATTTTAGGATAGTTTATGTTTGAGAATATTTTAGAGCAGGATGCAAAAAAAACAATTTCCTCAGATATCAGAAATAATAATTTTCCTGGGGCTGTATTGTTTTCGGGTCCTGAAGCATCTGGTAAATTAAGTGCTGCACTGGAAACTGCCAGAGTATTCTCATGTAAAAATGAAAAAAAAGGAAGCTGGCTTTGTGAATGTTCTGCATGCCTGAAAAATAAAGCATTAACTTATTCGAATATACTTTTACTTGGACCAAGAGATTGTCTTTTAGAAATAATTGCCGGTAAAGAATATTTCTTAAATGCTGTAAAAACAAATGCACCTTATATTGTTGCTGCCAGATATTTTTTTGTTAGAAGTATTAGAAAACTAACTTTACGATTTAATGGAATATTGCTTCAAGGTGATAATAATCTTAATAAGATTGGTGCACTTGTAGAAGAAATAAACGAAAATCTTGAAGCTCTTGATATTTATCATTCATTACCTGCATACGAAGATATAGAAAATACCTGTAATACTCTAGAAGCTTTGTGTAAAAAGCTGGAAGGTGAATATTTATGGGATTCTATTCCTGTTAATCAGATTAGAAATATGGAAGAATGGGCTCATATAAAATCTGAAGAGGGAAGAAAAACTATTATCATAGAAAATGCTGATAGAATGCAGGCTAGTGTTCGCAACGCTTTGCTTAAAATCCTTGAAGAACCACCTGCAGATTGTATTTTCATTCTTACTACAAGTAAACGAAATGCAATTATGCAGACAATTCTTTCCCGTGTAAGAACCTATAACTTCCGTGACAGATCTTTTGAACAGCAGCAGAATGTTATTCATAAAATATTCCACAATGAATCTTATGCAGGAACAATTAATGATTATCTCCTGACATTTTTACCTGTACCTCCAGTTGAAATTAAAGCTCAGGCAGAATTGTTTATTTCTACAATTGCTAACAGAAAAATTCCAGATGTTAATTCAATTGTTAAAAAATGTGGAAACTTTAATCCAAGAATCGAACTTAAACTGTTTTTTAATTATATTGCATTATATCAGAAGAAAATGCTGAATACACCAGCTGGCTGTGAAGTAAGTGCAAAAACAATGACATTGCTGCGTCAGTGCTGGGATAATATTACTTTATATAATCAAACACCAGTGTCGGCTTTGGAAATCTTGTTAAGAGATTTATCAAGTCTTAATGTTCAGAATAATGGAGTAATGAAAATCTGTAATGAGAGCGTATTATAAAAAGGTTTCCCAAAAAGCACAGAAGCTTGATAAGGAACAGCTGTTAAAACTTATTGATGGAATTGTAGATGAAAATGAAAATTTGTATTCAATCTTTGATTCTATTAGTGCAGGTATTTTAATAGTTGATAATGAATTTATTTTAAAACAAAGTAATACAATTGCCGAAAGTCGCTTAAGCTTTAACCGTCCATTGGATGAATCCAGAAATAACAGACTTAAGTTATGGGAATTGATAGATGATAATGAAATTGCTGATTTCTTTAAACGGTGCTATCTAAAAAATATTACAAACTGTAACGAAGATTTTTCCATTACAACTGAAGGCGGTTCTGTTCGCTTTATCACAATAACAATGACTCCTCTGGTTGAAGATGGAAATATAAATAACAACGGCAGAATTATTTTAATACGTGATGTTACAGATAAAAAAAATCAGGATATTCTTTTACATAGAATGGAAAATATGGCCGGCCTTACAAATCTGGCTGCCGGAATGGCTCATGATATTAAAAATCCATTAGGTGCAATTTCAATTCATATTCAGCTTATTCAAAAGGCTCTTGCAAAAGCCCGTGAAAATGAAAACATTCTTCCAGATAAAAAATTTGTAGAAGATCATATTGATGTTGTTAATGAAGAAATCGAATTTTTAAATAGACTTGTTATGGACTTTCTGTTTGCAGTCAGGCCAATTAATGCAACCTTGGAATTAAAATCTCCAGCTGCAATTGTTGATAATCTTTGTAAGTTTATTACACCTGAATTCAACGAGAACAACTTTGAAGTTCAATTTGAAGATATGTCTAACAATTCAAAGATTATGATTGATGAAAAGCTTTTCAGAGATGTAATGATGAATCTGGCAACAAATGCTTTGGCGGCAATGCAGACTCAAAAAAAGAATTGTGATGAAAGTTATAAAGGTTTATTTAAAGTTACGGGATATACTCGTGATAATAAATATATTCTTAAAATATCAGATAACGGCTGTGGAATGAGTCCTGAAACAGTTGCTAAAATATTTGAACCATATTTTACTACAAAAGCAAATGGAACAGGATTAGGAATGACAACTGTATATAAAATCATCAAAGAATTTTCTGGAGAAATTCAGGTTGCTTCTACACCTGGCGAAGGTACCTGCTTTACTTTAAAATTCCCATTACAAATGGGGCATAAACTGGCAATCAATAATTAAATAAGGAATAGTTCATGACAATTTTAACAATTGATGACGAAGAAAATATTAGAAATGGTCTTGCTGATAATTTTGAACTTGAAGGATATGATGTTCTAAAAGCCTCAAATGGAAAAGATGGACTTGCACTTATTGCCCAGGGAAATGTTGATCTTGTAATTACAGATTTAAGAATGGATGGAATGAGTGGCGAAGAGGTTGTTCGTCATGTTACAACTGAAAATCCTGGAATCCCAATTATTGTACTTACAGGTCATGGTAGTATTGATGATGCTACTGCTGCTATAAAATCTGGGGCTTACGATTTTCTGACTAAACCTCTTGATCTTGATCATCTTAATCTAATTGTAAAAAATGCATTAAAGGGAAAAATTCAGGCCGAAAAGATTAGAGAACTACAATCAAAACTTGATGAAAGTGCTTCTGATGAAATGATTGGTAAAAGTTCTGAGCTCAATAAGGTTAGAAACTTAATTCAGAAAGCTGCACCTGCAAAAGCAAATGTTCTTGTAACAGGGGAAAGTGGTGTAGGTAAAGAGCTTGTTGCCAGGGCTATTCATAATCAGTCTACTCGTAAGGAAAAGCCTTTTATAGTTGTTCATCTTGCTGCAATGTCTGAATCATTATTGGAAAGCGAACTTTTTGGTTACGAAAAGGGTGCATTTACAGGGGCAGAAACTCAGCATAAAGGTCATTTTGAAAGAGCAAATGGTGGAACAATTTTTCTGGATGAAATTGGAGAAATTAACCAGGCTACACAGGTAAAGCTTTTACGAGTTTTGCAGGAAAGAAAATTTGAACGGGTTGGTGGTGAAAAAGACATTGAAGTTGATGTCAGAGTTGTTGCTGCTACTAATAGAGATTTGGAAAAGGAAGTTGCTGAAGGTCGATTCAGAGAAGATCTTTTTTACAGACTTAATGTTATTCGTATTCAAATGCCAAGTTTACGGGAAAGAAAGGATGATATTCCATTATTAATGCATTCTTTCCTTAAGGAATTTGCTGAAGAAAATAATAAACAGATAAAAGGTTTTGATTCAAAATCGAAAGCTGCAATGGTAAAGTACAGCTGGCCTGGAAATATCCGTGAACTTAGAAACTGTGTTGAAAGTGCTGTAGTAATGTGTAATGGGGATGAAATTAAAATTGAAGATTTGCCTCATACACTGCAGAAAACTTCAGAGGAAAAATCAATTATCATTCCAATGGGTATTACACTGGAAGAAGCTGAAATGATTATCATTAATGAAAATCTTGCTTATAACAACGGTAATAAATCTAAAACAGCAGATGTTTTAGGTATAGGTCGTAAAACATTGCATAGGAAATTAGGAGAAACTGACGAAGAATAAATTTTATTTTTCATAAAGCTTCTTCAATAACTGATATGCATTTTGTAAATCATTAATCTGAGTAGTAACCTGCTGCTCAGATTTTTTTGTGTCTGGATGAGTCTGTTTAAGAAGGTTATGGTATTTTCTATTTACTTCTTTCCAAGTACAAGGGTAATTTAAGCCTAATAAATTAAATGCGTTCTGAGCTTCTGGAGAAAGCTGAGAAATGTAATTATAGTCGTTATTTTTAATTATTTGTGCTGTAGCAACAGTTTTTTTTCTTTTAAAGATGTTTGTTTTGAAAGTATAAGATTCTGGTTGTTCCTGCTGTGTGCTTTCATTTGAAAATGTATTTGTTTCAGTTTTTGAATTTACAGATTCTTCTTTATTACTAACAGGAATTTCCCCATTTTCTAAAACATCATTTAAAAGATTTCCCAATTTCTCAAAATAATCTGACATAATTATAACCCATAAAAAAAGCCACAAGAATAAATCCTGTGGCTTTATAATCAAGAACAATTAAAATTAGATAATAGTGCCTGCTGGTACAATAGCACCTTTACGAATTACTATAATACCATCTGCGCTGTAGAATGTGCCATGGTCACCGTCTTCATAAGTTTTTCCAGATACACCAATCTGACAGTTATCACCAATTTTTGCGTTTTTATCAATGATTGTATTAGCAATTTTACAGTTCTTACCAATACCTGTACAAGGAACACCTTTTTCATGATTCTTTGCTTTTTCAGCTTCATCATCGTAATAGTCAGCACCCATCATAATTACGCCGTCAAATTCTGTTCCATCTTCAATAATAGAACGAACACCAATTACTGATCTGTTTAATTTACAGTTTGTAATGATACATCCTTCTGAAGTAAGAGAACTTGTAATATCAGCTTTGTTAATCTTTGATGGTGGAAGATTACGCATGTGTGTATAAATAGGTGTTGTATTTCCGTAGAAATCAAATGCAGGATAAGGTTCTGTAAGAGCAATATTTGCGTCGTAGAAGCTGCGAATTGTACCAATGTCTTCCCAGTATCCGTCGAAAACATAAGAACAAATCTTCTTTTTACCAATTGCAAGTGGAAGGATTTCTTTACCAAAGTCTGTGTATTTTGAATTTTCACCTAAGAGGCATTCTTCCATTGTGTCTGCATTAAAGATGTAGATACCCATAGAAGCAAGGAATTCTTTTTCTGGTGGAAGAGAACCACGAGCTTCCTGTGGAATTTTCCAGGAAGAAATATCAAGATCAGCTTTTGGTTTTTCCATAAATTCTTTTACACAAGAATTTTCATCAATTTTCATGATACCGAAGCCTGATGCATCTTTACGGTTTACTGCAGTTGTTGCAATTGTGATTTCAGCTCCAGATTTAATATGTGCATCCATGAAGTCACGGAGATTCATTTTGTAAAGCTGATCACCAGAAAGAATTACATAGTGAGTTGGTTTCTGTGATTTAAAGTGGATGAAGTTTTTACGAACAGCATCCGCAGTTCCTTCATACCAGCCTGAATGTTCAAGAGTCTGTTCAGCAGCAAGAATTTCAACGAATCCACCAGAGAAACGGTCAAAGTTGTATGAATTTGTAATGTGCTGATGAAGTGAAGCTGAGTTAAACTGTGTTAAAAGATAGATTTTTTTATAATCTGAGTTAATACAGTTTGAAAGTGGAATATCTACAATACGGTATTTTCCACCAAAAGAAACAGCTGGTTTAGAGCGTTCTTTTGTAAGTGGGTAAAGACGTGTACCTTTACCGCCTCCTAAAATGATGGCTAATACTCTTGGTTCTTCGTTTGACATACAAGACTCCTTATTTATACAAAGAAAAATTAAAAACTTACTTTCGTAATTTAATTTATTATAAATCCGAATTCTTCTATTTGCAAAAAATATTTAATTAATGAAGGTAAAGTTTTTCTTTTTTTTCTAAACCTTTTTGTTAGAAAACCGAATATAAAGTAAGGGTAAACAAAAATATAAACAGGAGGAAAACAGTAAATGATTCGTGGCTGGTATACTGGCGCTTCAGGAATGAACGCTCAGCAGAACCGACTTGATGCAATCTCTAATAATCTTGCAAATGTAGATACAGCTGGTTATAAAAGAGATGTTACAGTCAGTAAATCATTTCCAGAGCTTTTAATCCGCAGAACAGACTTTGATGGAGTTTATAAGATTCCAAATGGTATGGGCAGTGCAGATGCAGCTCCAATTATTGGTAAATTGGGCCTTGGTGTAGAAACAAACGAAAACTACACAGATTTTTCTCAGGGCTCATTCAAAATCACAAATACTAAAACAGATACAGCCTTGAGTGGTAAAGGTTTTTATACTGTAGATACTCCGGCTGGTGAACGCTATACACGCAATGGTAACTTCCACATTGGTAAAGAAGGAATTCTTGAAACTAAAGATGGATATCCAGTTCTTGGTGAAAATGGTTATATTCGTGTTACAAACGACCGCTTTACTGTAAATCAGGATGGCATTTTGCTTGATGAAGAAGGTAATGAAATTGATCGTTTTAAGGTAGTTCGTTTTGATAATGAAAGATATTTGAAGAAGATGGGTGAAAGCCTTTATTCTACAAATGATATAGCAGGTCCTGCACATATTGCTGAAGGTGCTGAACGTCCAGTTTTTTTACAGGGATATTCTGAAACTTCTAATGTAAATGTTGTAAACGAAATGGTTCAGATGATTGAAGTAAACAGGGCTTATGAAGCAAATCAGAAAACAATCACTTCTGAAGATTCTATGATGGGAACATTATGGCAGAAAGTTGCCGTTTTGAAGTAGGAGTAGTAAATGGTTAGATCACTTTGGACAGCTGCAACTGGCATGAACGGTCAGCAGTCAAATATTGATGCAATTTCTAACAATCTTTCAAATGTAAATACTACTGGTTACAAACAGCAGCGTGTAGAATTTGAAGACCTTGTTTATCAGAACATCAAGCTTGCAGGAACACCTGCAACAGAAGATACAGTAACTCCAGTTGGAATTCAGCAGGGTACTGGTGTTAAAGTTGGTGCAACACAGAGAATTATGAATCAGGGTTCATTGCAGAACACTGGTGTAGATACAGATGTGGCTATTGTTGGTGAAGGATTCTTCCGTGTTCAGCAGTATGATGGAAGTTATGCTTATACTCGTGACGGTTCTTTCAAAGTAGATTCAAATGGTCAGCTGGTAACAAACAATGGTTTAAGAGTAATGCCAGAAATTATTCTTCCAGAAGGATATGATGTTTCTACATTAAACATTACACAGTCAGGTTTGGTTAGTGTAAAAGTAAATGGTGGAAATGATCCTGTGGAAGTTGGACAGATGGAATTGTACAGATTCCCAAATGCTGTTGGTCTTAAAGCAGAAGGTGATAACCTTTTTAAAGTAACCAACGCATCTGGAGAAGCAATTGCTGGTCGTCCTGGATACGAAGGTTTTGGTGATACTCGCCACAAATTTCTTGAAATGAGTAACGTTTCGGTAGTAAACGAAATGGTTCAGATGATTGTAGCTCAGCGTGCTTATGAGTTCAATTCTAAAGCAATTCAGACATCTGATAACATGTTGAGTACAGCAGTAAATCTTAAACGATAATGTGTAATTAAGAATTAGAAAATTACTTTGGGTGGGAAAATAAATGAACGTAGGATTAGTTTCTAATACATATAGCGGAATTACAAAGGGTCAGGGTGCTTTACAGTCAGCAAAATCAAATGCTGATAATGCAAGGTTTTCAGAAATGCTTGAAAGACTTCAGAGACAGAACGATGGAAGGGGAACATTGTCTTCGTCTCAAATTGCTGAAAATGGTCGTTTAAACGGAGATTATACAACTGGATTTGCAGGTTCTTTTGCCGGGGAAACAAATAAAGCTGCAAATCCTACTGGTGCCGCTGCAAATCAGGCTAATCCTCACATCAAATCAAAAACAATCGATAAAACTAGCGAACTTTATGAAAAGTCAATGGAACTTGAATGTTACTTTGTAAAACAGATGCTTGGTGCAATGCGTAAAACTGTTATGAAAAGTCAGGAAAGTGATTTTGCACAACAGACTTATGAAGATATGCTTTTTGATGAATATGCAACTTCCATGACAAAGAATGCAGGCTTTGGTCTTGCCGACCAGATTTATTTAAGTCTGGTTTAATTAGTTTGATAAATATTACAAGATATATTGAATAGTATTGACTATTTGAGAACTCCTGTTTTATTTTTGTTTACATCCTTATCACTGTCAGTCGTTGGCTGATAGTGATTTTTTTTTGCAAAAGTATATAATAGAAGAATGTCAGATTTAAAATCATTGCCAGAAAATCTTTCTGGAGTTCATATTCATTTTGTTGGTATTAAGGGTACTGGAATGGCCGCCCTTGTAGAAATCTTTTTTCATAATGGGGCAATTATTACTGGTTCAGATGTTTCAGAACGTTTTTATACTGATGAAATTCTTGAAAAGTTAAACCTAAAAGCACTTCCTTTTTCAAAAAAAAATATTACTGATGAAGTTCAGTATGTTGTTTATTCATCTGCATACAAGCTTGATAAAAATCCAGATTTAATTGCAGCTGTAAAAAAAGGAATTCCTTGTTTATTATATACAGAAGCATTGGGAAGCTGGAGTTCAAGAGCATATTCCTGTGGTATTTGTGGAGTACATGGAAAAACATCTACAACTGGTTTAACAGGAACAATCCTTAAAGAATTAGACCTTCCTGCCCAGGTTTTGGCTGGCTCAATTATAAAATCTTTCGGAGATACCTGTACCTACACAAGTCCACTTATCACAAACAATAATCTATCCTCATCAACTCTGATGACTGATGACTTAAGACTGAAGTCTTTTTTTGTTGCCGAAACCTGTGAATATCAGCGTCATTTTATGAGTTTCTGTCCACAGAAAATAATTCTTACTTCAGTTGAACCAGATCATCAGGATTATTATCCAACTTACGAAGATATTCGTCAGGCATTTATAGATTATATCTGTAAGCTTCCAAAGAATGGGCAGGTAATTTACTGTGCAGATGATAAAGGTGCTGTTGATACAGTAACTCTTGCTGCTAAACTCCGTCCAGATGTTCAGATGATTCCTTATGGTGAAACTGCAGAAAGTGACTATAAGCTTACTTTTGGAAAAGTTGAAAAGGAGCAGAATAATTTTACAGTAAAACTTTTTGGAAATAAAAATCTTTATCTTAAAGTACCTGGTCGTCACGAAGTAATGGATGCTGTTGCAGCTCTTGCATTAAGTTGTGAGCTTTTAAAAACTAATGGAAAAAATCCTGAAGATTATGTAAATCAGATTGCAACAGGTCTTGCTAATTTTGCAGGTGGTAAAAGAAGATCTGAAATTATTGGTCATATGAAAAGTCAAACTGGAAATGATGTTCTTGTAATTGACGATTATGGTCACCATCCAACTGCCGTAAAAACAACTCTAGATGGTTTCCGTGAATTCTACAAGGGTCGTAAAATTATTGTGGATTTTATGAGTCACACTTATTCAAGAACTCAGGCTTTACTTGAAGAATTTGCACAGAGCTTTGACAGTGCAGATATTGTAATCCTTCATAAAATCTATTCTTCTGCCAGGGAGAATCCAGCAGATTTTAACATTACAGGTTTAACTTTATTTAATAAGACTGTGGAACATCTTATAGCAGTAAAAGAAAATATGTGTGCTAAATATTATGAAGAAATTCTTGATGCTAAAGATTTTGTAAAAGAAGAATTGAATAAGCCATTATCTAAAGACTATCCAGATGGTTACCTGTTGGTTACAATGGGAGCAGGGGACAACTGGAAGCTTGGCAAAGCAATTTTGGAGGATAAATAAATGACAAGTATGACTGGTTATGCTTATGAAGAAGTTTCTTCTGAAAAAGCAATTGTAAGTGTTGAAATAAAATCTGTTAATTCACGTTTTTTGGATCTTTCTATTAATCTTCCACCATATTTAAATCCTCTGGAAAGTTTTTTCAGAACAAAAATTACAGAAAAAGTTGTGCGTGGAAAGGTTGATGTTTATATCCGTGTAAAAGAACTGGAAAGTGACGCTGAAATTTCTGCTGATACTGGTGCTGCAAAATCATATATGGATGCAATAAAAAAGGTTGCAGATGTTTGTGGTTATGACAGCTCTAATATTCCTCTCAGCTTGATTTTAAGCCAGAATGGAGTTCTTAATTCAAATAAAAATTATGATGTTGAAAAATATAAGGTAATGATAGAACCTGTATTTGATAAATCTCTTTCAAAATTCTGTTCAGACCGGGAAAGGGAAGGTCAGAATATGAAAAACGATCTGGAAGCAAAGCTTTTAAAACTGGAAGAGTGTGCAGCTTTTTTTAAGGAATTCCAGCCAAAAATGGAAGTTGCTTTTAAAGAACAGGTTACTAACCGCTTTAAAGAGATTTTAAGTGACAACAATTTTGCAGTTGATGAAAATAGAATTATGACAGAAGTTGCTGCTATGGTTGTAAAATACACAATCAACGAAGAAATTGTACGTTTGCACAGTCACATTGCTGCTATGAAAGCTGAACTAAAAAATAATCCTACACCAGGTAAAAAACTAGATTTTATCTGTCAGGAAATGAACCGGGAAATCAACACAATAGGAAGTAAAAATCAGTTCTCCGAAGTAGGAGCCATGGTAATTCAAGCCAAAGACAACCTTGAAAACATAAGAGAACAGAGTAAGAATGTAGAATAAGACTATAATCGAAGAACCGTTAAAAACAAAGCGCGACAGCGGTTTGTTTAGGTTCATCGAAAGAACGTCTCAAGCCGAGATTTATCGAGGCAATAATCGAAGAACCGTTAAAAACAAAGCGCGACAGCGGTTTGTTTAGGTTCATCGAAAGAACGTCTCAAGCCGAGATTTATCGAGGCAATAATCGAAGAACCGTTAAAAACAAAGCGCGACAGCGGTTTGTTTAGGTTCATCGAAAGAACGTCTCAAGCCGAGATTTATCGAGGCAATAATGGACAGAATCAGGAGTTATATATGACATTAAATAAAGATTTACATATTGCAATCAGTGGAAAATCTGGATGTGGAAATACAACTGTTAGTGGACTTTTAGCAAAAAAACTTGGCATTAAATTGATTAATTATACTTTCCGCCAACTTGCTGCAGAAAAAGGTATGACTTTAGCAGAAGTTATTGAAGCTGCTAAGAATGATGATTCTTATGATAAATACGTAGATTCTCATCAGGTGGAGCTGGCTCAGGCTGAACCAAGTGTTCTTGGAAGCCGTCTTGCAATTTGGGTAATGGAAAAGGCAGATCTTAAGGTTTATCTTTATGCCAGTGACGAAACTCGAGCTCAGCGTGTATTTAATCGTGAAGGCGGAGATTTACAGCAGATTAAAGATTTTACTGCAATGCGTGATCGTGAAGATACAGGCCGTTACAAAGCCTTTTATGGAATTGATAACAACAATTATGACTTTGTTGATTTAATAATTGATACAGCAAACTATAATCCAGAACAGATTGTAGACCTGATTCTTAACAAATTGGAAGAAAAAGGTTTAATAACTAAATAATATTACTCTTTCGTTATAAAAAAAGCGCTTCGTTCCATAAAACGAAGCGCTTTTTTTATGATTCTTAATTATGAATTATGCATTCTTAATTAGTATTTGCTTTCAGCAAAACCAACCCAGCCGTCTTTTTCAACAAGAGCTTTTTCAAAATCATCAAGTGTGAACTGATAACTCTTAGAGAAAGAACCTGCGATTAATTTTACTTTAGCTGTACCATCGTCATTCAAAACGATTTTACATTCTGTATCTTTGTCGGCAAAGTTCTGGAACATATCATTTACAGATTTTTTATCCATTTCTATTGCCATAAGTCCGTTGTTGAACATGTTCTGACGGAAAATGCGTGCAAAATTTGGAGCAATAACTGTATAAATGTTGTTTACTTCCAAAGCCCATGGTGCGTGTTCACGAGAAGAACCACAACCAAAGTTTTCGCGTGCAATAATTACATTCATGCCTGCAACATCTGTCTGAGGATTAAATCCTTCAAGCTTTAAATCTTCCAAAAGATAAGGTTTTAATGCCTGTTTTGAAAGTTCTGTAAGATACTTAGCAGGAATAATTTCGTCAGTATTAATATCTGAACGATCCAAAAAAAGAACTGAACCGCCGAATGTTTTCAATTTGTTTTCTCCTTAATAGGGATTCCCCTCGTTTTTTGTTACTATATAATAATATAACATTAAAAATTGCAATTGTGTAAAAAAATTAGTTGATATAACCAGTAATTGCAGCTTTTGCAGCAGAAGCTGGGCTTGCAAGGTGAATCATACCACCTTTACCCATACGGCCATTAAAGTTGCGGTTAGATGTTGAAATACAAACTTCACCTGGAGCCAAAATACCGTTACTCATACCAAGACAAGCACCACAAGTAGGGTTTGTTACACAGAAACCTGCATCCATAAAGATTTCAATAAGGCCTTCTTTAAGAGCCATTTTATAAACCAATGGAGTTGCTGGTGCCAAAATACCACGAACACCTTTAGCAAGTTTCTTTCCCTTAAGGATTTCAGCTGCAACCCGGAGATCAGAAATACGGCCGTTTGTACAAGATCCAATATAAACCTGATCAATTTTTACATCATTCATTTCTTTTGCAGGTTTAACAGTATCTGGTTTGTAGCCGATTGTTACTAATGGTTCAAGATTACTTAAATCCCATGTGTATACTTTTTCATATTCAGCATCTGCATCTGAACACCATTTAGAGTATTCTTTTAATGCATCTTCTTTTGTAGCAAATTCATCTTTAATGAATTCCCAGAGGTAATCAACTGTAACCATATCTGGTTGACAGATACCACTTGTGGCACCAGCTTCTACAGCCATGTTACAGATTGTCATTCTTTCTTCCATAGAGAAGTTGTCTACTACAGTGCCGGCAAATTCAATTACACAGTTTGTTGCACCGTTTACACCAATCTTACTGATTACATAAAGAATAACATCTTTTGCGTAAACACCTTCTGGTAATTTTCCGTTTAATTCAATACGGATTGTTTTTGGCTGACGGAAAGCACAAACACCTTTTAAGATACCAACTTCAAGGTCAGTTGTACCAACACCTGCAGCAAAAGCACCAAAAGCACCATGAGTACAAGTATGTGAGTCACCCATGATTACTGTATAACCAGGACGAATATATCCTTTTTCTGGGAAGATTGCGTGGCAAACACCATTAGCACCAATATCGAAGAAATCATTAAGTCCCTGACGGTTTGCCCAGTCACGAAGGATTTTTTCCTGCATAGCTGTTTTAGAATCTTTTGCAGGTGATACATGGTCAATTACTACCTTAATTTTGTTTTTATCAAAAACCTTATCTAAACCTCTGTCTTTAAGATCGTTGATAGCCAATGGAGTAGTGATTTCATGACATAATACACGGTCCAATGAAAGTACAAAAGTATTATCAAAAGGCTGATCAATTAAATGTGATTCAAAAATTTTTGTTGCGATTGTTTTTCCGCTCATAATATATATTCTCCTTATTTAATTACAGTTTTATTTTTCTACTACATACTGTAGTAAAAGCAGCTTCAGTTCATCATTTTTTGTTACACCAAAAATCTTGAAGACTTCAGCAAACTCCTTTTTTACAGTTGAAAGACTTACATAGTATTTTTCAGTCAAATCATTGTAACTTAGATTGTTATTTATAAAATCAAGCGTAAAGAAAATTTGTCTTTCGCTTAAATTATAATCAGAAAGTTTTAGTTTTGTTCCTGGAATTTTTTCTCCAATGGTAGAATTGTTCATAATCATTGAAGGCTTAAAACATGAAAACTTTACTTTTAGCAGATTGTAAACCCATAGGAATAAAACAAACATGTAACAAGAGGTAAAAATATTCAGCAAAAAGTTTTGCCATCCATAAGTAAATGTGCATCCAAGCAAGAAAATATGAATAGCATAGGAAATACATACAATATATTTTACAGGTTTTGTTTGATAATAAATGAGGAATATCAAAAAAATGGAAATAAAATAAAAGAATATTCCAAGAATTTCCAATTTTGTAATTATACAGATAATGCTTTCCAACTGCAGCATAGAAAACAAAATCGCGTAAGAAAACTTAAAAATGATGATGAAAGATAATATGGAACATATTCCATGAATCACAGGAATACAATACCGAATTGCTGGTATTTTAATTTTAGGTTCAGCATTTAAAGAAATAATTACTAAGTTTCCTATAAAAACTGAGAACACAAAAAGAAAAGAAATAATACTGGTAGCTCTCTCGTATTTAACCTTCTTTAATTCCATACTAAAATTATAGTAGAAACTTAACATAAAATAAAGTGCATTAAATTATAAAGTTAATACATATTAAAATTATTAAGCCAATATAAAGTTTTTTGTTGGTTTTTACAGTTTTTTTACATACTTATTATAGTGTGAAGTCCAATTTTCCATGATATTATTAAAACAGTAATTTTTTTTAAGAGGTAATTATGTTCTTAGAAGCTAAAAATGCTTTAATTTTCAAAAAAGGAAATGAAACAATGATGATTGAACCATGGGGAGATGACTCTTTCCGTGTGCGTTCAACATTAGATCCTGTTTTTATTGATAGAGATTGGGCACTTACAGAAAAAATTAATCATGGCACTGCAAAAATAGAAATGACTTCGGAAGGTGCTGTAATTACTAATGGTAAGCTTTGTGTAAAAGTAAATCACGGTGGTGTTGTTACTTTCTTTAAGGATGGTAAACAGATTCTTCATGAATACTACCGTTCATATGATCCTTCTGCTACAAAGCAGTCCTGCTGTACAAAAGTTATTAACCGTCAATGGCAGGGAATTATTGGCGGCGACTATAAATTAACAGTTCGCTTTGATCCAAATGATGGCGAAAAAATCTTTGGTATGGGGCAGTATCCAGACCCTTACCTTGATATGAAAGGCTGTACTTTGGAATTGGCACAGAGAAACTCTCAGATTTCTGTTCCATTTGCAATTTCTAACCTTGGATATGGTTTCTTATGGAACAATCCTGCTGTTGGTCGTGTAAACTTTGCTAAGAACATTACAGAATGGGTTGCTGAACAGACAAAAGAAATGGATTACTGGATTACAGCCGGCGATACACCTGCAAAGATTATTGAAAACTTTACAGCCGCAGTTGGTCGTGCTCCTGTATTAACAGAGGACTATCTTGGATTCTGGCAGTGTAAGCTCCGTTATAGAACTCAAGAAGAAGTTTTAACAGTTGCCCGCAAATATAAAGAAATGGGAATTCACCTTGATGTTATGGTAATTGACTTTTTCCATTGGCCTCGTCAGGGAGACTGGTGTTTTGATCCTGAATACTGGCCTGATCCAAAAGCTATGTGTGATGAACTCCATGCTATGGGAACTAAAGTTATGGTTTCTATCTGGCCTTCTGTTGATAAAAAGTGTTCACACTTTTACGAAATGCAGGACAGAGGTTTCTTAGTTCGTACAGATCGTGGTACAAACCAGACTTATGACTTTATGGGCGACTGTCTTACTTTTGATGCTACTAATCCAGAAGCTCGTGAATATTTATGGAACATTGTAGAAAAAAATTATGCCGATTTTGGTATTGATATGTTCTGGATGGATAATGCTGAGCCTGATTTTAATGTTTATGATTATGGCAATTATCGCTATCAGATGGGAACTGCATTGTCTTGTTCAAATATTTATCCATTGTATTACAGTAAAACTTTCTATGATGGAATGAAGAAAATCGGCCGTAAAAACTTTGTTAACCTGGAACGCTGTTGCTGGGTTGGTTCTCAAAAATATAACAATGTTCTTTGGAACGGTGATGTTCAGTCTACATGGGAATGTCTTGAAACTTCAATTTGTGAAGGATTGAACATGGGGCTTGCTGGTATTCCATGGTGGACAACTGACATTGGTGGATTTATGTATGGAAATCCTGAAGACCCAAAATTTGTCGAACTTCTGGAACGCTGGTTTGAATGGGCTGTTTGGTCTCCAATTTTACGATTGCATGGTGACCGTGATCCTCACGATATTCCACCATTAGATAAAGATCCTCAGAGAGGATATGGTGGTGGATATTTGTATACTGGCCGTCCAAATGAAATCTGGTCTTATGGTCCTGAAGCTCAAAAGATTATGGAAAAACAGATAAAACTTCGTGAAAGCTTGATTCCATATACTTCAAAAGTAATGAAGGAAGCTGCAAAGAATGGTTCACCTGTAATGCGAACAATGTTCTACGAATTCCCTGATGATGAAAAATGCTGGGAACTTAAAGATCAGTATATGTTCGGTTCTGAATATCTTGTAGCTCCTGTATTAAAGGCCGGAGCAACTAGTCGTGAAGTATATTTACCTGCTGGAAAATGGGGAAACATTAATACTAAGGAAGTTATCGAAGGTGGCAGATCTATTAGTGTAGCTGCTCCAATCGATCAGATTCCAGTATTCTTGAAAAAATAGAATTTAGCAGATAATTTAAAATAAAAATCCACAGTTTACACTAAATTGGTGCAGATTGTGGATTTTTTTATTTATTTAAACTGTTAGTAAACTACATTCTGAGGTTTACCTTTTAAGAATGCCTTAAAGTTTTCTAATGCAATTCCCTGAAGTCTTGTTCTAGTTTCTAGTGGAGCCCAGGCAATATGTGGGGTAATAATACAGTTTTTAGCTCCAAGTAATGGATTCTGGGCTTTCATAGGCTCTTCGCTAATAACATCTCCTGCATATCCTGCAAGTTTTCCCTTATTTAAGGCCTCTTTTAATGCCTGTTCATCAATAAATCCGCCACGAGCTGTATTAATTAAATAAGCTGATGGTTTTATTAATTTAAGTGTTTCTGCATTAATAAGATTCTTAGTTTTATCAGTTAATGGGGCGTGAAGGGAAATAAAATCAGATTGTTTAAGAAGCTCATCAAAAGAAACTTGCTTTGGCATTCCTTCTTTTGCAGTTTTGGTACAGCAGATTACTTTCATACCAAAGGCTAGACCAATCTGTGCCACTTTTTTACCAATATTTCCGTAACCAAAAATACCAAGAGTTTTGCCTGTTAATTCCTGTAAATTTTTGTTCCAGAAACAAAAATCAGGACATTTTACCCAATCCCCATTCTGTACTGCATCATTATGAATTGCTACATGATTTGTAAAATGAAGAATTAGAGCAAAAACATGCTGGGCAACAGAGTCTGTAGAATAAGCAGGAATGTTAGTTACTGTAATATTATGGCGTCTGGTAGCTTCCAGATCTATAACATTATAACCAGTAGCAAGAACACCAATATATTTGAGGTTAGGACAAGCTGAAAGTGTTTCTTCTGTTATTGTGATTTTATTTAAAAAAATAGCATCGGAGTTACCAATGCGTTCAATAAGCTTTTCAGCTGGAGTTCTTTCGTAAACAGTCACATCTGCAAATTCCTTAAACATATCCCAGGATAAATCGCCAGGATTTACAGCATGACCGTCTAATATTGTGAGTTTTATCATTAGTTTGTGATTATCCTATAACATCAACGCCGCAAGAAGAAATTGCTGCATTAATTGCATCTTCCGCACCTGCATCATCATAATCAACAAGAACCTGTGATTTTTCACAGTTAGCAACTACATTAGTTACACTTGCTACACCTTTTACAGCATCCTGTACTTTTGCAGCTGTGCCATCATCAAACATTCCAACTACGTAAATCTTTTTTTGCATTGCAGCGCTCCATAAATCTACTTTTTATATATTTTGGATTTTTGTATCGAATCAATTATACAAAATAGTTGTTTATTGTTCAAATATAAAAGCCTGAGTTTTTAACACTCAGGCAAATATTTCGATATAATTTTCTATTATTTTAATGATGATTCGATTGTTTCTGTTATTTTCTTTTCATTTAATCTTAGTGTCAACAAATTTAAACTAATTTTCAGATTTTTTACTTACACCAAGCTGACCGCAGGCTCCACCAATTTTACGGCCACGACGGGTACGGAGAGTAACATTTAATCCGGCTTTTTCAATCAGACCTACAAAATGCTTTACTTCTTCAGTAGTTGGTTCTGTAAATGGTAAAATAGAAACAGGATTCCATGGAATAAGATTAATATTTACATCAATACCTTTTGCAAAATTAATAAGATTATCAGCACTGATTTTGTCTGTGTTTTTATTATGGAGAAGGGCAGCTTCAAGAGTAACTCTTTTTCCAGATTTTTCTGCATAATAATCAATGGCTTTTCTTAAATCTGCAAGGCTGTTGCCAGAAGTTACAGGCATAATTTCTTTTCTTAAATCTTCGTTTGCAGTTGTAAGTGAAACTGCCAGACGAATGTGAGGTCCATTGTCAGCAAGATCATAAATACCTTTAATGATACCACAGGTAGAAAGTGTAATTCTTTTTGAAGAAAGTGCACGACCGTCTTTATGACAAAGAATTTGAATTGCTTTACGAATACCTTCCAGATTCTGCATAGGTTCACCCATGCCCATAAAAACAATGTTATCAAGTTTACCGGCAATTTCTTCCAGGTATAAAAACTGTTCAACAATTTCACCAGCTTCCAGATTTCTTGAAAGTCCTAAAGTGCCAGTCATACAAAAAGCACATTTCATTGCGCAACCAGCCTGACAGCTTACACAGGCTGTTTTGCGACCTTCTTTATCTGTAAGTAAAACAGTTTCTACAGCGTTATTATCAAAAAGTGTAATTTGAAGCTTAATTGTTCCGTCTGGATCTTTTAAAACATTGCTTACTGTAGAAGAGCGTACTAACGCTTTTTCTTTAAGGGTGTTCCGTAAATCCAGACTAAGGTTTGTCATGTCATCAAAGCTTTTTACGCCGTTTCCAATCCATTTAAAAATCTGCTTTCCACGGAACCCTTGAGATAGTTCTAATTTTTGAGTAATTTCTTCACTTAATAAACCAGAGAGAACAATCTTATCCATAATCAGTAAAACTATGAATGCATAATTCTATCAAGTGCGTTTCTTACAATGTTGTTACTGCCATCTGATTTAAGATAGTTTTCAAGAAGTTTAACAGCTTCAGCTTTGCGGCCCTGCGCAACATAACAGTCTGCAAGGTCAAGATAAAGTCTGCCGTTTCTTGGATCATCTTTAATAAGATTTTCAAAACGAGCGATAGCCTGTTCAAAATTGCCTTCGCCTTTGCAAATAAGTGCAAGACCAATTGCAGCATAAATATCAAAGTCAATTTCAAGGGCTTTGTTGTAGTAAATTTTTGCCTGTTCGTAATTGCTTGTGGTACGGTATGCATCACCAGCGCGGGTAAGAATTACTTTATTATTTGGATCAATTTCAAGGATTTTGTTCCAGTATTCAATTGATTTGTACTGCTGGTTCATACCACGGTAACAGTCTGCAAGTCCAAACAAAGCATAGAAGTTTTTTGGTTCACGAACAAGAGCCATTTCAAAATATTTTGTACCCTTGTCGAAAGTCTTTAATTTACGATGACAGTTACCAATAGAAGTAAGGACACGAATATCAACACTGTCCTGATTGATTTCATAAACCTTTGTCCAATAATAAAGAGCATCTTTATATTCTTTAAAGTCGTAGTTCAAGTGACCAAGACCAATAAGTGCATATGGATTGTTAGTTTCCATTTCAAGAACTTTAAGATAAAGTTCCTTAGATTTTTTAAATTCATGTGTTTTTCTGTAAGCATCTGCTACACGAGTAATTACTGTAATATTTTTATCATCGTGTACAAGGTACTGCTGCCAGATATCAATAGCTTTATTAAACTGGTTCTGGGATTTATAACAATCTGCAAGACCAAAAAGAGCATAGTTATTTGCAGGATAGTAATCTAGACATTTCTGATAGTAGTAAATAGCCTTATCAAAGTGATTCTGTTTGCGTTCTGTGTCACCAAGCCCTACTAAAGCATAGTTGTTGTTGTCTTCAATCTGGAGAATTTCTTCAAAGGCTTTTTTTGCATCTTCAAATTCATTCTCTTTAATAAGTTGATAACCTCTTTTGGAAATTTCAGTAATTTTAGCAAGATTTTCATTTGAACCAGAAGATTCCATCTGTGGAATTTCAAAAGACTCCGGTAAAAAATTGTCATTCTGCTGTGTAAAATTTTCCATTTTTAGTTCCTTCATTTTACTTATTCATTAATAAGTGTTGAAATTACTTTAGCAATATCAGCAAGAATTGGTTCTGAGTCACGTTTATTATGAGCCAGCCAATATGCCTTAAGTGCTTTTAAGCTTTCGTTTTTGTTGTTGTAATAATCGCCAACGCGGGTAAGCCCATCTGAATAACCAGTAGTGATAAAGATACGACGCGCATCTTCAACATTGCCGTTGTTAAACATAGCGTTTGCTTTTCGGTTAAGAATGACTTTCTGATCGGAAGTGAGACCCTGAACAGGATTATCAGTTACCTTGATAAAACCATCAGGAATGATTTTTTCGGAGAGATTCTCTTTAAAACTTTTTTCTAACTCGTCACGTTTACTCATTTTTAATTAACTTATTATTATACTGCCTATATAATAACACAATTCTATAAATTGTAAAATACATAATATTTGTAATGATTATAAATATTATACAATAGTTACTTTTTAATTTTATTCACTTTTCTCAATTTTTTCTTCTGGTTCTGAAACATATGTATAAAAATCTACAATAGATCTACCATAGATCCTCTGGTCGGTTCTAGTTAGATTTCCAATTGTATCTGGCATAAAATGTTCTTCAGGTCTGTGGACAAGTATAGTTCCTGCAGGCTTAAGAAGACCATTTTTATCTGCCTGCTTTACAAGATCTTCGTGAAATTTGTAAGGGAATGGTGGATCAAAGAAAATATAATCAAAAGAGGTTTTACATCGTTTTATAAAATATTCTACAGGCATAAAATGACATTGGATTTTAACTCCACATTCTTCCTGAGCAACCTTTACATTTTCTAAAACTGTATTTACTTTGATTCTGTCCTTTTCACAGAGTTCAACATGGGAAGCACCGCGGCTTACTGCTTCAATAGCAATTGTTCCCGAGCCGCTGAATAAATCAAGCCAGGATTTACCGCTTAAGTCACCTAAAATAGAAAATACAGACTCTCTCATTCTGTCCATTGCCGGTCTGATTACTCCGTCTGGACATTTTATGATTCTTCCTTTTAGTGTTCCACCTGTAATTCTCATTTATGCTGACCTTTATTTTTTATTTAACGCCCAATAATAATCGTCGTGTTTAAGCTTTGTATTTTTTGATGCATATTCAAATGCTGTTTTACCTTCTGTAGAACGAACAGTTGTAATACAACCATTATCAAGAAGAAGTTTAAGAACTTTTGTAGAAGTTCCATACTGAGCTGCATACATTAAAGGTGTTTTACCTTCGTAGAAAGTATTAAGCTGAATTCCTTTTTCAAGGAAAATATTAATTTTGGCAAGCTGTACATATTCTGGAATCAAAGTTGATGATAAAAGCTGTGTAAATGCCTTTAAAACATCTTTTTCTGAAATAGAGTAATAGTTCAAAAGCTTTTTAAGAATTTCAGGATTATTGTTGTAGCAGGCTGCAAGTAAAAGTGCAGAAGAATCATATTTGTTTGTATCCTTAATTTCAGCATTTGCATTTACAAGTAAATTTACTGCACTAAGACTTTCCTGGTAACGCACAGCGTACATAAGAGCTGTCCATCCATCTTTATCTTTAAGATTGATATCAGCACCAGAATCAATAAGAAGCTTTAACTGCCATTCATTACCAGCCTTAGCTGCCTTCATAAGTAATGTTTGTCCATTGGAGTCTCTTTCATTTGGATTTGAAATAAGTGGTGTATCTGCAGTTTCGTAATTATCAGGAAGCTCAGCAATTTCATCCTTCATATAATCCTGAAGATATTCCTTTTTGTAGCGGTTTATTGCCTGTGATTTATTTACATTTTCAAGAGCCTTCTTTAAGGCTTCATCCTGTTTTGCTTTTTCTGCAGCCTCTTTTTCTTTTTGTTTTCGTTCAGCTTCTTCTGCAGCAAGTCTTTCAGCTTCCAGCTTGGCCTTTTTTTCTGCCTCGATTTTTGCAAGTCTTTCTGCTTCCAGTCTTTCAGCCTCTAATTCCTCTGGAGTAGGGCCTTCTGGAATTTGATTTTCTTCTTCAATAATTTCTGAAGTTTCTGTTTTTTCTAAAGCTTCAGATTCTGATTCTGCAGATTCAGTTGATTCATCAGATTCCATAGTTTTATTAACATCAGGTTTTGTTTTTTTATTCTTTTTTTCTTTTGGAGCTTTTGGTTCTTTTGGAGCCTTAGGTTCCTGAGGTGTTTTTTCTTTTACAGCTTTAGGTTCTTTCGCAGTTTTTTCTGCTTTTGCTATAGTTCTGTTCAATTTTTTTATTGCTGCAGGTTCTAATGTAACATCATATTTTGCAGCAGCTCCATCCATGTCGTTTATAAATTCATCCAAAACAACATTGTATATATCTGAAATCTGTTTTGATGGTTTTGTAGCAATTACTTTTTTGTCTTTTGAAATACAGTAAAAAGAATCTTCCCTCATATTTGTAGCAATCCAGGCTGCAACTGCCTGATCAAGAGATTCGTAAGGACCGGAAAGTTGTTTGCCAACCTTTGTGTCAGACATGGCTTTATTGATATAATAACTGTCTGATTCTGCGAACAGAAAAGTGCCTGAAATAATTAAGCAAAAAATTGCAATAACTGATAACTTCTTATTAATGTACATACTCGAATTATATATTATATAGAAAAATGTAACAACACCATTATTGACCTTAAATCTTATTTTAAGTATAGTATTAGAACCCCTTGGAAATCTCGTTGAAGATTTTCCTTGTCCATAAGGAGGAATAAAAACCACGCAATATGGTTTTTATTTACAGTCTAAAATCGTTGATTTGAGGATTGTAATACATGTCCTCCGAAATATTCTGCCCAGGCAGAAACAAAATTTCAGGAGATACTTATGAAAAAGTATGAACTTATGACTATTTATCCAATCGATGATGAAAAGTCAAAAAAAGGCGCTGAAGATGTTAAAGCTACATTGGCTAAATTCGGTGCTGAAATCGAAGAAGAAAAAGTAATTGGTGATCGCGACCTTACTTATTTAATCCAGAAACAGAAAAAAGGTAAATTCGTTCTTTACACAATGAAACTCAACCCAGCTAAAGTTGTTGAAATTCAGAATGAATTCAAAATCAACATGAACATGTTGAAACATCAGTTCGTTAAAATTGACGAATAGTTTCTAAAATCCATCAATCATTTTTAAGGAGTAGATATGACAGATTTAAATCATGTAGTTCTTATTGGTCGTCTTACAAGAGATCTTGGTGCAGATGAACGCAGTTTTGGTTATGTAGGAAACGGTCAGGCCAGAGCTAATGTAAGTATTGCTGTTAATCGTAGCCGTAAAAATGGTGAACAGTGGATTGAAGAAGCAAATTATTTTGACGTTACTATCTGGGGAAAAACAGCTGAAAATCTAAAGCCTTACTTAACAAAAGGTAAGATGATTGCTGTAGATGGATACCTTAAACAGGACCGTTGGGAAAAAGATGGTCAGAAAATGAGCAAGGTAAGCATTGTTGCTACTAATGTACAGTTACTTGGTGGTAGAGATGGTGGATCTGGTGCAGCTCCTTCAAATGGTGCTCCAGCATTCCAGCAGTTTAACAGTGCACCACAGAACAATTACCAGAACAGTTATACACCAGATTCTTATGGTGATACAGGTAATGACTTCCCTGAAGATATACCGTTCTAATCTAAAAGAAGATATATAGGAGATATATTATGTCTGAAGAAAATACACAGGAAATGGAAGAAAAACAGGATCAGGCTGCTGCAATGGATCAGGTTGCTACAGTATCTGATGGCCGCGAAGATGAAAGAGAAGGACGTGGTAAGTCTAAGACTTATTTCCGTAAAAAGGTTTGCCGTTTCTGTGCAAACAAAGCAAAAATTGATTACAAAGATGCAGATGCACTCCGTCGCTATATGACAGAACGTGGTAAGATTCTTCCACGCCGCATTACAGGTACTTGTGCAAAACATCAGCGTGAAGTTGCTAAAGCAATTAAACGCGCACGCGCAATCAGCTTGTTACCATACGTAGCTGACTAATTGATTTTTTAATCTACAGTTCACCTCATACTCCGAGGCTGAACTGAAAAATAAACAGGAGCTTGAAATGAAAGTAATTCTTAACGTAGATGTTAAATCACTTGGTGAAGAAGGTGATGTAAAAAACGTAGCAACAGGTTATGCTCGTAACTTCCTTCTTCCTAGAAACCTGGCTGTACCTTACAATGAAGCTACAGTAATGATCTTCGAAGCACGCAAAGCTGAAATCGAAGCTCGCAAGGAACAGAAAAGAAAAGATTCTGCTAGCCTTAAAGAAAAACTTGAAGCTGCAGCTATTGAACTCGTAATGCCAGCAGCAGCAAACGGAAAACTTTTCGGTGCTGTTACAGCAAACGTTGTTGCAGATGCACTTGCTAAACTTGGTTTTGAAATTGAACGCAAAAAGATTGATATTCCAGGAAGTTCAATCAAAGCTGTTGGAAACTATAAAGCTACAGTTAAACTTTATGAAGCACAGACTGCAGAAATCCACATTGCTGTAAAAGCACAGTCAGCTGATGGAAAACCTGTAGAAGCTGAAGCTCCAAAAGCTGAAGCAGCTGCTGAAGAAAAAGCTGAATAATTTATTATAAATACATTATTTAGTCTGTAATAAAGACAGTTTATACATTTGTGTAAACTGTCTTTTTTTGTCACTTAATGATAAAATAGATATAAAAATGGAGAATAAAATGGAACAACAGTTAAACGAAAAAGTACCACCACATAATATAGATGCAGAACAGGCAGTTCTTGGTGCAATTTTGCTTCATTGGGAAGCTATGGCAGATGTTGTTTCAATTTTGCGTCCAGACAGATTTTATTCTCTTCAAAACCAGCTTATATACGAAACATTACAAAAACTTTATTCGAAAAATGTTCGCGGCGATTATCTTGCTGTAATTAATGAACTTACTGTAGAAAACAAGCTGGAACAGGCTGGGGGAGCAGCATATATTGCTTCATTAACCGATATGAACCCTTCTGCCGCTAACATTACATATTATGCACAACTTGTAATGGACCGTTCAACTCGCCGTGAATTAATTAAAATTTCATCAGAATTAAAATCATCTGCCTATGAATTAGGAAAAGACGCAGATGCTTTACTTGATGGAGCAGAACAGAAAATCTTTGCATTAGCAGAACGAAATGAAACAACAGTAGTTCATGCTGCAAAAGATATTATGATTAAGGAAATTGAGCTTATTGAGGCACGATATAACAGTAAAAACACTTTTACTGGAGTTCCAACAGGCTTTGCAAGACTGGATACTATGACATCTGGTTTTCAGAAATCAGAATTGATTATTATTGGTGCTCGTCCTTCTATTGGTAAAACAGCTCTTGCTCTTTCTATGATGCAGCACATTGCTGTTGATCGTCATATTCCATGTGGATTTTTCTCTCTGGAAATGCCTTACGAATCTATTGGTATGCGTATTCTTTCTCAGGAAGCCCGTGTTTCAATGCAGAAGATTCGTGCTGGTACTATCCGTCTTGACGATGTAAAAAAGATTCAGGACGCTGCTGGCCGCTGGTTTGAAGCTCCATTATATACTGTAGATACTCCAAATATGCGTCTGCTTGATTTGCGTGCCATGGCCAGACGAATGGTTGTAAACCAGAAGGTTGAAATTATTTTTATTGATTATATTGGTTTGATTTCTACAGAAGACCCAACAGCTCCTGTATTTGAACAGATGAGCCTTGTATCTAAATCTCTAAAAGCTTTAGCCCGGGAGCTGGAAATTCCAATTGTTGCTTTGTGTCAGGTTTCCCGAGATGCTGAAGGTAATGAACCAAACCTGGCCCAGTTACGAGGTTCTGGTTCTATTGAACAGGATGCCGATGTTGTAATGTTCCTGCATCGTGACCGTCTTAAGGATGAAACTCCAATTCAGGAAGCAAAACTTATTCTGGCAAAACAACGAAACGGTGCTACTGGTGATATTCCAATCATGTTTGTGCCAGCTTATTCAAAATTTGAAAACAAAGCTGATGAGTAAAAATTAAAAACTGATAATTCTATAACAAGCAAAAAAAAGCTGTTCAAAAGAAACTTGACTTTTGAACAGCTTTTTTAATTTGCAAGTTATTTCTGTTTACTTAGCATCTTTATTAGTTGGATTTGTAACAGCTGTAAGATCTTTGAGATTCAAAAGTTTAAGCTTTCCGTCAGAACCTGTTACTACAAGGCCTGAATCTGTTACAGTAATTGGAGTAGAGTTCATAACTGTAACTGGGGAACTTAATTTTAATGAAAGGTTTTCATCAAATTTTCCTACATAATATTTTCCGTTATTATCAATTACACAATAATAATCACTGCCATTTTTTACAAGAACAGAATCTGATGCAATTTTTGATTCACTTTCGCCATTAATTTCCATTGTTTCTGGATCAATAGTAACCAGTTTGATTGTAGAGTTTTTACCATCTTCACCGGCAATAGCAATAAAGTTAGTTGAACCTTTATAGATTGTACGGCTTCGGATTACTGTTACAGGAGAGTTTTTAATTACTTCACCTGTTATTTTGTTGAATTTAACTAAGCGAGAAAGAAGTGCTGATTCATTTGAAATGATAATACCATAATCTGATGGCATTTTAGCTTCTGCAGCTTCTTTTTTCTGAATATCCTGCTGATCTTTTGCAATTTCCTTCCGTTCAGTCTGAGCTTCTGTCTGCTTTTTATCGGCAATAGCCTGTTTTTCTGCAGCTTCATCTTTAGCAGCCTGTGTTTTTTCAGCCTGTTCAGCTTCTTTTTCCTGCTGCTTTTCTACAGCCTGCTGTTTTTCTTCAGCCTTTTTTTCTGCTTCTGCAGCTTCTTTCTGAGCAGTTTTATCTGTAGGATTTTTTTCAGCTATTTCTTTTTTTACTTCTGCTTCTTTTTTTGCTGTTTCAGCTTCTTTTTTTGCAGTTTCTGTTTTAGCTTTTTCTTCGTCTAATTTGTTCTGTTCAGTAGTAGCCTTTTTTTGAGCCTCTTTTGCTTTGTCAGAAGCATCTTCAGCTTCTCGTTCTTTAAGGTCAACCATATCTTTGCGGCTGTCGATGTTTTTATCATCATCATCCTGCATAGAATCAACAACCTTAGAATCGCTGATTACAGATGTATCTACAGTTGAAAGACCTCCATTTTTTACATCAAAAAGAGGAATAAGGATTTCTGAATTTCCAGGCCAGTCTTTATAGTTAGTAGAAAGACCACAATTTGAAGAAAGATTTTTAAGTACAATGTCTTTATATTTTGACTGGAAGTATCCCTTATTTCCCCGATATACAGCGTTGTAAACTGTTACGAATACTGCCAAAGTGTCAGCATCTTTAGAAGAATAACCGTAAGCAGAACTTAAATAAGCACTAATAATTCTGCGAAGATTGTTTACATGGTCAACAGTCGCTTCTTTACCAATAAAAATGATATCTGCATCAAGTTTACCGTTTGTGTCATCTACTGCATGAACTACATAGTATTTTGATGAGTTTCCTGTTGATGTTGTTGATGTAATGCTTTTTGAAATAACAGAACCCATACCAGAACCAATTGCATTAATTGCTTCAATAGAATCAATTACTTTATGAGGACCTGTATAGTTAATAAATTCGATTGTAGTTGAAGTACTTCTGATTTCTGCTTCATCTACTTCAAGACCAAAAAATGCAGTTGCAATAAACATTGAAAGGGCTGCAAACAAAATACTCTTTTTCATAAATCCACCTTATAAAAAAATTGTATATTTATTTTATCACAATTTATGTTAAAAGTATAACTATAAATCTAGGGCAGAGATTTTTTTCATTGTTTCCCGGGCGTAGGTTCTTGTATTTGCGCTGTAGCTTGGAAATAAAAAGTTTTGGAGTATAACTTTTCCTTTTGAATTAAAAGCTGGTCTTCCCATAAATTTACAAACTGAATAAGTTGCATCACAGATTCTGGAAATTATGAGTTCTTCTTTGTAGCTTGTTTTTTTTGCCAGAACTTCCAGTGCATTTAAGACTGTTCCGGTTGGATCATAACCAAAATTTGAAATTCCTTGTAATAATGTATTTAGGATTGTTTTATTTGTAATTGCCTGAAGATAATATGCTTCGTAACTGCAGAAGGTATCTGTGGAATACATTGTAAGCTGGGTAACAAGTCGTTCTGTACCAATTGAGTCCAAATCAAAAATGGAAGGTCCCTGGCGGTTAGTTTTTGTTCCGGCACTAAGATTGTTCTTGTAAACCTCGCAGGCAGATAATAATTCTGAAATATAATTGATTTCATCTTTTCCGTAATTGCCTTTGTTTATTATGGAAACTCGTTTTTCCGAAACCACATCTGCATCAATAGAATTTTGAAAAATATAATCAAAATCCGCTGTGTTGATTGTATACCAGTTTTTATAGTTTTTAGGTTTTGGTAAATCTGAAATATTTTTTGTGGCCTGAGATACGCGATAACTGTTTAAGGTCCAGTTTGTGTTGCAGATAATCAGGTGATTGTCATAAGTATAGATTGTGTAATTCCATTCATTTTTACCTTTGTTTTGTGGTAATTGGGCACTCCACAGTTCAAGTCCTGAATCGTTGAAAAAATAGCCTCGGGAATTATCGCAAATAAAGATACCGGCTTTATTATATATTGTTTTTTCCAGATTTATAGAATCGATGTTATTGATTGAAAAGGAACGGATTACCTGGCCATCCTCTGGATTAATTTTATAAAGATTAAGCGAATTGGAAAAAGCCTGAAGATAAATAAATTCCGAATCAAGATTATCATCACAAAGAAGAAATTTTGATTTTGATGGAAGTAAAGTTCCAGAGCCTTTTGAACCATTATTCTGCAGTACCCATTTATTTTTGGACTGATTTTCTTCTAGTGTAAACAGACCTGCTGTACAATCAGTAAATGTTAATGCAATTCCCTGATTATGAGTCTGGGCACTTACAACTTGCCCCGCAAAAGTGATTTCTTCCAGAACTTCACCAAAAGGAGATATTCTTAAGCCTTTAGTTTTACCGTTTTCAAGAGTTTCAAAAAAAACTACAAATGAACCGTCTGGTAAAGTCTGAAATGGAATTGTTGATAAATCTGTAATATCTAAATGCCATTTTAATAAACCAGAAATACCAATACATTCAATAAAGTCCTTTGTGCTTAAAAAGATTCTTCCATCCCAGCCGCAAAGAGGTTTAGAAAGAACGGGAGAGTCAATTTCTTTTGACCACAGTTCCACGCCACTTGGATTTAAAAGTGTAAGCTTTGAGTTTTTATCTGTTACAAGTAAAATAAAATCATTATCGATTGTGTAGATTGAAGCATCTCTATAGCGGTTTACAGCTTTTTCCCATAATAAAATACCGCTGTTGGAATAAGTTGAAAGAAGTTTTGAGTCTGTAATTATAGAAAAACCATAATTTGTAATTGCCGGTTCTGTTACAACTTTTCCAGGAACAACAATGGACCAGTTTGTATTTAAATTATTTAGAACTTCTTCAGCAAATAAAGAAATAATCTGTGATAGTATAAAAATTATAGCTTCAATTTTTTTTATTGACTTCATTTAAATATCCAGTTACAAAAATAGTTTTACAAGCCAAAAACAATTAAGCTTTCTATATGGCTTGTGTTAGGGTAGAAGTCCAGTAAATATGCTGCCTTAATTTTGTAGCCCGCTTTAATTAAAGCCCCACAATCTCTTGCCTGTGTGGCAGGATCGCAGGAAAGGGCACAAATTTCAGGAATTCCAGATTTACATAAATAATCCCGGACTTCTTTTTCCATACCAGACCGTGGAGGATCAACTACGCAGGCATCAAATTTGCCACAAAACTGTGAACAAGTTTTTACCCAGTTTGCTCCACTTAATCCATAACTTACATGTCCTGTTCCTGCCATATTCTGTTCGGCAAAAACAAGAGCATCACGGTTATGTTCTACAAGTACAACATTTTTGAATTTATCTGCCAGGAATGTAGAAATTGAACCACAGCCTGCATACATATCAAGAACATTGTTTCCAGAAGTAAGACAATCACAAATCAATTTTGTTACTTTTTCAAATACAAAAAGATTTGACTGGAAAAAGCCTCGTACATCGAAAGTAATGTTTTTACCACCTAATGTAACTGTTACATTGTTTTCTGGTGAAGCAACTGTTCCTGCAAAGTAATGATTTTCTTTTAATTTCAGGTTTTTCTTTGTTTTACCTTTGACCTGTATAGTTTTTTTTACAGTTTCATTCTTTGTAATAACTGTTTTTGCATTATTCTGTCCGCTTGCAGTTACTTTATGGCTGCCAAAAATATGAATTCGTCCTTGAGGTCGTTTTTCAAATGGAGTTGAATGGAAGTATTCATTAATACAGTTTTCTGCACAAAGACAATTTTCTACTGGAATAATAAGGTTTGAGCCTTTTTCGCTTAAGCCACCATTATTAATCTGAAAGCGGGCTCTGTAGTTAAACTGTGGACCTGCAACGATCTGGGTTTTTCCACGAATATCTATACCGTTCTGTTCAAAAATATCTTCCAGCATAGTTGCTCTAAGCTGCTGTTGATATTCATAATCTATGTGCATCATATTACAGCCACCACATTTTTTATAATAAGGACACTGTGGTTCTACACGATGCTGGGAAGAAGTAACTATTTTAGATATAACTGCATTGTCATAGTCTTTTTTTGATTCTATAATTTCAATTTCCAGTGTTTCCCCTGGCATGGTAAAGGGAACAAAAACTGTTTTTCCATCAATTTTACCAATGGAATCTCCCCCAAAAACGGTTTTTTCTGTTAGAATAGTCATAATTCAATTTTATCATTTTTGGAGTGTGTTGTGCAAATTAAAAGCTATTTTCAAACTATGAAAGATGGAGCTAAAATTAAGGTAAATAAATGGCTTCCAGATGAAGAAGTTTCTGTTAAAGGTGTTTTAGTTTTACACCACGGTTTAGCAGAACATTCTATGCGTTATGATCGTTTTGGTTCAGTTTTAAGTGAAAACGGATATATTCTTATTGCTCATGATGTTCGTGGTCATGGTGCTACTGCCGAAAACGCTGTTAATACAAAAACAGGAAGATTTGGTCAGTTAAGCTTAAAAGACGGATTTAACAAAGCTGTAGAAGATTTGTATGAAATTGTAATTACCGCTAAAGCTGAATACCCAGGAGTAAAAATTATTTCCATGGGTCATTCTTTTGGTTCTTTTGTTACACAGAGATTTATAGAAAAATACAGTCATCAGGTAGATGGTTGTATTCTTTGTGGTACTTCCTATATGCCACAATATGTTACACACGCAGGCCATGCTTTAGCCTGTATTGTAAGAGCTTTCCGTGGAAAAAATAACTGTTCTAAATTCCTAAAAACAGTAGCCTTTGGTTCATATGATAAAAGAATTGAAGATAAATTCAGTCCAAATGCCTGGATTTCAGTTAGTAAGCTGAATGTAGAAATGTATGATATGGACCAGTGGTGTGGTATACCATTAACAAATTCCTTCTTTTGCGATTTGCTTTATGGCCTTAATCAGATTGGAAAAAATAAGAACATTGCCGGTATTAGAAATGATTTGCCAGTATTCTTTATTTACGGTTCAGAAGATCCTGTTGGAAATTATGGAAAATCAATAAAGATTTTATACAGCAAATATGAACAAAAGGGAATGAATAAGCTTTCGATAAAAGAATATACAGGTGACAGACACGAAATTCTTAATGAAGATGATAAAGAAACTGTTGAAGCTGATATTTTAAATTTCCTTGGTAACTTGACTAAGTAAAGCTCAAACTTGTATTATTTTTCATCGTGTTATATAGATATGGTTCCGACAGTAAAGGAAATCTGGTAAAAAAAGCCTGTGTTTATACTAAAGATGAACATTTGATTTCCTTATCAAATATAGATCCTGATGCTCTCCAAATTATCAGCCGACTTAGAGATGCCGGCTGTACTTCCTATGTAGTAGGGGGAGCTGTAAGGGATTTAATTGTTGGTAACAAGCCTAAAGATTTTGACATTGTAACAGATGCTACTCCTTCAAAAATTAAAAGAGTATTCCGTAATTCAAGAATTATTGGTCGTCGTTTCCGTCTTGTTCATGTAGTTTTTGGAAATAAGATTTTTGAAGTAAGTACATTCCGTTCTAATGCTGAAGGTTCTGTAGGTAATGAATTTGGAACTATTGAGCAGGATGTTTTACGCCGCGATTTTACAATCAATGCTCTGTATTATGATCCATTACAGGAACAGGTAATTGATTATGTAGGCGGAATGAAGGATATAAAAAAACATGTTCTTCGTCCTGTAATTTCTATTGATACTATTTTTGTGGAAGATCCTGTACGAATGCTTAGAGCAATTAAATACAGTGCTACAACTCATGCAAAAATGAGTTACCAGCTTCGCAGAAAAATCAGAAATTCAGCAGATTTACTTTCTCAGGTTTCTCCATCACGTTTAACAGAAGAATTGCTAAAAATCTTAAACAGTTCATTTGCTTATGAAATTGTTAGAGAAGCTTTGGAAACAGACCTTTATATTTATCTTCAGCCTTCTGCAACTGCTTTGATTTACGAAGATAAAAACTTTGAAAAAAAATATCTTGAAAGCATAAAACAGCTTGGTGAATTAAATAAAGAAGCTTCTGATGTTCGCCTTGGTAAAAAACTTCAGTTTATAATTCAGGATTTTATAGGAACCCTTACAGACTGGAATATGGAAATTCAGACTAAAACCAGTGCTAACGAGTTATTTGCAAAGACCTGGAAGCAGTGCAGAAACTTTGTTCTGCCAATGAATCCTGTTCGTAAAGAACTGGAATTTGCCGTAAAGGCCAGCTTAAAAGCTCTTGGTGTAAATGTAAGTCTTAAATCTTCTAAAAAATCTGCTGTAAAGCCTGCTGCAGAAAAAAAGCCTGCAAAAAAAGCTGCTAAGAAAACTGCCCATAAAATTGAAAAGAAAAATTAATTTTCTTTTACTTTTGTTTCAGTGCTGTCTTTTTTATCCATTGAGATTTTATCAATTACAATATTAACTTCTTCAATAAGAATGTTTGTGCACATTTCAATTTTATCTATGATATGCTGCTGAAGACGATGAACTTTACCTGTAAGCTGAGTACCGAAAGGTACATCAATTGTAACAATAAGTTTATAACCTCTGGAATCTTTTTTGATTGTAATCTTTTTAACCTTAATTTCAGGATCGCACTCAGTTACACAATGCATTGTCATTTGAGTAAGTGCTGCTTCTGAAATTTCAAGTCTTCCTTTTTTAGAGAACTCTGGCTGGACAATGGATTTTTCCATCAAACGGCCTTTGGATTTAATTTTAAAAATATTATGATTACTGAAAAATTCCCTCATAGAATCAGAGAAAATCTGGGGATATTTCTTTTTTACCTCAATAGAAGGTACTGGAATAACATGTTTGCCTTCTACATGACGAGATTTTTTTGCTTTTTCGATTTCTTCTGGAGTTGCAACGTCTTCAATGTGAATGATTTTCTGTGGTTGTGGCAACTGAAGTCTGATGGCAATTTTTGTTACCATTTTTTCAGAAGTACCAATAATAAGAAGACGTTTGATTTTTGTTTTACGCAATACTTTTGCTACAGAATCACGGTGATCTTTATCATCAAAAAGGGCAACTCTAACTGCGCCCATATAAGTTTTTTCCCGTTTTGCAGAACGACCTGCAATAATTTTTTCGTCCTGAATTAAAAGTCCATCATCAATAATCGCTTCAATCTTGTTTTCTTCTGCAAGAATTTTTGCGTGATAACTTTTACCTGTTCCACTTTCACCTACGAAAGCGAATACAACTGTTTTTGAGAATTTCTGGCGTAACTTGTCTGCAATATTGTTAAACATTGCATCCATTATAAAACGAATTCTTTAATTCCACAAACATTTAAAATATTTAAAAAAGAATGATTAAGTGGAAGCTTAATTTCTGGTGGAAGTTCTACTGGATTTTCAGGGATTTGGAGGCAGAAGGCCTGAAGAAAAAAGTCCTGTTTTTGGTTTAAAAGTTTAGTTCCACCATAAGCGGTATCGCCTAGTAGAGGGTGATTATGAAGACTGCTTTGGGCACGAATCTGGTGGGTGCGGCCGGTGTGGATATTAAGTTTTATTAAAGTAACTGGTTTACCGTTAAATGTGCCGTAGGCAAGGGGAATGATATCTGTGGAAGCAAGCTTATCCTCTTTTTCATTACTTATACTTTCAGATGCTTTTACGGTTTTAAAAGCTGTTTTTTGATTTTCTTCTTTTTGGATATAGTCTTCCCAATGTTCAGGTTGTTTTACATTGCCTTCTACCAGGGCAGCATAATATTTTTGAATACTGTGGTCTTTTATATGTTCTGAAAACCAATGTGCTCCCTGTAAGCTTAAAGAAAATGCCAGAAGACCAGTTGTTTTTCTGTCTAGACGGTGCAATGGGCCTGGGGTAAAGGATAAAGAGGCGTCTTTAATGTTGCTTTTGTAATAATTTAAAACGGCTTTGTCCAGGGAATCTGAAGAACCGTGTACTAAAACATCGTATGGCTTATTAAGAATAAGCAGATGCTGGTTCTGAAAAGCTACGGGAGGAAGGGGAACTGTGCAATCTGCTTCCTGCTTTGCTGCTTTGCCATCATCATCATTTAATAAAAAAGAGGCTATATTTACTATGTCTCCGTTTTGAACCCTGTAATCTTCACGAACTTTTTTACCGTTTACTTTAATTAGTCCTTTTCTAAGGTCTTTGTAGATTAAGGAAAGAGAAATTGATGGAATGAAAATGCGGATGATTTTATCTATGCGGCGGTCTAAATCGTTTTGTGAAACTGGAAAATCAGCAAAGTCCATAAATTCAGTATAACTTTAATTTTCTTGAACTACTAGTAAAAATAGGGTTCTGGTGATAAAATTAAATGATTAAAAATGGAAAATACTTTACCTACAATATCTGAACAGCTTAAATTATTTTTTCAAAGTCCAATTTTTATGGCCTGCTTCTGCAGCTGGTTTGGCGCACAGTTTATAAAAACTGCCATTAACCTTTGCTATGGGCGTGTAAAATCTTTTAAGCAGTTGATTGAATTAATGCTGGTAAAGACTGGTGGAATGCCTTCAAGTCATTCTGCTTTGGTAACTTCTCTTGCCACTGCTGTTGGAATTAGAAATGGTTTGCATTCTGATATATTCTTTGTAGCGGCAGTTTTATGGGCTGTTGTAATCAGAGATGCTTTTGGAGTTCGCCGTTCTAACGGAATAAGCATTAAAAGAATTAATGAAATTGCAGCTGAACTTTCGGAAAAGAGTGTTACACAAACATATAAACCACTAAAAGAAGTTAATGGTCATAAGCCAATGGAAGTAGTGTGCGGTTGTTTACTTGGACTTTTTGTTGCTCTTGGCTTTACTATGCTTAAATAAAAATGAAAAGATATTTAAAATTTGTTACTCCACTTGTCTCATTATTTGCTCTTTTCATGCTTATTTTTTTTAAAACTATTCCGTCTGGTAAACTTTGGAAAGGTTTTAACATCATTTATGTTCCTGTAGAAACTGAAGATTCTGTTGTTCAGGATGCTTTTAAAGCTTTGGAAATTACAGATCATTTTGAACTTTCAGGTCAGTATTTACCTTTGCTTTTTACTGCCTATTCTCCAGAAGTTACAATGCTTAAATTAAATGCTGGAGATTCTTCTTTCCAGTATCTTTCTAAGCGAAATGCATATTTTTTTGATAAATCTAACAGATACAGACTTTATTACATTTCATCTGATAACAAGGGTAAAGTAAATGACTGTTTAAAGCTTCTTGCCAGGCAGAATATTAAAGCTGGTGTGGATGGTTCTGCTTCCTATCCATTTTTAATTCCTGTTATTGCTCTTGCTTATTTTATGGTTCTTCTTGTTTATTCTAAACATAAGTTTGTTTTTGGTGCTGGAAGCAGTTTACTTTTAGTTTATATTTTCTGCAATCCTTTTTATTCCTGTGCAGTATCTCTTTGTCTTTTTATGCTCTCCATTTTCTTTTATTCAAACATATGGAAAAGAAAGGGAAACTTAATGTATTTGTTTGGAAACTATGCAATTCCTGTAATGCTTTTCTTTGCGGTAACGGGAGCCTTTGCTGGTTCTGTAAAAGCTGGATTTATGTTTATTTTGGCTGCGGCTGGTTCTGTTGGAATGATTTATACCGTTTATTCTGTTAGTGAACTGATTTTAAGCAGACGCTCTTTTATTCCGGTTTCTATTCGTCCCGCAAAAAGAGTTTCAATTTACGGTGGAAAATTAAACCAGATACTTATTAGTTCTATTTGTGCTGTTATATTTTTATTTACAATTGCCCTTATTACTACTAATACTTCTGTAAATACAAAATTTGCTAAATTAATTTTACCTTCAGCTCAGGGGAATTCTGCAGAACTTCCTGCAATGGATGAATATTACGATTTTGTATGGAATGTAAGTGCATATCCATATAGAAATTTGAATAAGAATGAAAAAGCCAATTATTTTGAATATCCTCATTATGAAGAAATTGATGGAAAAATTAAGGAAACCCTGCAGGTAAAGGCTTTTAACGACAGCTTTAAAACTGAAACTTATGATGCAATAGATTTACTGCCATTCAATTCAATAGAAAAATTAATTAAAAGTCAGGGGAGTGAAGTTAAACCTGGTTATGCTTCCAGTAGTTCCTGCCGAACTGGAATTTTTGCTATAATAATGATGTTTGTAAGTCTTACCATATTACTATTTATTTATATTTCCAGTATTATAAGAAAGGGTGTTAGAAAATGATTACATATCCAGTTATGAATAATTCACTTCAAGATTATAAATGTACTGAAAATGCTTTTTTACCTCATGTTGTTATTGTTCCTTTAAGTCAGGATGATGACTGCATTTGCAATAGCCTTGTAAAAGCAGGTGATACTGTAAAAGAAGGACAGGTAATTGCAAAATCAACTGATAAAAATAATAACGAATCATTAATTCATTCTCCTATTCCTGGAAAAGTAATTGATATTGTTGCCTGCATTGCTCCAAATGGAAGACAGGAACATGCAATAAGAATTCAGCTGGAAGGTAAATTTTCTTATCTTGGAAATAGAATTGAAAAAAAATCATATAAATCAATTTCTGCCATTGCGATTCGAGAAAAGCTTATTGAAAAAGGTTTAATAAATACTTTTAAAATAAATGAACCACAAAATCTGGGACTTCAGATTAAAAATAATAAGGAAGGCGAAAATCTTGTTGTCCGCCTTTTTGATGAAGATCCAACCCGTATTACTGATTCTCTTATTTTTAAATTTTATTTTGAACAGATTGTTGAAGGTGCACTGGTTACTGCAAAAGCCTGTGGTGCCAGACACATTGTATTTGCTTTTGATAAAGAGCTTAAAAATAAACATGATTTCCTTTCTATGGACATTCCTGATGGTCATTTTTTGGAAATGAATATTATTCGTTATCCATCTGGTACTCCTAGAGAAATATGTTCTGCTTTTTCAAGAACATTAAAAAAATCAAAGGATTTTACAATTACAAAAAAAGATTTTTATGTAGATGCTTCAACAATGTATGAAGTATATAAAGCTGTTTGTCTGGATACTCCTTCTATCAGTAAGCTTGTTCATTTTTCAGGTAACTGTCTTTATGCCTCTTGTATGCTTGATGTAAAAATTGGTACTTCAATTCGTGATGTAATTAATCAGCTGGGTGGTTTTCATAAAGAACCTTCAATGGTAATTATTAATGGTTACTTAAGTGGAGTTTCAGTTTCTGATTTGGATGTACCTGTAACAAAATATGTTAAATCAGTAGCTTTCAGTAATAAAAAGCCATTTACAGATGACCACATTTACACATGTATAAACTGTGGCAACTGTCGTGGTGCTTGTCCTGTTAAGCTTTCCCCAGATATTCTTTACAACAATGCTGTAAATTTCCGTGAAATTCCAGAGCAGCTGGAAAAATCGACTTTTGCATGTATTGATTGTGGTCGCTGTAATACAGTTTGTCCTGCACGTTTACCATTGTGTCAGACAATTTCTGTTATTAGAGAAAGACTTATTAATAAATAGGATTTTTATATGAGTTCTAATAAAAGTAAATTATCAACACGAGAAACCTCCATGAGACCTTTTGTATATTCAAGGCCTTCTATTTCTTCAATTTCTATAAGAGTGTTGATTTTGTTAAGTATTCAGGTTGTAATGCTTGCAGTAACAAAAAGCTTTGATTCTTTATATGTTGTACTTACTGCTGTTCTAGGTTCTCTTTGTGCAGCTTCGTTAAATTATTTAATTTATAAAGAACCACCATATCATGCTATTACAATTGTTATTCAGGGAATGATTATTGGCCTTCTTCTTCCTGCAAATTATCCAATTGTAGTTGTGTTTATGCTTACTTTTGGATGTATTTTTACAGCAAGAAGTATTATTTTCCACGGTGTTAATTCCTGGATAAATGTTTCAGCTGTTGCTGTTTTAATTGCCTGGTTTGTTGGAAAAATTTATTTTCCACAGTTTCTTATAACATCAGATCTTCTTACAGTAAGAAATCCATCTGTATATTTAATTCAGAATGGAGTTTTTCCAGTTTATAATTTTGACAGAGCCTTTATTTCATTTATGAATACAAGAGTATTCAGCTTGTTCCATGTAACTGTTCCAGAAGGCTTTATTTCTTTACTTTGGGATAATCAGAGTGTTATTCCAGCTTTCCGATTTAATATTCTGACTCTTATTTCATCAATTATAATTTTTGCAGATAAGTCTTTTTCAGAATTGATTCCAACACTTTTTCTTATTGTGTATGCACTCTTAGTAAGACTTTTTGCACCTTTAATCAATGGCGGCGCCTTTAATCAGGGAGATATTATTCTTGCTATTCTTTCCAGCGGTACACTTTTCTGTGCATTTTTTATGCTTCAGTGGTTTGGAACAAATCCTGTAACCCTGCCTGGAAAAATAATATACGGAATTCTTTCTGGAGTAGTTTATTTTGCCGTTACTGGTTGTGGAACTTCACCAATCGGAATGGTATATACAGTTGTAATCATGAATGTATTTAATCTTATAATCAGAGCAATTGAAGAAAGAAAAAATACCATGATTTTTGAAAATGTTGCAGCAACTCATCCTCCTGTTGTAAGCGAGGTTAAATAAATATGACTGAAAATACAAAAGATAAAACTGTTGTTGAAGAAAAAACAACTGTTGAAACAATAGCAGAAGTTAGTCCTAAAGCTGAAAAGCCAAAGACTGAAAAAGAATCAAAAACACCTGTAAAAACTGTAAAAGAAAAAGGTTCTATAGCTATAGATAGAGATTTTTTTATTAAGCTTGGAATCTTTACAACCTTTATTGCAGTAATTTTTGGAATTCTTATTTATTCTGCAATTCTTTCAAGGAAATCATGGCAGAAGAACCTTAAAACTTGTGTAGAAGAAGTTCTTGATGAAAAAGATTCTAACAACTGGACTGTAGGTAATGCTAAAACTATTTCTAATACATTCAGCGTAAATGCTGTTTGCTACGAAGCTACAAATAGAAAAACAGGACAGATTTATACAGCTGTTCTTATGAGAGTTGTAACTTTTTACGGCCCAATTTCTGTTGTATTTACAGTTGATGATGATGAAAATGTTGAAATGGTTGGATTCTCATCTGTAAAAGGTAGAATTGCTTACAACCTTATTTCAAACAGATACTCAAAACGTTTTGAATATTGGGAAAAGAAAATCCCAGAAATTATTAGATAGGAGGGAGAAATGAAAAACAAATCAACTTACATTTTTATTTCTGCATATCTTGCTTTGTTAATTCCAACTCCTGGTCGTTTTGTTTATGGCCTTACTCTTATGCTTGAATTGTTGCTTTTAACATGCGTTGGTCTTTTAATTAATGCACTTATAAACAAATTAAAGCTGGAAAAAATCCGTACAGTAATCTTTATGACCACAATGGTAAGCTTTACTGTTCTCTATAGACAGATTTTTATTATCTGGCAGACTGAACTGGCTTTAACTTTAGGTTATCTTTTCTATCTTCCTGCAGTTTCTTTGTTTACTATTGGTTTACTTTATAAAGAAAATGATAAATCCATGGCTCAGAGAGCAAAATATTGTTTTACAAATGTTTCAATTTTCTGTCTTATAGGTTTATTGCTATTTCTTTTCCGGGATATTGCTGGATATGGAACTTTTACTTTTTTTGGAGCAAATCATATGATCTATGAAAAAGTTCTTTTTGGTGGAAATGATACTGGTATCTTTACTTTCTTTGCTTCAATTCCAGGTGCACTTGTTCTTGCTGGTGTTTTTCTTTTTGTATGGACAATCATTAAGAATAAATTCCTTATTGTTGGTAAAGGGGAGGCATATAAATGATTTATTTTGATACCTTCGCTTTTTATACATTGTTCTGTTCTGCTGTTTTAATTTATGGTGTTGGAATCAACAAAATTGCAGATTTTCAGAATGGAGCAAAACAGAATATTACTTTCTTTACAAAGATTGTACTAAGCATTTTTATTACAACAATTATCAGCTGGGGTGTAATCTCTACAGTTTTAGTACCGCTTAAGCTTATTGAATTATATCCAGTTGTAAGCCTTTTGATTTTTGTTTGTATAAATGTTTTCCTTGAAGTAATTGTTCGCATTACAACAGGAAGAGAAACTTCAGAATTTGTAGTTTCTTATATGATTGTAATTATTGCACTTTCTGAAAGCTCTACACTTATCAATACAATTTTAATTTGTATAAGCTGTTTCCTTTCATTTATTTTATTGTGTCCATTTGTTACAACATTTAAAAATAAGTTGAAATCAAACGGACAAAGAATCAGCGAAACATATTACAGTTTCTTCTTCTTTTTCCTGGCAATTTTAATTCTTATTATTTCTGTATTTGATGTTTCATGGTTAAATTCGGGGGTTATTCAGTGATACTTCCAATCATTTTATTTATTCTTATTCTTTTAATTGTTTGTGTTGTTGTTACATTTATCTATTATATTTTCCTTCCAAAATTGGAAAAGCAAGGAAACAACATTAAGGATGCAATTGTTTCATTTGAAGAAAAAAATTATGTAAAGGATCTGGATATTGCTGTTGAATCAAGTGATAAAAAGGCTCTTGTTTTATGTTCCTGCAATAAAAAATTCCAGTTAAATCCAATCAGTTTCAAAGAACAGCATACCTGTTTTATGGTTAAAGATGTTCATGGTTCTGGTACAGACTGCCGCTATGCATGTATAGGTCTTGGAGATTGTGCAAAGGTTTGTCCACAGCAGGCAATTGATATTATTAATCATACTGCAGTAGTTTCTAGTCTTTGTATTGGTTGTGGAAGATGTATTTCGGTTTGTCCTCAAAAAATCATAACTTTGGTTTCTAAAGCTTCAATGAAGATGGTTATATGTAACAATGTGAATCCAGATGAAAGAACTTCTTGTTCCGATAAAGGAAAAGAAGAAAATGTTCAATGGAATGCTTCAAAACGCTTTAAAATATGGTCATATTGTTATAGAATAATAAAACGCACTAAATAAGTAAGACTTTTGGGGAAAAGTTTTATTACTCTTATGGGACCGGCAATTGGTGGGGGAGCCGTGTATATAAAGAATGGAATTTGTATACGTAAGCTTCAATTTAAAATCTTTTGTTTCTAACGATGATTCAATTGATTCGTATGAAAAAGATTACAAAAGTATTTATGCACCATTAATTAAATTCTTATTCTCACATCCTAATTTTAAATTTAACTTTTCTTGTTCTGGTGCTGAAATTTCATTCTTAAAAAAACGCCACAATGAATTATTTACAGTATGTAAAACTATGATTGAAAGAAATCAGATGGAATTACTTGGTGGCGGTTTTTATAATCCTGTATTGCCATTGCTTTATCCTGTTGATAGAAACGGTCAGATTGATATGCTTTCTTCGGAAATCCGTCAGACCTTTGGAAAACGCCCTCGTGGCGCAGCCATTTTTGGTGACATTTGGGATGCTTCCCTTGTAAATACTTTTAATACCTGTGGTATTGAATATGTCTATCTTGATTCAGAAATTATTCCTTCAAATAAACGAAAGTTTCTGCCATTAATTGTTTCAGATTTTGGAAAATCTATTGATATTTATCCAACTTACGAAAATCTTGTTCCAAACAAAAAAACTGAAATTGTGGACTTTGTACAGGAAATTCTTAAGATGGCAGAAAAAATGGATAGGAAGGATTCTTACTTCCAGTTTTCTCCTAATAGAATAATTTCTATTTCGTTAACTCATGCTCAGATTGAAGAATTGATTAACTGCAAATGGTTTGAAAAGCTTAATTCTTATCTTGAAGCAAATGATACAAAATTAAAGCTTATAAATCCTACTGAATACAGAAAGGAAAACGAAACAAAAGTTAGCTGCCATTTATCTACAGGTATCAGCTCTAAAATTTCTGAGCTTATGGATTATGGTAATACAATTTATGATTACCTGGAAACAAAACCTAACAGTAAAGCTCTGTATAACCGTATTCTGTATGTGCAGATGATGGTAAATCAGTACAAGGGCGACAAAATGCGTAAAAAAGATGCGCGGGATAAACTGTGGGAAGCGCAGAATGGACAGGCTATTGTCTGCTGTAATGAACAGGTTGATTCAAATTATCATAACCGCCAGAAAGCTTATAGAGCATTAATGGAAGCTGAAAAGATTTTGCGTGATGACAGTTTTAAACCTTCTATCACCTGTTTTGATTATGATTATGATGGCTTAAATGAATATGTTTGCCGCATGGAAAACTATTTTGCAATGGTTTCTCTTTTTAGTGGATCAATAAATGAACTTGATGTACTTAAAAATACCGGTAATTATGCAGATAATTTAAAACGCAGAAGTGAATATGACGGCTGTTCTGATGACTATACTAAAGGTATTTTCGTTGATCACATATTTAATGAAGTTCAGTTTGACAGTTATGTTAACGGACTTCCAGCAGGCGATGGTGTTTTCTCTAGAGTCAAATATTCAGAATTAAAATTCTCAAGACATCACAATGAAATTCAACTTTGTGCAAATGCTTTATTCGGTGCTTCAAAACAGCCTGTTTATTTACGCAAAAAATATATTATCAATCCTACAGGTATGAATGTTCAGTACATTATAAAAAACCTGAGTGATAAGCCTTTAAAAGCTAAATTTGCAGTTGAATCTAATTTTGCTAATCTTGATTTTGATGCTAATGACATTAAATACTTTAATGTAGAAGTTGCCGACAGTCAGTTTGTAAGAGTTGTAGATGCCAAAAAATCTACTTTGGACTTATATAAAAAAGACCTTCTTAAAAATGTAGATGTAGTTCGTCTTACAGATAATGAAAGAGGGGTTTCATTCTCATTTGAACCTAACGAAAACTGTGGATATCATTTCCAGCCTGTAATTATAAACAGACCAAAAAAAGAAAGTTCAAAATTAACTCCAGTACATATGAGCTTTACTTCAACTCTTTATTGGGATATTAATATTGAACCTGGAAAAGATACAGAAAAGAATCTGAACTTTACAATTTCTTACATTAAAAAAGACAAGAAAAAATAATTTTATACCTCTTTTATTCCTCATACTTTTAGATATTCTTTTTTGTAACAATAGGGATAAATAATTTTTTTTATGTTAGAGTATGAATATGAAATCTAACCGTTTATTGTTTATCCTGATATTCTTTAATCTTTTTTTAGTTGGTGTATATTCTCAGGAAAGTGTTACTATTTCTTACCATGGAAACAGAAATTATGTTTTTACAGAAAGAACAGATTTACGCCGCTATGATAATGGAAAATATGTTGGACTTTTAAGCCGGGAAGTCAGTTCATTCATTAGTCCTAAAAAAAAGGATGGCTATTATTTATATACTGGTAATTTTTATGTAATGGAAAAAACTCAACGGGCATCTATGCTGGTAAATAACGGTTTAAATGATTCTATTGATTCTGCTTTTACAATTTCTGATGACGGTAAATTTGAAATGGTGGAAGATAATGGATTTCCAAGCTTTAGAAGTTTTCCAAGTTATGCTTCTTCAGAAATCCATGTTGGTGATTCCTGGAAAGCTGCTGGCCAACGGGTTGTTGATCCTTTAGAAAAAGGTATTTATACAAAACTTCCAATTCTTGTTCAATATACTTATGTTGGTGACCGTTATTTTCATGATGAAGATTGTTATGAATTAAGTGCTCAATGGGCAACCCGCTATGGCAATGGCTTTGGTTCCAGCTATTTTGATTATGAGGGAGATCCTCAATTACAGAGAGCTACAGGAAGTCATTCAGCCAAAATCTATGTAAGTAAAGAAAGCGGAAATGCACTTTTAGTTAGTGATTCTGTGAATGAAAGCTTTGTTTATAAAGATGGAAAAGAAGTAACTCTAAAAGGTACAATTTCATTGTTTACAGAGTATCCTCCAAGTGTAAATGAAGAATTACTGGAACCAATAATTACAGCTTTAAAAACAAAGGATCAGAATATTAATTTTGAAAAAACTGATTTAGGAACAAGGCTTTCCATTCACGATTTACAGTTTCAGCCAAATACAGCAGAACTTCTTCCTGGGGAAGCTGCTCGAATTGATAATATAGCAGCACTTCTTAAAAAAGTTCCAGAAAAAACACGCTTCCTTATCGAAGGTCATACAGCCCGAGTTGGAGAAGAAAAAGGTGAATATGAACTTTCTCTTGAACGCGCTCATGCAATTGCTAAAGCTTTAACTCAACGAGGAATAAGTTCCCAACGAATAATCTGCAAAGGCTATGGTGGAAGAATTCCGATTGGCAATAATGATACACCGGAAGGTCGAGCAATAAACCGTCGTGTTGAAATTACAATACTGGAATAGGTATAATACCTGCAAAGGAAAATTAAAATGACAGATTTTGAAAAGAATGATTTATTTAATGATTGCTATGAACTTTTAGATATATTCAAGGAGTTTGAAGTTGTTCAGACAAACGGAACCTTTAATATGGATTCAATAAAACCTTGTGTTACAGAAATGATTGATTACATTATTAAAGATCAGACAGAAGCAGCTTCTCTTAAAGATTTCCTTGATAATACAGATTTCTGGACTGCACCAGCTTCTACAAGATTTCACGGTAATTTTAAAGGCGGCTTAAGCTTACATTCTTTACTAGTTGTCAAACAGGCTCTTGCTTTTGCAAAACCTGTTCTGGAAAACTTTTTTGCAACTCCACAAGGTGAAAAATATACAATTACAGCTAAAGATGTTTTTGTTTCTGCCCTTTGCCATGATTTCTGTAAAACAGGATTTTATGGAGTAGAATACAGAAATACAAAAGATATTACAGGTAACTGGGTAAAACAGCCATTCTACAAATCTCGTGCTGAATGCAGAAACCTGGGACATGGAAATGAATCTGTTTTAATGATGCTTAAAGTTTTTCCATCAATGATTGAAAACAGAATGGTAATTGAAGCTGTGAGCCGTCATATGGGCTTTAGTGATTTAAGCGAAAGTGAAACATATAACTATTCAAACTTTCTTGAAAATCCATTAGTTATTCTTCTTCAGCTTGCAGATCAGACAGCGGCAAATTGGATTGGTGCATAAATAATAACTTTAAGAATATTAAAAAACTTTAAAAATATTAAAGAAATTTCTCTGTTTGTATTGTAACAAAGCTTTTAGTTTTTTATAATAGAAGTGTAAATTTAAAAGAGGTGTTGAAATTGGCAAAAGGTAAACCTTTAATCAACGATGAACGTTGTAAGGGCTGCGGATTATGTATTCGTGTATGTCCTAAAAATATCCTTGAAATGTCAAAGGAAACTAATAGTCAGGGTGTAAACTATCCTGTTTGTAATGATGAAGCTAATTGTATAGGCTGCTGTTTCTGTGCAACTATGTGTCCAGACTGCTGTATTGAAATCGAGGTACCAAATGAGTAATAAAGTACTTATGAAAGGTAACGAAGCTATTGGTGAAGCTGCACTTCGTGCCGGATGTCGTTACTATTTTGCATATCCAATTACACCACAGAATGAAATTCCTGCATATATGTCAAAAAGACTTCCTGAAGTAGGAGGTACATTCCTTCAGGCTGAATCTGAACTTGCTGCTATTAACATGGTTCTTGGTGCAAGTGCTGCAGGTTCCCGCTGTATGACATCATCATCTTCACCTGGAATTTCTTTGAAGCAGGAAGGTTTTTCTTACATTTCTGGTTCTGAACTTCCAGCAGTAGTTGTTAATATGATGCGTGGTGGTCCTGGTCTTGGTAACATTTCTGGTGCTCAGGGTGATTATTTCCAGGCTACTCGTGGTGGCGGAAACGGTGACTATCATACAATCGTAATTGCTCCAGGTACTGTTCAGGAACTTGCTGACTGGACTGTAAAAGCTTTTGAACTAGCTGATAAATACAGAATTCTTTGTTTGATTCTTGGTGATGGTTATTTAGGACAGATGTCTGAACCATGTGTTTTACCAGACTTTGTAGAAAATCTTCCACCAAAACCATGGGCATTAACAGGTAAAACAAAAGACCGTGAACAGAATAAAGTCTGGTCTTTGAAAATGTCTGGAATTGATGGTGAATTAAACAATCATAACAAACATTTGTTTGAAAAATATGCAAAAATTCAGGAATCAGAAACTGCTGCTGAAACATATATGTGTGATGATGCAGATATCGTTCTTTGTGCATATGGAACAAGTGCTCGTGTTTGTAAAAAAGCTATTAAACAGATGCGTGAAGCAGGAATTAAAGCCGGTCTTTTCCGTCCAATTACATTGTGGCCATTCCCTCAGAAAGAGCTTGAAGCTGCAGCTGCAAACTGCAAAAAGCTTCTTACTGTAGAAATGTCTATGGGTCAGATGGTTCAGGATATTAAACTTTACAGTGGTCATAAACCAGTTGATGTTGAATTCTATGGTGAAGCAGGTGGAGTCATTCCTTCTGTTGATAAAATCATTGAAAAAGCAAAGGCAATATTAAAATAAGGGGACTTAAATGGCAAAAAAATACGAATTTCCAAAATCAATGAAAAAGGCCCCAATGCATTATTGTGCTGGATGTGGTCATTCAATCGTACATAAATTAATTTGTCAGGTTATTGACGAAATGGATATTCAGCAGGACGTTCTTTTTGTAGCTCCTGTAGGATGTGCCGTTTACGCTTATAACTATATTGATGTTGATACTGCAGAAGCTGCTCACGGTCGTGCACCAGCTGTTGCTACAGGAATGAAACGTGTTCACAAGGATAAGATTGTAATTTCTTATCAGGGTGATGGTGACCTTCTTGCTATTGGTACAGCCGAAACAATTCATGCTGCAAACCGTGGTGAAAACATTACAGTTATCTTTATCAATAATGCTATTTACGGTATGACTGGTGGTCAGATGGCTCCAACAACTTTGGTTGGACAGGTAACAAAAACAACTCCATTTGGACGCAATGCTGATGAAGTTGGTTATCCAATCCGTGCCTGTGAATTATTAAATACTTTAGTTGAACCAAAATATATTGAACGTTGTGCAGTTTATGATGTTCAGCATATTAATAAAGCAAAAGCTGCTATTAAAAAGGCATTAACATATCAGAAAGAAGGAAAAGGTTATTCCTTTGTTGAAATTCTTTCCATGTGTCCTACTAACTGGGGTGTAAATTCTACAGTTGCAGCTGACTGGGTTAAAGATCAGATGGAACCTTATTATCCGCTTGGTGTATTCCGTGATGTTCCTGCTGGAAATATTCCAGAAGCAGCCGCTCCAAAAGCTGGTGTTGTAACAAAATAAGGAGATTTGCAATGACTAATGAAATTATTTTTGCTGGCTTTGGTGGTCAGGGTGTTATTCTTGCAGGAAAAATCCTTGCTTTGGCTGGTATGAGCGAAGATAAATATGTATCACATATTCCTGCTTACGGTGCCGAAATGCGTGGTGGTACAGCAAACTGTTCAGTAATCGTTAGTGATGAAGAAGTTGCTTCACCTGTAATCGAAAATCCAGATGTTGTTGTTGCATTAAACAAGCCTTCAATGACAAAATTTGAAAAGCAGTTAAAACCAAACGGACTGTTGATTTACAATTCTTCATTAATAGATATTGAACCAACTCGTAAAGACATTAGAGTTGTTGCTTTACCATGTGATGAAATTTGTACAGCAACAAATAATCCTCGCGGAACAAACATGGTTGCTCTTGGTGCTTTGTTAAAAGTTGTACCAGGAATGATCAGTGGTGTTAAACCTTTTGAATTTGCTTTGGATGGAGCTATTTCAGCCCGCAATAAAAAGTTTAATCCAATCAATATTGCAACAATTGAAGCTGCGTATAATAGGGATTATGAAATTAAATAATTAATTATTTAAAATTATTATTAGAACACGGATTTCAGATTGAATATTTGAAAACCGTGTTTTTTTTTAATCTACTATTACATTTTGTTTTTTATTGATTATTATAACTGTTATGGATGACCGCGAATATTACTCAATGATGAACCGTTCTAATTCTGCTTTAATAATTCAGCAGTTACAGAAAGATTTACAGAAAAAGAAATCTCAAAAATCTCAACCTTCCCAATCGTTTACGGATCTTAAAGTACGACAGGGTGGGGCTGACGCAGAAATGCTTTATGAAAAAAATGATATAAGTGGGGTATAAAATGAAATTTAAGCTTGAAGATTTACGAACTACACGGCAGTCATTGATTTCCGGTGATATTACTCTTGAGGATATTCATGAAAAAATAGAAGAAAAAAGAATTGAAAGGGTAATAAATGTTTCAAAAAAACTGCCAAATCTTGCTGCAGAATTTCCGGAAGTAAAAAAATTAATAATTTTAATTGATATTGTTGGTTTTTCAACAGCTTCAACCCGTGAACAGGTAAATAATATTTATCTTTTTCAAAGATATTTAGTTGGCAATATTCTGAATAATCATCTTGGATTTAAGGGAAGAATACATATTTCTCGGTTTATTCCTACTGGTGATGGTTGTTATATTGTTGCCGATGAGTGTGAACCTGAAACCGCATTGGATTTTTTAACTACTTTAATTGGTGGTTTTAATCAATTAAAAGATGAAGAAGATAAAGCTTTATCCATAAGGGCTTCAGCATTAATAGGTTCCTGTGTTCCATTTATGGATATTGCAAAACATATAAATTATATTGGTGAGGGCATGAATGAAGCCGCAAGAATTTTAAGCGGAGGACAATCTGCATTGGAAAAAAAGTTTGCAAAAGAAAATCCTGAAGCTTCTGTCCTGGATGCAAAAATGTATTCAAGAAACAGTCTTTATCTTGGAGATTCATTAAAAGAACCTATTAAGGAATATAAAGATATCTGTAATAGTTTAGTAAGATTTTTGGATGTTCCTGATAAACATGGAATGAAGAGAAATATTACTATTTTGCAAGGTATAAAGTTTGAATAAATAATGGTGGAATTGCTAAATTAAGGCAAAATCTTGATTACATCATCGAGGACATAACAAAAAGCCGGTGATGAAGATTTTTCATTTTCGA
>JAEDFM010000018.1 GCA_016292805.1 Treponema sp. | reverse complement strand
AGAATGAATTCTCTTCCAACTTTTCACTTTTAACTTTATACTTACTACCCATGGGCAATTTGACAAATCAATTTGAAAGCGAAGGTGACTCTATTGTTGCAGATGCAGCTTTGGAATTACCTCCAGAACGAAGTGTAGTATTCTACAATGATGACACAACAACAATGGAATTTGTTATTGATGTTCTTGTTTCTATTTTTAATAAATCTAACGAAGAAGCAGAAAGACTTATGTACCTTGTTCACGACCAGGGTTCTGCAGTAGTTGGAAAGTACACTTATGATGTTGCTGTTTCCAGAGCAAATCTGACCGTTCAAATTGCAAGAAAAAATGGATTTCCATTGAGGGTAGAAGTTGAGTAATCAGGATAAACCAAAACAAATTGTTAAACAGATGAAAGTAAGTCCAGAGCTTTCAAGAATTCTTTCGGAATCTTTACTTTCTGCAAAACAATCTCGTCATCAGTTTTTTACTCCAGAGCATGTACTGGCAGCCGCAGTAAAAGAAGAAAGCGTTATGGAGCTTTTTGTGCAAAGTGGCGTTGATGCAAAAGGTTTAAAGGATGATCTGTACAATTATTTAACCTCAAAAATGCCAGTAATTTCAGAAAAGGCAAATGAAGAATTTTTCCCAGGACCTGTAGAATCTGCCGGTTTTCAGACAATGATGAACAGAGCTGTTTATCACTGTGTTTCTTCTGAGTCAGATACAATAGATGTTTCTGATGTTATTTTAAGTATGCTGGATGACAGTAAAAATTTCTGCTGCTACTTTTTAAAAGCAAACGGCATGAACCAGCACAAGCTGCGGGAAATCATCAATCTTTCAAAACCTAAAAAAGCAAAAACTGTAAAGGATGGTAGAAATCAGATTCCTGGAATGGAAGGAATGATGGGTTCCAATAATTCTGGTGGTCTTGAACGCTTTACTGTAAATATGACAGAACAGGCTAAACAGGGTATGTTCGATATGCTTGTTGGCCGTGAAGAAGAAATTGAGCGAACTATCCAGATTTTGTGCCGCCGTTCTAAAAACAACCCGCTGCATGTTGGAGATGCGGGAGTTGGTAAGACTGCAATAACACAGGGGTTGGCACAGCGCATTGTGGAAGGGAGAGTGCCTGATGCTCTTAAGGGCTTTACTATCTATTCTCTTGATTTAGGTCTTTTACTCGCCGGTGCAAAATTCCGCGGCGATTTTGAAGAACGACTCCACTCCATAATAGATGAACTTAAAGACAAGAAAAACTGCATTTTATTCATTGATGAAATCCATATGATTATGGGTGCCGGAACAAACGGTTCAACTCAGATGGATGCAGCAAATCTTCTTAAGCCTATTCTTGCAACAGGTCAGGTAAAATTTATTGGGTCTACAACCTTTGAAGAATATCAGAAAAATTTTGAAAAAGACCGTGCCCTTGCACGCCGATTCCAGAAAATCGATATTATAGAACCTACCTCTGCTGAAGCTATAAAAATTCTTAAAGGACTTATCAGCAAGTTTGAAGAACATCATCATGTTTCTTACAAAGCTGGTACAATTGAAGAAGCAGTAAAACTTTCTGTTCAGTACATGCCAGACAAGCGGTTGCCAGATAAAGCTATTGATTTGATTGATGAAGCTGGTGCCTTTACCCATATTAAGAACAGCGGTGGTTTTGAAGGAAAAACTAAAAATCTTCCAGTTAAAGCAAAACTGGATTCTTTCCGTCCAGCAGTAACTGTTGATACAATTAAAAAGGTAACAGCCAAGATTACAAAGATTCCAATGGAAACTGTAGCTGGCAATGAGAAAGAAGCTTTACGCACAATCCATACTACTATGGCCGGCCAAATATTTGGACAGCAGAAAGCTATTGATATTTTAAGTAAAGCTGTAAAGCGTTCCCGTGCCGGCTTTAGAAATCCGGAAAAACCAGAAGCCTGCTATCTGTTTGTAGGACCAACAGGCTGTGGTAAAACAGAACTGGCAAAAACTCTAGCAGGAATTTTAAAAGAACCACTTTTACGCTACGACATGAGCGAATACCAGGAAAAGCACACTGTAAGCAGACTGGTAGGTTCGCCTCCTGGATATGTTGGCTTTGAAGAAGGCGGTCTTCTTACAAAAGATGTTCGTAAAAACCCTCATGCAGTAATTCTTTTTGATGAAATTGAAAAGGCTCATGAAGATATTTATAATGTTTTGCTTCAGGTAATGGACTATGGTCAATTAACAGATAACCAGGGCCGCAAGGCAGATTTCCGTTCCTGCATTATTATACTTACAAGTAATGCAGGAGCCAGAGAATTGGAACGCCCAGGAATTGGTTTTGAAACAGAATTAAACACAGATACAGAAGCTGCCTTAAACGAAGCTGTAAACAGGGAATTTCCTCCTGAATTCCGTAATCGTCTTGATGCTGTAATTCCTTTTAATTATCTTGACAAACAGGTTGCATTAAAAATCTGTAAGAAGGAAGTTAACAAACTGGCAGAAAGAATGATGTCCAAAAAAGTTGAACTGACTGTAACCGATAAGGTTCTTGATTACCTTACAGACTTAGGCTATTCAAGAGAATTTGGAGCACGAAATATAGCCCGTACAGTTGAAGATAAACTTGCCAACGCACTTGTTGACGAAGTTCTTTTTGGACAGCTGGAAAAGGGCGGTAAAGTTCAGGCTAATATTAAAAATGGTAAAATAATTTTCTCTTATGGAAAAGAAAACTCATAAACTTATTAAACCGATTATCATATGTATTTGTGTAGCAATCGTTTTAATTATGACAGCCAGCTTTCTCTTTTTTGGTGTTTCCACAATCAAGAACAGCCAGTCGTCAAATCTTAATCCCCAGTTGTACGACAGACTTTATCACCTTGTTGTAACCGGAGATTACGAAAGCAGTCCATTTTTACAAAAGGTTTACGAAGGAGCTTCCAGAGCTTCCAGCCGTTATAATGCAGTTGTAGAATTACACTTGCCTTCTTCTCAGGCAGAAGACTTTTCTTTACAGGAAGCTTTGAACTACAGTTCTTATGTTAATGCTGATGGTGTTATTACCTTTATTGATTCTCCAGATACAGAGCTTACACTGCTGCCAGGCACTGACGAAGAAAGTATTCCGCTTGTAACTACAGGACAGTTTTCTGCAAATATAAATCAGATTTCCTACATTGGTATAAGCTACTGGGAATTGGGGAAAAAAATTGGAGAAGAAGTTGATTACTATTTGCCAGAAGTTGGTTCGGTTTATATTCTTAACACAAACACCAGTTTAAGTGTAAGCAACACAAATCTTTTTCCAAGCTTAAATAAAAGTCTTGCAGACCGTAACAAACTTAGAATCACCGTAAATTCAATTTCAAGCATTGATTCTTCTATAAATTACAATCAGGAAAATATTGTTGTAGTTTGTCTTTCAGAAGAAGATACAATTTATGCAGCACAATATCTTTCTGAACTTTATCCAGATAAAAAATACACACTTCTGGGTTTTGGTAACAATGAAACCTGCCAGCTTTATTTTGACAAAGGAATGATTGATGATCTCCTTGCCCTTGATCCGGTAAAAATTGGTGAAACAGCCATTAGAGAATTTTTTGAATTCCGTAACAACGGCTATGCCAACAGTTATATTGCAGCAGACCTTATTGCTACAAGGAGTAAAAAATGAAGCAGTTCTTTTCTACTCTAAGAAGGGCAATCAGAAACAGAAGTCTCCGCTGGAAGATTATGACCAGTCTTGCTTTGGCACTCACCCTTACCACCCTTGCACTTTTAGCCACGGTTTATCTGGATAACTATTCCATGCGCACTCTGGGCGACTCCTACATCTCAAACGCGGAGCTTACCCATTTTACACAGGAGCTTACAGAAACTCAGCGGGCTATGGAAACCTACATTAATTATCACACTTTTGAAAGTATTGATAATTACTATGCAGGCAAAATCCACATAGAAGAAATTTGCGATACAATGCAGAACTGCCCTTCTGTAAATGAACTGCGCCAGACAGAATACCTGGTACACCAGCTTGCACTTTCCTTCATCTATTACAGCAATAAATCGGTTTCTGCCAGACGCGCAAACAACACCGAAGAACTGAAGGAATATTTTAAAATCACTCTGGAATGCTACAACACTTTGATGTCAAAAATTCTGGAGCTTAATAACCTGCGGCTTCAGGAAAACGCCCAGACCTACGAAAAAAATCACCAGTACATTTCGTTTACCAGATCCTTAAGCATTATCTTCTTCGTAGTATTCTCATTTACAATCTTCATTCTGCTCTATCTTATTGTCAGTTCACTTATGGCACCATTAGCAGAAATCTCACGAGTAGCTGAACGAGTTTCTAATCGGGACTTCGACATTCCACTTTTTAATAATAAAACAACAGATGAAATCGGAAACATCTGTAATGCCTTTGACGGTATGATTATCAGCATAAGAGAATACATTGATACAATCTGGGAAAAGGCACAGACAGAATCTGAACTCCGGGAAAAAGAAATTGAAATGCAGTCTTTGTATACCGACGCCCAGCTTAGAGCATTACAGAATCAGATTAATCCTCATTTTCTTTTTAATACATTAAACACAGGTGCCCAGCTTGCAATGATGGAAAATGCCGATAAGACCTGTTACTTTATTGAACAGGTTGCAGATTTTTTCCGTTACAATATCCAGCGGCAGGATTCTGTGGCAACAATAAATGAGGAGCTGGGAATCATTGATAACTTTGTTTATATTATGAAAGTTCGTTTTGGTAATAGACTTGTTTTTACAAAAGATATTCCAAATATGGATTTTCCTCAGCAGATTCCGGTAATGACTTTGCAGCCAATTGTTGAAAACTGTATTAAGCACAGTCTTGAAAATCCAACTGGCATTGTAAATCTTAAAGTTGAAAAAGATGAAAAATTCATTACTATTACGGTTTCAGATAACGGCAGCGGAATGCCAGAAGAAACTAAAGCCGGAGTATTTAAAGCTGTTGAAGAAGGTATTACCCGTTTACCTGCAGAGCTTGTAAATGCTGTAAACAAAAAAAAGGAACCTGGTCAAACTGAAAAACGAAACGGCACTGGTTTAATCAGCGTATTCCTTCGCTTAAAAATCCATTTCCACCGGGATGATATTTTTGACATTACTCAAAATGATGATAATATTGGAACTAAGTTTATAATAAGGATTCCTATAAATGTATAATATTCTTGTAACCGACGACGAACAGATTGTAATAGACTCACTCAGTTTTATCATCAACAAGAGTTTCTCTGATATAAATGTTTACACTGCCCTTTCTGGAACTGAAGCTCTGGAAATTGCCATGAAAGAAAAGATTGATATTATTTTCATGGACATCAACATGCCTGGACTAAGCGGTCTGGAAACTGCCAGCTGTATAAAAAAACTTAAACCAAATATTGTTATAAATATTTTAAGTGCCTTTGACCGTTTCCAGTACGCACAGGAAGCAATCAATTTAGGTTCATTTAAATATATTACAAAACCAGTAAACAGAAATGTTCTCATAGAAACCATTAAAGAATCCATTGATGTGGTTGAGAGCCATAGGGGAAAGTTGAGTGCAGATACAGAGCTTCACAAAAAGCTGGATCTGGTTTCTCCAATGATTGAAAATGATTTTATTTATGCCTGTATTTTTAATAACGAAAACACAGACCTTTCATCATATCTGGATTACTTTAATCTTACAGGAACTTCATGGCTTTTCTGCTGCTTTGAATTTCCAAATATTAACTCTTCAAATCAGATGGACACTTACTCAAAAATCCACGCTCTGTTAAACAACGAACACAAATGTCTTGTAAGTTCCTTTATGATGAACCGCATTGTGGTTTTCTATCCAGTTTATTCACAGGAAAATAATTACGAAACTTTACAGGCTGCCATTAAACAGATTTACACAAAGCTTTCTTATAACATCAGTTCGGGCATTCGCTGCGGTGTTGGCCAGATTGAATCAGATATGTCAAAGCTTCAGGAATCCTATAACGAAGCACTTTCAAACTTAAATAAAGTTTCTTCTACTGGCGGCTTGAACTTTACAGGTCAGGAGCAGGAAGTTTTCCAGTCTGTAAAAAGCAATAAAACAGAACTTAAAAATCAAATTCTTACAAAGCTTAAATTAGGCGACACAAACAATGTAAAATTATTTACAGACCTTTTTGCTTCTGATTTATTAAATTCAAATACAGATCTGAATAAATATAAAAATGCTTTGCTTGAGCTTTTGATTACAGGTCATAATACAGCAGAACAGATAGTACAGCTTCCAGAAGATTCTTCTTATGATAACGCCTTCAGTTTTATGAGTCAGGAAAACAACACTTCCCTTCTTAAGGATTTTGTTCAAAAGCTGCTAACAGAATATTCACAGATTATTTCCAGTTCTAAAACTCAGGAAGAAAATCCCCTTATTACAAAAGTTTGTAATTATCTGGACCAGCATTTACAGGAAGATATTTCTCTGGAACAAATGGCAAACATCATTAATGTAAGTCCATTCTATTTAAGTAAACTTTTCAAAGAAGAAAAAGGAATTACATTTATTAATTTCATTTCTGACAAACGACTGGAAAAAGCCCGGGATTTACTGGAACATTCCGATTTATCTATCAAAGAAATTACTTCTGAAATCGGCTACAACGATCAGAATTACTTCAGCCGAATATTTAAAAATAAATATGGGCTTTCGCCAAAAGAATATAGAAAAAGTAACTAGAGGAAAAAATGAAAAAGTTTATAAAAGTAATGATTTTATTCACCTTAATCACAATTCTTGTTTCCTGCTCTGCAAAGCAAAATAAAAATAACGATAAAAAGAATTCTGAAAGTAAAAATGAACGAATTACAGTTGGCTTTTCAATTGATACTCTGGCTATTGAACGCTGGCAGCGGGATCTGGATGTATTCATTAATAAACTAAAAGAACTTGGTGCCGATGCAATTGTACAGAATGCAGGCAACAGTGTAGAAGAACAGAATCGTCAGCTTTTATATTTACTTGAACGCAATGTAGATGTATTTGTCATCCTGCCTAAAGATGCAGATTCACTTTCAGATTCAATTGCAAAAATCAAAAGTAAGGGCATTCCTGTAATCTCCTATGACCGCCTTATTTTTAATGCAGATGTAGATTTATATCTTACTATCGACAGTCAGAAGGTTGGAGAATTTATGGCAGGTGGATTACTTTCACGAAGCACAGGAACCCGCTGGTTTGAAATTCTTGGTTCTGAAGATGACTACAATATGACATTAATCGAAAACGGAATTGCCAACACACTTAAAAATACACCAATTACAATTGCCCACAAATTTTATACCAGCGGCTGGAACTACGACCTTTCCTACCAGGAAATGGCTCGCCTTATTTCTGAAAAAAACATTCCTGATGCTGTAATTTGTGGAAACGATGCAATTGCTTCCAGTGTAATCCAGGCTATTTCTCGTTATTATAACGATTCCCACATTTTAGTTTGCGGTCAGGATGCTGATATTGCGGCCTGTCAGGCTATTGTTCAGGATAAACAGGTTTTCACAATTTTTAAACCAATCAATGCACTGGCAGAACTTACAGCTGAATTTGCAGTTTACCTTGCCCGTGGGGAAGATATTTCAAATAAAGGCTACACAATCAAACCTATTAACAATGGGGCCGGCAACATTCCTGCAATCTGGCTGGAACCTGTTCTTGTAGATAAATCTAATATTGATGAAGTAATTATTGGCTCAGGCTTCCATTCTTACCCAAGTATTTATGGATTCCAGTAGTAAATCTAGACTTTTTTGACCACAAAAAAATCTAGATTTATACGAAAATTTTAGCAATTTCTAGAGTCTTTTATCATAAAATACCAAGAAAAGTAAGATTTTTAACAAATTTATAACCGCTATTTATTATACACTTCTAATGTAAGGTCGTTGACCTGTTAAAAAAATATTAGGAGTGTTTTTTTATGAAAAAAATTATTGCTATTCTTTTAGCTGCAGTAACATTATCAGCTGCAGTATTCGCAAAACCAGCATCAACAAAAGTTGGTGTTTCTATGCCTACAAAAGACTTACAGCGTTGGAACCAGGACGGTGCTAACATGAAAGCTCAGTTGGAAAAAGCAGGCTACACAGTAGATCTTCAGTATGCTGCAAATGATATTCCAACACAGGTATCACAGATCGAAAATATGATTACTGGTGGATGTAAAGTTCTCGTAATCGCTTCTATCGATGGTAACTCTCTTTCTAACGTACTTGATCAGGCTCGTAAAAAGAAGGTTAAGGTTATCGCTTACGACCGTCTTATTATGAACACAAAAGCTGTTTCATACTACGCTACATTCGATAACTACAAGGTTGGTACAATCCAGGGTGAGTACCTTGTTGAAAAACTCGGTCTTAAAGATCGTACAGCTTCTAACCCAGTTTACATGGAATTCTTCACAGGTGATCCAGGTGACAACAACATCAACTTCTTCTTTGGTGGTGCTATGGATATCCTTACTCCATACATCAAATCTGGCGTAATCGTATGTCCATCTGGACAGACAGAAAAAGCTCAGGCTGCTACATTGAACTGGTCTACAGAAGAAGCTCAGAAACGTATGGAAAACCTTATTACTTCTAACAAATATGGTCCAAAAGGAAAGAAACTTGACGCTGTTTACTGTTCAAACGACTCTACAGCTAACGGTGTAACAAACGCTCTTCTTTCTGCTGGTTATACAGCTGCTAACTTCCCAATCATCACTGGTCAGGACTGTGATATCGTTGCAGTTAAAAACATGTTGAAGGGAACACAGGCTATGTCTATCTTCAAAGATACACGTACTCTTGCTTCAAAAGTAGTAGAAATGGTTGACGCAATCATGAAAGGTTCTAAACCACCTGTAAACGATACAAAAACTTATAACAATGGAACTGGAGTTATCCCTTCATTCCTTTGTGAACCAGTATTCGGAACAAAAGACAACTACAAAGCATTGTTGATCGAATCTGGATATTACACAGAAGCTCAGCTTAAATAGACTAATTCAATCATGAATTAAGAATAAAGAGTTAAGAATTGGAGAAATCCGATTCTTAACTCTTTTCATTAAATACTAATTCTTAATTCTCCATTCTTAATTCTTTATTAAAAAAGAGGGGTTCCAATGGCTAAAATATTATTGGAAATGAAAAACATTACCAAGATATTTCCTGGTGTAAAGGCACTGGATAACGTAAATCTTACAGTTGAAGAAGGCGAAATCCACGCTATTTGTGGTGAAAACGGTGCCGGCAAATCTACTTTGATGAACGTTTTATCTGGTATTTATCCTTTTGGTACTTACACCGGTGATATTGTTTATGATGGAGAAATCTGTAAATTTCAGAAAATCAAAGATAGTGAAGCTAAGGGAATTGTAATTATTCATCAGGAATTGGCCCTTGTTCCACTTCTTTCTATCGCAGAAAATATGTTCCTCGGTAATGAACGTGGAACAGCAGCAAAAATCAACTGGTCAGAAACTTACGATAAAGCTCAGGAGCTTTTGACAAAAGTAGGACTTAAAGATTCATCTAAGACTTTAATTAAAGACATTGGTGTTGGTAAACAGCAGCTTGTTGAAATTGCTAAAGCTTTAGGAAAAAAAGTAAAGCTTCTTATTCTTGATGAACCTACAGCATCATTAAACGATACTGAAGCAAAACACCTTTTGGATTTGCTTCTTGAATTTAAAAAACAAGGAATGACTTCAATCATCATTTCACACAAGTTGAATGAAGTTTCATATGTTGCTGATAAGATTACCGTTATTCGCGATGGTACATCTATCACATCTCTTGATAAGACAAAAGACGACTTTTCAGAAGATACAATTATTTCAGCTATGGTTGGACGCAGCTTAACAGACCGCTTCCCTAAACGTGAATCAAAAGTTGGCGAAGTTTGTTTTGAAGTAAAAGACTGGTGCGTTGATCATCCTGTATTCGACGGTATTAAGGTTTGCGACCACATAAACTTTAATCTTCGTAAAGGTGAAGTACTTGGTATCTCTGGCCTTATGGGTGCCGGCCGTACAGAACTTGCCATGAGTATTTTTGGCCGTTCTTATGGTACAAACATCCAGGGACATATATATATGAACGGAAAGGAAGTTTCTTTCCCTAATGTAAAATCAGCAATTAAAAGTAAGATTGCTTATGTTACAGAAGACCGTAAAGGAAACGGACTTATTCTTTCTGAATCAATCTGTAAAAATACTACTGCAGCTAACCCAGAAGGTATTTCTAAAAACTATATCATTGACTTTGATAAAGAACGTCAGGTTTCAATTGATATGGCAAAAGCTATGCATACAAAATGTGCCAGCGTAATGGAAGATGTAGGAAATCTTTCCGGTGGAAATATGCAGAAGGTTTTACTTGGAAAATGGCTTTTTGCAGAACCAGATATTCTTATTCTTGATGAACCAACAAGAGGTATCGATGTTGGTGCCAAGTATGAAATCTACTGTATCATCAACAAGATGGTAGCTGAAGGTAAATCTGTAATCATGATTTCATCTGAAATGCCTGAAATCCTTGGTATGTGTGATCGTATTTATGTTATGAACGAAGGCAAGTTCATTGCAGAAATGGATGGAAAAACTGCAACACAGGAAAAAATTATGGCTGAAATCATTAATTCAGGAAAATCAGACAATATCTAGTTTTCAAATAGGAGAATAAAAATGGAAGATAAAAAAAATAATAAAATAGGTGCCACACTTAAAAGTGTATTAAAGAGCAACACAATGGTTGCTGTTCTTGTTGGTGTAATGGTACTTTTTGAAATCTTGATTAGAGCATCTAATCACGGTTCATTGTTTGCTCCTGCAAATATTACAAATATTATCAGACAGAATGCTTATGTAGTTATCCTTGCTACAGGTATGCTTATGTGTATCCTTACTGGTGGTAACATCGATTTGTCTGTTGGTTCTATTGTTGCCCTTGTTGGTGCTTTAGCTGGTGTATTCATTGTAAACTGGGGCTGGCCTATCTGGTTGTCAATCATTGCCTGTCTTGTTATTGGTACAATGATTGGTGCATTCCACGGTTTCTTTATTGCTTATGTTCACATTCCACCATTTATTACAACTCTTGCAGGTATGTTACTTTGGCGTGGTGTTGCAACTATCGTTCTTGATGGTAAACCAATTGCTCCATTTCCACAGAAATACTTGAATCTTTTTGAAAGCTTCCTTCCAAACCCAAGCGAAGCAATTACAGAAAAGTTTGGTGAATTAGATTTATTGGGTGAATATGTTGATAAATTCACATTACTCATCACTCTTGGAATTACATTGATCTGTATCATTGCTTATGTTGCTATGGAAATCATCAACCGTCAGAAGAAGATTAAGAAGAACTACACAGTTTCTTCAAAAGGTTCTTTCATTGCAAAACTTGTTGTACTTTCACTTGTAATTCTTGTACTTGGACAGTTCCTTGCTCGTGACCGTGGTATTCCTGTAATCCTTATTCTTCTTGCAATCATCATTGCAGTATATGGTTACTTTACACAGAACACAATTCCAGGCCGCTACCTCTATGCTATTGGTGGTAACGAAAAAGCTGCCCGCTTGTCTGGTGTAAATACAAACAATGTAATGTTCTTTGCTTATACAAACATGGGCTTTATCTCTGCAATTGCTGCTCTTGTAACAATTGCTCGTTTGAACTCTGCTCAGCCAACAGCTGGTCAGAACTATGAAATGGATGCTATCGCATCTTGTTTCATCGGTGGTGCTTCAGCATACGGTGGAACAGGTACAGTTACAGGTGCTGTAATTGGTGCTATCTTCATGGGTGTATTGAACAACGGTATGTCTATCCTTGGTGTAGATATGAACTGGCAGAGAGCAGTTAAAGGTTTGGTTCTTCTTGCAGCCGTAATCTTTGACGTAGTATCTAAGAAAAAGAAATCCTCTAAATAGTTCCTCCATAAGTAAAAAACTCATTAGTTTTTGGCACAGTGTTGTAAAAGACACTGTGCCATTTTTTTGTTATAATTAAACTATGAATAAAACTGAATTTTACAATGAATTATATACTCGCTATGGTTTTGTTACCCGTGCAAGAAATTGCTATCTTTATACTAAAAAAGGTGTGCGCATAACAGACTGCTATCAGGAAGGCGGCCGTGCTATTCTTGGATGGGAAGGCGGAAATGCATTTACTCATTTTAAAAATGTATTATGCCGTGGTCAGGTTGGGTCATTTATCTGCGAAGATTCTCCTCGCATTGAAAAAGCAGTTTCTTCACTTCTGGTTTCTGAACGCAAAGTATTTTTCTTTAATTCCAAAATGGATGCTGTAAAGGCAGGTATTCTTATTTCTAAAGACAGTACAACAATTTATAAACCATGGGCTTTGGACAATAACAATGCAAGCTCAGCAGACTGTGTTGTTATTCAGCCTCCATTACCTTGGACAGACACAATCTATATTCTTGCAGTAAAATCAGAGACATTAAATTCAGATATTTCAAAGCTTTTACCAAATCAAACTTCAATTCCATTTGCATTAAATACAGCTATTACAAGAGCTGTTTATAATCTGATTGCAGCATTACAGGAACGGGAAGAAAAAGACTGGTTTATCTATGATCCTGTTCTTACTAAGTATTTTGAACGCAAAGGACCTTATTTAAGACCAAAAATGCCAGAACAGGTTTACGACAAATTTATCCTTCATTGTCTTGATTTAGGAATTGCTTTCAACCCTAACTACAATGAATGTTCCATAATTCCATTTGGTGCAGACAGAGGAACCTTTACTGGTTTAAAAAACGCACCTTTTGCATTTTAGTAGTATAATGGAGATAGTATGAATCCTGATATTCTATTGTTTATAATTCAGCTTTCTGTAGGTGCAATTGTGGCATTTCTGGCCATTCTTTTAATGTCTAAAACAAGAGATGCAGCCTGGATGTCTATGGTTGGTGGTTTTTTATGTTCTTACGCAGCAATTGTTTTTGAGCTACTGGTAAAACTTGGAGTACTCTCCCCTACATCTATAACTGTGCTTGGAATTCCTCTTTCTACTCTTTTAAGCACTACAGTTCCAAGCCTCTTTTTTATTATTGCTTTTATAATTATGCTTGCAAGAAGGCAATAGGTAATAAATATGACAGAACACGAATTAGATTTATATTGGGAAAAATTCCTTCGAGAAACTGGCCGTGATCCAGAAGACCGTTGTGCCGGGGATCTTACCTTTGAAGCAAAAGGCTTTGCTGGAGACGAAATGGTTTCTCTTGTGTTAAACGGGCAGAAAACAGCTTTCTTTTCCAGCTTTGCAACTTTTCAGATTGATGGAGAACCACTACCAATATCTGGGGAATTATATACAGTTCTTGACCGCAATGGAGATCCAGCCTGCGTTATAGAAATAACAGATGTTCATGTTATTCCGTTTAACGATGTTACATGGGGCATGGCTCAAAAAGAAGGTGAAGATGAAAACCTGGAGCAATGGCGTCTTAAAAAACAGGAAAATCTGGAAGACGAAGGTGCAATTCTTGGTTTTGAATTTACACCTGATATTAAACTGGTATTTCAAGTTTTCAGAGTAGTTTACCGCTAACCTGAAAGCTTAATAATATATATAAAGGAGAAAAACTATGGCAACAACAAAAAGATCATTTGGTACAATCCTTCTTCAGATTGCACTTGGTTTAATGTTTATCGTTGGTGGTATCTGGACATTACAGGGTGGCAAAAGCGGAGACGAAATTGCAGCTGCAATCCGTTCAATTTTTGATGGAAGCATTGAAAACGCACTTTGCATTGTAATGGCAGTAATCGAAATTATTCTTGGTGTATTCCTTCTTTTAAGATTATTTGTAAATCTTGGAACAAGCCTTGACTCTGTTCTTATGCTTATTGTTATGATTATTTGGGTCGTATTTATGGTTCTTGTTGATGTATTAGGAAACAAGGGAGTTCTTGTAGTAATTAAATACGGCAAAAACATTCTCAACTTCCTTTACACTTTTGCATCACACTTAATCATTCTTGGTGCAATCATTAAAGTAAGAGGCTAATTTTGAAGAGAGCCATTATTGTTTTTAGTCTTTTTGCAATTTTCTCTGGATTATTTGCTGTAGAAAATCTTTTTAGTTTTTCTATTGGTCCACAGTCCGGCTTAGTATTTTACGGAGATGAAGATATTAAAGAAGATGTAAAAACATTACATGGCTCTCATGCATTAGTTGGTGCACAGGCAGAAGTAAATGTAAACCCTTTTAAACAGATTACTTTTTTTGCTGGTGCCCATATTCTTTGCGATTTTGTAAAAGAAAACAAAAATCATTCAAATCATATTCATTATGATTTTCCATTTGGAGTAAAAATATATCCTGGTTTAGGCGGACTTTGCGGAGGAATGGCTTATACTTTTGGTATGCGGTATGACAATGTTCAAATGCCAGAATCAAGCCCTTATACAGGTAATTCTTCCTGGGGAAACGGCTTCAAGTTTTTACTGGAATATAATTTTGCCCACGATTTTAAATCCCACATACTTCCAACCATAGGTGTAAGCTGGAAACATATACCACGAGGCAACAAAACTTCAGATAATATGATTTCTGCCTATGTATTATTAAATCTTTAAATCTTATAAATATAAAAAAAAGGACACCACTTTCGAAGTGTCCCTTCCCCCTAATTTATAAGTCAGAATACTGACAAATAATAATCAACTTTATAGAACTATCGAGCGTACTCAATAATGCGAGTTTCGCGAATCATTGTAAGTCTGATTCTTCCTGGATAACGCAAATCAGTTTCAATCTGCTTAGCAATACTTCTTGCTAATTCTTTTACTTCTCCATCAGGAATCTTTTCGTTATTTACAAGGATGCGCAATTCACGACCTGCCTGAATAGCGTATGCTTTTTCAACACCTTCAAAGGCTTCAGCAATAGCTTCAAGGTTTTCAAGACGTTTTACATAGTTATCAATTGTTTCGCGGCGTGCACCAGGACGAGCAGCAGAAATTGCATCGGCAATCTGAACAATTACAGCTTCAATTGTTTCTGCTTCAACATCGTTATGGTGTGCAGCAATTGCATTAATAACGCGGGCATCTTCACCCATTTTACGCGCCATCTCTGCACCAACTTCTGCGTGGTTCTGGTCACTGTCATTTTCAGCTCCCTTACCAATATCATGAAGTACAGCTGCACGCTTAGCAAGCTCACGGTCAGCACCAATTTCTGCAGCAACCATGCTGGCAGCCATTGCAACTTCTTTAGAATGTGTAAGTACATTCTGCCCATAACTTGTACGGAAATACAAACGACCAAGAGCTCTAATTCCCTCTGGGTTCATATTATGAATTCCAAGATCAAAGAGGCATCGTTCTCCTTCCTCGTAAATCTTGTTCTGAATTTCGTGTGTAACCTTCTGAACGATTTCTTCAATACGGGCTGGATGAATACGTCCGTCTGAAATTAAGCGTTCAAGTGACTGTTTAGCAATTTCCTTGCGAACAGGGTCAAAACAAGAAATAACAACAGCTTCTGGAGTATCATCAATAATGATATCAACACCTGTAAGTGTTTCCAAAGTTCTGATGTTACGACCTTCACGACCAATGATACGACCTTTCATTTCATCAGATGGTAATGAAACTGTTGTTACAGTAATATCACTTGTTGTTTCTGGTGCAATTCTCTGAATTGTTGTGATAAGAATTTCTTTGGCTTTCTTTTCTGCTGAAAGCTGTGCATCCTGCTCAATCTTATTGATCATAGCCTGAGCATCATGTCTAGCTTCATTTTCAAGACTTTTAATGATAAGGTCCTTTGCTTCCTGAGCCGAAAGTCCAGAAATCTTTTCCAATTCAGTTCTGTACTTTTCTTCCTGCTTAGCAAGTGCCTCTTCACGTTTTACCATTGCAGCTTTAGCTTCTGCAAGTTCTTTTTCACTTTTTTCAAATTCTGCGGCACGCTGATCAAGTAATTCTTCTTTTTTGTTTACTCTAGCTTCAAAGCGCTGTACTTCAGCCCGTCGCTCTCTGTTTTCTTTTTCCTGCTGATTTCTTTCCCGAATGAGCTCATCTTTTGCATTAAGCAATATTTCTTTTTTCTGTGCTTCAGCCTCTCTGATTGCATCCTGCTTTACACGTTCTGCTTTCTGTTCAGATGCTGTTAATTGAAATCTGGCATAAATCCAGCGAATAATCCATCCAAGAACAATTCCAACAACAGGAAGAATGATGAACCATACAATAGTAGGCATACTTTTTCTCCCATTTTACATATTAAAATTGTTGCTTTTAATAATAACGGAAGATATGTCAGATGTCAAATAAAGAATTATATATAAGAAGAAATTGATAATTGTACAATACAAAAATTACGCTTTAGCAAAACAAAATCGGCATTATACTGTTCAGATTCAAAAAAAGTCTAATTATAATATGGATCCCGACTAAGTTCGGAATATGGGTTTTTTATAAACAAGACCAGCTGGAATTTTCTACATTGAAAAATTTTCACCAAGGTAAATTTTTCTGGCTACTTCGGATTCAAGAATTTCTTCCTTACTTCCCTGAGTCATAATTGTGCCCTGGTTAATAATGATGGCACGGTCTGTAATTTCCAGTGTATCGCGAACATTGTGGTCAGTAATAAGAATGCCGATTCCTCGTTTTGCCAGCAGGCGAATCATGCTTTTAATATCGGCTACAGCAATTGGGTCAATTCCGGCAAATGGTTCATCCAAAAGCAAAAACTTTGGTTCCAATGCAAGGGAACGGGCAATTTCTGTACGGCGGCGTTCACCACCAGACAAGGTGTAGGCCTTCTGCTTGCGGATTCTTTCAATGGAAAATTCATCTATAAGGCTTTCAAGTCGTTCTTTTTTCTGTTCCTTAGTTAAATCGCGGCGGGTTTCCAGAATAGACCAGATATTTTCTTCTACAGTGAACTTACGGAATACAGAAGGCTCTTGTGGAAGATAAGCAATTCCTAAACGGGCACGTTTATACATTGGAAGACGAGTAATACACTGATCATCTAAAAAAACATCTCCGGCAGTTGGTTTATAAAAACCTACTACCATATAGAAAGTTGTAGTTTTACCGGCACCGTTTGGTCCCAACAAACCAAGAACTTCCCCCTGCTTCATAGAAAGCTCTACACCACGAACTACCTTTTTATGACCAAAAGATTTGTAAAGGCTGGTTACACGTAAAATATGATTCTGATTGTCTGCAGGAGTTACAGATGGCTGTTCATTTTCCGACTGCTGAATTACTTCTTCATCACTCATCTTTTAAATTCTCCTTTGGTACAGAAGTTTTTTCTTCTTTATTTTTTGTTTCTTTTACGGAACCCCGAACATTTCCATCAAGAGTTATTTCCTGAGTTTCCATATTTAATGAAATATGCTGGGCTCTAAAGGTATCGTTTTTCTGAGTAATCTGAGCATTTCCAGAAAGCTCCAGAAGCTGCTGCTGTTTAAGATAGATTGCATAAGAACCTAAGCACTCGTTTTCCTTCTGTTTAAGATTTATCTGAATCTGCATTATAGCTGTGTCAGTTTCCTGATTATATTCAATAATCTGAGCTTTAGCTGTTACATTGTTTTCTTTATCTTTTAAAGAAACATTTCCCTGCAAAGTGGCAACCTTTGTTGTGCGGTCGAAGGAAAGAGTGTCACATTCAAATTCCATGGCACTTTCCAGATTCTGTCCTGTTACATTTCCTTCAGCAATAATTACCCGATAGTTTTCGCCGGAAAGTTCAATTCTATCAGCCTGAATCTTCATTGTATCAGTCTGAACAAAAGCTTCCCCTTCCAAAACAGTAGTGGAATTTGAGCTGCCTGCCTGCCCAGTCATTCCATCTGCAGAAAACATAATCTTCTCTGCAAACACCAGACTAAAGAGTGAACACAATATGACAAAACTTAAAAACTTCTTCATCATCATTTTTCCTCCTTAGTTTCTTCTTCAATTTCGCCAGAAACAGCACCTGTAAAACGATAGGTTTTGCTTACTCCGCTGGCCGAAAATCCACTTCCGTGAATCACAGTATTATCTTTTTCAATTTTTACAGTATCAGATTTTCCGCTGGTCAGCTGCTCTGTTTTACCGTCATATTTTAAAGCATCTGCATAAAAATTAATATTATCAGAATAATTCTTTAATGTAATATTATCAAAAAGCTGATAGGTTTCCTTTTTAGTGTCTGCAAAAAGATAATCACACTGACCTTCGCTGGAAACCTTACCTTTATCATCAAAGGTTGTAAACTCCAGTCCCTTGGCATAACTTTCAGTAGAATTTTTGTACTGCTCCAGAATTTCTGCATTTACAACAGTTTTTTTCTTATTCTTCTGGTAGCTGGTCATTGTAGTGTTTTCAAAAACAAATTCAGGCACAACATCATCAACATTAGGAGTTTCCACATATTTTAATGAACACCCGCATAATGCAAAAAGAGAAATAAGGACTGTCCCCAAAATTATTTTTTTCATAAGTCTTTAAATTATGACGTTTACAAAACAATTGTCAATAAGGACTAAAACTAAGATTTATGATACATTTTGAATTATGAGCGACAGATGTTTTAAATGCTTCAAACCAACAACAGCATGTCTTTGCAAATACTCAAAGGAACTGGATACTGGCATTAAATTTGTATTTTTAATGCACCCAAAGGAGTTCAAAAAACAGCGAACTGGAACCGGGTACCTTTCCCACAATTGTCTGATCAATTCAGAAATAATTGTTGGTCTGGATTTTGCAGAAAACAAACGACTTAATGAACTCTTGAATGATCCTCAATATTTCCCGGTAATGATGTATCCGGGAGAAGAAGCCTGGACTGCTAAACGGGAAGGATTTAAGGAAACACTTGGAAAAAAAACTCTGCTTGTACTCATTCTGGATGCAACATGGTTCTGCTCTAGAAAAATGATTGAACATAATCCATTTTTGCTGGAATTACCACGCATTTCTTTTTATGGAGACTATCGTTCAATTTTTACATTTAAACGGGAACCACGACCAGAATATATTTCCACAATTGAATGCTGCTATTATCTTATTAAAGAACTTCAGACAGTTGATATGGTAAGTAAAGAAATTGATCCGGAACCATTAATGAATGTTTTTAAACAAATGATAAAGCTTCAGCTGCAAAAGGAAAACGACAGAATAAACGGTCTCATTCCAAACACTCACCACTATGATAACAAATACAAAAAGGCAAAAGAGATTCCGGATTTTATCAAAGAATTAAAAGATTAAACCTGGTAAGCTTTGGACCTAATAAGGCTTTGTGCCTCTTGGTTCAAAATCTCCAGCAACTGCACCAACCATGGCGCGCATTGAATAGTCGCAGCGCCAGCTGTAGCCAAGAAGAATTGTATCTGCCCAGGAAAGAGATTCTGTTAGCGTTGGCGACATTGTAGACAAAATGATTACTTTCTTATTTAACCCTTTAAGGGCGTTAGCAATCTTCACATGATTTTCATTATTTACACAAACAATAAAAGTATCATAACCATACATATAGTTTGGAAGATTATCTAAAACAGATTGAGTTTCGTTAGGTCCGCAATCATAGGTGTAACGATAAGAACCAGAATTAGGAAATCTTGCTTTTGCAGAATTAAAGAAGCTGCTTAAAGAACCAAGCAAAAGTACACGGCCAGCCGATTCCTGAGTTAATGGGAAAGTACCTTTCTTTTCTACAGTAACAGAACGACAAGCCTGTTCCAGGAAAAATTTATCTCCTTCAGGATCAGGAATTGCTTTATCTAAACTGTTCGGATTTGGATACAAGGGTGCAGCATTTCCGCTTTTAAAATATTCCAGCTTTGCACGAATTACACGGAAGGCAGCTTCCTTTACTTTTTCGCGGAAGGCAGAATCTTCGCTCATAAGCTCCAGATTAGACGTCCATAAGGCTTCGTTAAGTCTGGCAGTTGTAGAAGAAAGAATGATATCGTTACCAGCTTCCAGTGCCATTCTAAAAGCATTGGACATTGTACCAGCGTAAATTGTAGCACCTACCATCATCATATCGTCAGTAATAATAAGACCTTCATAGCCTAACTGATTTCGCAATAAGTCTGTAAGGAAATATTTGGAAAGTGATGCCGGAGCACCGCTTGATTCAATCTGAGGGAAACTTAAATGACCAGACATTACAGCCGGTACCTTTTCTTTAATAAGATAAATGTAAGGCACAAGCTCTCTTGTTTTAAAAGTATTAAAATCAATATCAATAACAGGAAGCCTTCCGTGAGAATCCAGATTTGTATCTCCGTGGCCAGGGAAATGCTTTACAGTTGGAATAATTCCAGCAGCCATACTGCCGGCCGCAAAAGCTACACCAAGAAGTCCTGCCTTATCTGGATCTTCGCCAAAGGAACGGGTTCCAATAATTGTAGAATTGTGGTCTGTAAACAAATCTACAGTTGGGGCAAAGTTCATGTTGATTCCAAGAGCTTTAATTTCCCGACTGATGTAATAGGCGCTATACCAGGAATCTGCTGGGTATCCTGCCGCACCAATAGCCATGTTACCTGGGGTAATGGAAGTATCGCCTTTTACATGACGAATCCAGCCGCCTTCCTGGTCAGTTGCAACCAGCAAAGGAATCTGAAAGCGATTTTTAGCCGCAGACTTCTGTAGGTTTGAAATAGATTTTGCAACCAGGTAAATATCGTCAGTGTTCCAGCCAAAAACTTTTACAGAACCAAGACCACGGTCAACCCACTGATACAAAAGCTCGCTAGGTTCCGCACCAGCCCAGCCAAACATAAAGGTTTGGGCCAGCAACTCTGTATCGGTCATTTGCTCTGTAATGCGGTGTGCAAGCTCTTCGTTAGGAAGCTTAGACCAGAAAGAAACAGTCTGACCACTTAAAAAATTAATTGCACCAGCAGCCCAAAAAGCAGACAGCAGTATAAAACCTTTTTTTATAAATCCAAAGCTTTTCATAATTATTTAATGTATTCCCGAGCAGAGTTGGCAGCAATGGCACCGTCGCTAACTGCAGTAACCACCTGTCTGAAGGATTTGGAACGAACATCGCCCGCCGCATAAAGCCCAGGCATAATAGTTTCCATTTTTTCGTTAGTTTTAATATAACCAGCTTCATCCTTAGGAAGCATTTCTACTAATTCAGTTCTAGGAAGCATTCCAGTAAACACAAAAACCGCATCACATTCCAGTTTAGTCTGCTCTCCAGTTTTTACATTTTCCAATGTAACCGATTCAACCTTTGCATCCCCATTCACAGCCTTTACAACAGAATCAAAAACAGTTTTTACACCAGCGGCAACCATTTTATCTACCACTGCCTTCTGGGCACGGAAAGTATCTCTGCGGTGAATGATTGTAACATCCGGCGAAATTGAAGAAAGATAAACCGCCTCGCTGCAGGCAGAATCTCCCCCACCAACAACCACAATTTTTTTATTCTTAAAAAATGGACCGTCGCAAACCGCGCAGTAAGAAACCCCACGACCAGTCAGTTCCATTTCTCCGGGAACCTCCAGATTGCGGTGGAAGGCGCCAGTTGCCAGACACAGTGCCGGCGCCTCGAATGTTTTATTACGACTTTTTACAACATAATTATTTCCAGTTTTATCAATTGAAGTAACCTGCACCATTTCAATTCTGGCACCAAAACTTTCCGCCTGCTTCTGCATTCCCATCATAAAATCAGTACCATTTACAACAGGGAACACCCCAGGATAATTTTCCAGTTCCGTAATTTGAGTTACCTGACCGCCAGCACCCGCCATATCAAGCACAATACATTTCAGTCCGCCACGAGCAGCATACTGTGCACTGGCTAACCCAGCAGGTCCCGCACCAATAATAATATAGTCGTAAAGTTCACTCATAAAATTAATTATAGTAGAAATATAAAGCCTAGTCGACAGGATTTCAGCGGGAGGGGAAAGCCTTCCCACTATTCCCCTAAAACCCCTTTCGCTGCATTTTTTACAGATTTTTCTTCATCAAAATACCGGCCGTTGTATTTTTGCCTTCTGTTGGAAAAAAGTTTTCAAAAATATCAATAACTTCAAACCCAGATTTTTTGTAAATATGCTTTGCTCCACCCCAGGCTTCGTTTACTAACAATAAAAAAGTATTTGCAGTTCCAAGACTTTCAAAATATTCCAATGCTTTGTTCCACAAAAAACTGCCAGTACCATTTCCCCGATATTCAGGCAGAATAGAAAAAGATGAAATGTAAATAATAGATGAAACAACAGCACAAGGCTCATGTCCCAATGCTAACTGAGTTGCAGACTCAGGAACATGACTCATATATTCTGCACTCAAGTAACCAACAATCATACCAGAAGCTTTGTCTTCAAAAACCAAAAATAAAGAGGGACAGACCTTTATTCGTTTTTCAAAAACGGTCTGAGCCTCCTGAATTTGAGCAATAAAGCCAGCAGACTCTATTTTCATAATAGAGTCTATGTCTGCTAAAGTTGCAGTTCTTAGTTGTATATCATTATGGATTGCCACGTCGCTTCGCTCCTCGCAATAACAAAGGAAGATTACTTGTTGCTTCTTTTATTACACTGACAAACAAAACTATTTGTCACTTTGATTCCTGGCTATTTGCCTAAAACAAAAATACAGGGAATTTTCCCCAGTTCTGGAACCTTTTCTTTTTTCCACTGCTCTACAGTTTTTGTTTTAATGTACTCTTCAGGGCAGGTAATTCCAGCAGCAATACAAAGCTTAGTTTGAGGACGAAGTGCACTTAAAATTGTTTCTATCATTTTTGCATTGCGGTAAGGAGTTTCTATAAAGGACTGAGTCTGGTCATCATTCCAGACTTTAGATTCCAGTTTTTTTAATGCCTTAATTCTTTGTGGAACCTCTACAGGAAGGTACCCGTTAAAAGCAAAACTCTGACCATTAAAACCACTGCCCATTACAGACATAATAATTGAAGAAGGACCAACCAAAGGCACAACCTTGTAACCGCGACTCTGTGCAATGGCAACTACATCAGCTCCAGGATCTGCAATAGCAGGACATCCAGCTTCAGAAATAATTCCAACTGGTTTTCCTTCCTTAAGGGCTTCAAGGTAAGTTCCAATAATTTTACGGTCAGTATGACGGTTCAATTCATAAAAAATAAGTTCATCAATATCAATGGACTTTTCCACCTTTTTAAGGAAGCGTCGTGCCGAACGGATATTTTCTACGATGAAGTGTTTTATCTCTACAATTACATCGTGGTTGTAAGAAGGAAGAACCTGATTTATTTCAGTTTCGCCAAGAGTTACAGGTATGAGGTAAAGGGCTTTTTCCATATTAGAACTCCATTAATTTTTCAGAAGCTGCTTCCCAACCAGCAGTGGCTTGGTCTATTTGAGCACAAACAGAATCTATTTCTGACTGTACCGCTTTTGCTTTTTCGCCGTTTGAATAAACTTCTGGATTACCCATTTTAGCTTCAAGCTCAGCTTTTTTACTTTCCAGTTCTTCAATTTCTTTTTCTAGCTTTTCAACTTCTTTTTCGGCCTTGCGTTTTTCGGCATCTCGTTTTTTTTGTTCTTCCCAGCTTAATTTTCCGTCTGGTTCGGAATTAACACTACTGATTTCTTCAACAACTTTCTGATGACTGACGACTGATGACTGATGACTTTCTTCCTCTTTCGCAATCTGATCCATATAGTAAGCGTAGTCGCCAGGGAAGGCTTTGAAAACGCCAGGCTTAAGTTCAAGAACTCTTGTGGCAAGCTGTTCAATAAAGCCGCGGTCATGGGAAACGAAAACTACGGTGCCGCCAAAATCTTTCAGAGCTTCAAGGAGAACATCTTTTGAATGCATGTCCAGGTGGTTTGTAGGTTCGTCAAGAATAAGCAGGTTTACCGGGCTGAGCAAAAGCTGAAGCAAAGCAATGCGGGATTTTTCTCCACCAGAAAGCACATCCAGGGATTTATAAACATCGTCGCCACGGAAAAGGAAGGCGCCTAACATATCCCGAAGCTTTGGAATAAGTTCCAGTGGGGCACGACCTTCCAGATATTCAAGAATTGTTTCTTTGCCTTTAATTGTTTCGGCATTATCCTGACTGAAGTATCCAATCTGAACTCCGGCACCAGGAATAATTTCGCCAGTAAAGTTTTTATCCTGGTCGGCAATAATTCTAAGTAAAGTTGATTTACCGGCACCGTTACGGCCTGCAACTACAAGACGGTCGCCGTTTTCCAGGGTAAGTTCCAGCTTATTAAGAACATTGTGGCTGCCGTCGTAAGATTTGCAGATATTATTCAAACGCAAAACTAAGCGGCCGGAATGTGGAGCTGGAGGAAAACTGAAATGGATTTTTTTAAGAGATTCTGGAATTTCAATGCGGACCATTTTATCAAGGCGCTTCTGATATTCCTGAGCCTGGGCCGCTTTTGTAGCTTTATATCCAAAGCGGGTAATAAAATCTTCCAGTTTATTTATTTCCTGCTGCTGCTGTTCATATTCAGCAATCAAAGTTTTTAATTCAACTTCCCGGACTTTTTCGTAATGAGAAAAGTTTCCTGTATAGCGTTTTAAGTCTCCATTAAAAAGTTCATAAACTTCATTAACGGTTACATCAAGGAAGTAGCGGTCGTGACTTACCAGAAGGAAACCGCCCCGGAAATTCTGGAGGAATGTTTCCAGCCAGCCACGGGCTTCAATATCCAGATAGTTTGTAGGTTCGTCTAATAAAAGAATATCAGGATTCTGCATAAGAGCCTTGGCCAGAGCAATACGCATCTGCCAACCGCCGCTGAACTCCTGAGTATTGCGGTCAAAATCACTGCGGGTAAAACCAAGACCAAGCAAAACAGATTCTGCAGCTGCTTCGCGACGGTGCCATTCTGAATCTTCCAGCTTTTGAATCAATTCACTCTGACGCATAACAAGGGCATCTGTATTACCTTCGCCCTTTGCCAGCTGGTCTCCAATATCATCAATCTGACGCTGAAGCTCATAACCAAACGCAAAAGCTTTATCTGCTTCTTCACGCAAAGTACAACCTGCATGAGTTAATCCACTCTGTGGCAAATAAGCAATGCGGCAATCCTTTTGAACTGCACGGTTACCGCTATCTGGTTTTGTAAGCCCTGCAAGAACTTTTATAAAGGTTGACTTACCTGCTCCATTAGCACCAGTCAGCGCAAACTTGCTGCCAGACTGAAGATTAATTGTTACATTTTTAAGGATATCTCTATCACCAAAAGCAAGAGATACCTGAGAGAACTGTACAAATGCCATAATTACCTATTTTTTCTTAAAGAACATGATGATTGGGCTTGAGCCGCGGGCAACCACCTGATTGCCGTTCATAGAAGCACCAGTTGCATCTTCAAGACGCAAACCAGTTGCTTCAACTTTGTAAAGGAAGTTTACTTCATTTTCCATATCCTGGAACTTGAATGTAAGAACTCCATCATAAGAACTAGCAAGAGACTTAGACAAAACATATTTTACTGAAGCCGAGCCAGAATTCTTTGCAGATCTATCAATAACAGAAGGAACAAGTAATTTGAAATTAGACCAATGGAATGCACTGTCTTCGCTGAAAGAAATTTTTCCATAACTGTCGCTTTCATATATTGGACCGTGACTCCAGATTTGCAAGTAAGCTTGACTGCGTCTTGTTTTTTCAGCTGCAATAATTTCATTCAAATCTTCATCAATTGTAACAAGATTGATTTCCTGTGGCTTACCAGAATCATCTGTATAACGAATAACAATGAAAGTAGGTTTTTTATAAATAATGATGATTGGAATTCCCTTAAGAGTATATTCATTATCTCCAGTGCGAGTGTATCCATCATAAAGCCAGCTTTCGTGAATACCAGCAAGATTAAGGGAAACCTTTTTATTTTCTTCATCAATTGTGAAGTTATAGGAAGGCTTAAGTTTTGCAAGATCAATGCTTCCACTGTTAATCATTGTGCTATAAGAATCTGGATACCATGGCCTACCAATAATTTTTTCTTCAAGCAAAGTATCTACTGTTTCTTCGATTTCGATTTTTTCACCACCAGTCTGATTTCCGCTGGCATCGGTCTGGAACAGAGTCAGGTTATAAGAAAAACAGCAGGCCTGAGTTCCGTTGTTTGTAAGAATTCTGTACCAGTCTCCTTCCAAAGGTTTTCCACCAGTCATTGGAGCTGTACCATTTACTTTATAAAGGATTTTTATGATTTCGCCTTTGCGTAAACGATATACCTGTTTTGCAGTGTTTACAGCTTCTGCACGTGCTGGAAGGCCATCAACCTTAACAGAAGCATAAGTAGTTGCATATTCAGAATACTTATCTGAATTTTTCTTTGATTTAGATTTTTTTACTGGTTCTGTAAGCTGCCACAATGGAACTTCAATTTTTTCTCCACTGTTTGTACCTATTACATACACATGTGAAATATTTGATTTAATGTAAACAGGAACAACTGAACCGCTCTGAATTTCGTATTCAGGAATATTCCATAAAACAACAGAATATCCCATAACTTTATCTGAACAACCTGTTAATGTAAGAACAGCAAAAAGAAGTGCTGTAAAAAATAATGGTATCTTTTTCATAGTTAAAAAAGATACCATATTTACGATTTTGTGTCTTTACAGGTTGCTGTCTGATTTTTCTTCTGTAATCTCTACAGGCTTTTCTTCTGTTGTTTCGGCCTTCACATCTGTAACATCAACATTTTCTGCTTCTACAACAATATCCTTAGTAACGCCAGGTTTTGTAATTGCAGTGATGACAATCCATAAAAGACCAGCAATAATTCCAATAACACCTACAATTCTGATAATAGTTTTTCCAAGTGAATCTGGAGAAATAAGGAACATAATAATTGCTACTACAAGTAAAGCAAGATTTTCAATAATATACTGTTTGCGTTTTGGAGAAGTTTCCTGAAGAACAGATACTGAATAAAAACCCAGTGCAGAAACAATGATTAATCCAGTGGCAAACAGATATACACCAATCTTCCACAAAGTATCAGCTACAGCAACTGGAATTATAACAGAAAGCACACCAAAAACTACAGAAACACTAGCCTTTATCAAAATTGACTTTTTATATTTTGGTGCGTCTTCTGGAATATCTTTAACCTGAACAAACTCATAAATACCGTATGCAATCGCAGCTAATCCAAAAACAACTACAAAAAAGCGAATCCAGAACTGTGGAATTGAAACAATAAGTATTCCACAGATTACCAGTAATGCCCCGTAAATATATGGCAAAACCTTTTTTACGTCTAAATTACTCATATCGAAAAACTCCTCTAATACCTTAAATATACTGTAAAATTTTCCAAAAACAAACTTTTTTTTATATTAGTTTCATAGGATTTTGTTAAACCACCCTCCAAAACCAACCGATATTTAAAAATGGAATTCTGCACACAGAATTAGTATAATAATATAGAAATATGTTGAACTTTTTACGTATTTTCAGACATAAAAATCTTCTCAAAATTGCAGTACTTGCAGCTCTGATTGGTTTTGGAAACAGTCTTTGGAGCGAAAAGTACATATGGAATGAAAACGCAAAAAGTGATGTTCTTGGACCTTATACCTGGAGTTCTAAAGTAGACGGAGAAAACTCTAATTCAATTTGGAAAAAAGAAAGTCCTGATGGTTCATGGGGATATCTTACTTCTACACCAGAGATGACTCTATCTGACAACATTCTCTTCTCAGGAGAATGTACAGTTATAGTACAACTGGAAAAAGATATTTCTGTTGATAAAATTATCATGGCTTATGAACAAGGCGATTCCTACCCAGTTACTTCTGGTGCATACCCTGTAACAATAGATTTAAATGGCTACAACCTTACATGTAATGATCTTATTTTAAACAACAACGGCAACTTTCCTGTAAATTTAACCATTACAGATTCAAATGCCACAAAGGGTAATTTTATTATTAAAAATGGTTTTGATTTTTCCGATAACCAGACTCACACAATCAATATTACACAAGGTGCAAATCTAAAAATTGAAGGTACTATTACAGGTGCAACTTCTGGAACCGGTTCTGTAACAATTGATAGTAGCGACAAAACTGGTAAACTAGAAGTTACAGGAAATGTTGAAAACAACGGAAAAGGCTTCAATACAAATGCTGAAAATCTTGATGTGACTATCTGGACCGGTGCAAAAGACACTGTATGGGAAGATGATGCAAACTGGTCTACAGGTACTGTACCTGCTGAAACTGCCGAAGTTGCCATTCCTGACGGTTTAACAAATTACCCGACTATTGCTGCTGGAAAAAATATATTAGTAAAAAGCCTTGCTATGGGTGATTTAGCTAAAATTACAGTTGAAGGCACCCTTTCAATTGATTCTGATTTTACTCTAAATAATAGAATTACAGGTTCTGGTTCCCTTATTGTTCCTGATGGCAAAACTTATACAGTTCCAGCCATTACAGTTGGAGTTGGAATTGTAAACAACGGTACTGTAGATTGTGGAACAAATAAAGTTCAGTTTACTGGAGTCTTTACAAATGGTACGACAGGAACCTTTAAAGCTTCTGCTTCTGAGGATAATAATGCAACTGTTTTTTTAAATACAGCAGATTTCCGTAATGGAAATTTTGATTTCTCTGGTGATGGTACTGCAAAAAAAAGCATCTGTTTTTATAACAAAACAGATGATAGTTCAAAAACTGCAACTACTTTTTATACATCAACAGAAAAGCCTCTTACTGTAAAGAATTTTTTCTTTGGTGGAAATGTTAATATTACTCTTGGCAACACACTTAACTGTACAGATTTTAGTTCAGACTGTTTAGGTAATGATGATTATTTTAATAGAGCTAATTTTACAGTAAATATTACTGGTGGTGAAATTAAATGTAAATCTATGACTCCTAATCGTGGTTCAAAAACAGATGGTGTTATAGGTACAATCAACATTAATACAGATATCTCCTGTGAAGGCCAATTCGAAACTCACAGTGGAACAAATATTATTATTGCAGCAGATAAGACTGTAAACGCAGATAGTTTTAGACATTCAGCAGATTCTTCAGAGCCTTACACAAAGCTTACAATCTATGGAAGCTTAAATGTACAAAATAAATTTGATTTACAATATAATTCAGGTTCCACAGAAATTTTGATTGGCAGTTCCGGAAATCTTGTTGCAAATGAAATTACAAAAACAAATAGCACATACACTAAATCAACTGGTAAAGATCCTTCTGGAAATGACTTGGCCACCGGTTACTCCATTACCAACAACGGTACCATTCAGGTTGGAACATCCCTTAATCTTCCAGCAAGCTTTATAATTAAAAATGATGGAACCATAAAAGATAAAGACAGTTCAACAGGTGGTGCCACATATACTTTTGCAGGCACTTACGATAATAGCAGCACAGGTACACTTATTGTGGATGGCGGTTCTGTAACAAACACAGCAGCTGAAATAACAATCAATAATCTTACTCTTAAAAAATCAAACACCGTTAATGGTACACAAAAAATTACAGTAACAAATGCAACTTACACAGACTCTACAAATCTTGCAATTATTGGAACTGTAGAATTACCTGGCGTAACAAATGGCAATGTAACAATTGGTAATGCAAATACTGAAGGCACTACAACCTTCACCTCCCCTTACCAGCTTGACACTTTAACTATTACAAATGGAACCTTAACTCCGGCAGCTTCTTCCACAAACAAAATTAATACAAGGCTTACAAATAATGGAACTTACACAGATTCTACAGGCTGTACCTTACAACTTGCAGACGGCGCAACCATTGACGGCACTCCAGCTTCAGGCTCCAACTATCTTCCTAACTTGACGGTAGAATGCCTTGGCTCTGCAACCTTTAACTGTTCAAATATAATCAACACCTTAAAAGCGGAAATTCTTGGGGGTAAAGCTCTTACATTTAAAACTGACACTTTCCAAACTGTAACAAACCTTTCTTTATCAGGTTCAAGCATTACAAATACCCTTTCTCTTACAGGAAGCGGAAACTGGAAAATTAACATTGATGATCCAAATAACGCATCTGTAAAATGGGTTACAATTGAAAACTCAACTGCAAACCAGTCATCTTTAAAACAGATTTTTGCAGAAGAATCATTTGATAACGGCAATAACACTAACTGGGATTTTGCAATCACTTACAAATGGACAGGTGCAATAGACACTGCATGGGAAAATGCTGCAAACTGGACTCCTGAAAATTACGGTTACCCGGGAAGTACAACAACAGCCCACAATGTTCTTATTCCAGATGGACTTGCTGCCGCAAAATATCCTGTATACACAAACATCACAAATAAAATTAAAACATTGAAGATTGGTGAATCAGAAGGTTCTGCTGCAACTCTTACACTTAATGCAAACAATCTTCAGGTTGATGATGAGGACGCAGGTACAGCCGACTTATCAAACTATGGAACTATAATCTTTACCAATGCTGGTCGTATTACTGATTCAAGCACTACTCCAGTTCCAATTATGGATAACGCAAAAGGTACAGTTGAATACTCAACAGGAACAACCTTCAATATTACTGATTATCACAATGGTACTAATGAAACTGATTATTACAATCTGGTAATTAAATCTGGTACATGGACTATTCCAACTTCTACTACAGGAAGTAATAACAATATTAAAGCTAAAACTAGTTTTACAATTGAATCTGGTGCAACACTTATTATAGAAAATACTTCAGAAGTTAATTCTTCATTTACAAATAATGGAACAATTGAAATTAAAGAAGGAACAAGCGAAAATCCTACCAGCGTTGGCTTCTGGGGAAACTTTACAAACTCTTTAACTGGAAAAGTAAAACAAAATAATTACACAAAAATCTGGATTTCTGGAAGTTGTGGAACAGTTGATGATTATGGTACCTGGACTTTTGGAACTGATGCAGACATTAGTTTTAATATGTTCCCAGCTAATTCCAGCTTTAATGTAAAATCTGAAGCCGCCGCTACAAAAAATAAGTATAATCTTTTTATTCCATACAATGCAGAACACAACATTACATTCAAAGGTTTTGATTCATCTAATCCTATGAAGATTTCAAAATGGACAGACACAGGCGTAACTTCTGAATCATTATCCTTTGATTTCCAGAATGTAGATTTCCTTGATAACGGAACAACAACAGGCTTTACCTTCAACTCCAACATTACTGCCTCCTTAGGAAACCTTACCTTCAGCGACGATGCAACTTTTGCAAAGAAAACAACTCTTGCCACAGCAGGTACAATCACCGTAGAAACAAGAAAAACAATAACTGCGCAAAAAGATTTTGAAGTTACAAATGGCACTGTAGATCTTAAAGGTTCAATTACAACAACAGACGTAGCCCTTAAACTTAATACTGTTCAGGTTTCAAACAATGCTTCATTAAGTGCAAAAAAAATTACGATTACAGGTTCCATCGAACCAAAAACTGCAGCCGATTCTTCACTATGGAATTTAAGTCTTACTACTACAGGTTCAAGTGATGATGATACAATTAGTGTTGGCTCAGATACTGGCGCTGAAATTTCTATTGGAACTGATGATAAATTATTTAAAGATATAACGCTTACCACTACAAATCAAAACATTACATTTGGCGAAAACTGTAAGTTACATGCAGCTGGCACAATCAGTGCTACTGGTAAAAATGTAACCTTTAATAACACAATCATTTCAAATGCACTTGTTGTTGATGCTACAGAAAAAGTTTCGCTTAACGGATTAAAAGCAATAAGCTTTACAGTTTCAGGAACAGCCACAACTCCAACAGCTGTAAAATATGCAGGAAAAGTTGAACTTTCTGGAACATCAGATTTTATTATTGATTATCCAGCCGTAACAACAGCAGACGCAGAATTTAAATTAGGTGGAAATTTTGTTCTGCAGGATAAAACAACACCTTATACAAGGGAAGGTTCTATTGTTCCCGATGTAGATTATAATTCCGCAACTCCAAGAACTTTAAAAATTACAACTCCACTTACCAGCGAAATTCAGTTACACAAAAATGTTGGAAGCAGTGATCTTAAATTCAAATCAGTTAATTTTTATAGTCCAGTTAATTTTGCCGCAGAAGGATTAACTCTTTATGCTGAAACTTCTAACTTTGCAGAAAACTCTAGTTTAAATACCACAAATAAATTTGCCATTTCAAAACACTTAGAAATTGGCGGCACATTTACATATTCTGTAGACGAACAGTTTAATATCCCTGGCAATTGCACAATTGACAGTACAGGTAACTCAACTTTTGAAAAAGGAGTTGCTGTAGGTGGAAGCTTTACAGACGATGGAATATGGGAAACTGACGCAGATAAGGGAACAATCACTTTTATTGGTTCTGATGCTGCAACTTTCAAGGCCCGTGAAAAATCTACATATAATATCGTATTGAATGATTCAAATAAAGAGTTAACTTTTATTGAAACAAAAGCAAATGTAACAAAGCTTACTGTAACAAAAGCTGCAGCTCTTAAATTCCAGTGCGATGCAAATATTGAAACCTTTAGTGATACTGCTGATTCCTTAAAACTTGAAATTGGTTACATTGATGCGTCAGACAGCTCTAACAATAAAGCAGCTAAAGTTACAATCAACCAGCTTGATGGAAATACACTTAACCCAAAAACAGCTGTAATTAATTCAGAACTAGTTTTTACACAGACCAGCGGAGTAACACTTGGCTCAAATGATTCAGAAATTACAATAGCAGGCTCAATTACAGCCGCTGATGATATTACAATTCTGGGGAAATTAATTTCTGTAGAAGTTGATGAACCAAATAAAGCCACACTTCCAAAAATTACAGCCGGCACAGATACAGATAAAGCAATCAACTTTGGCTCAACTCCATCAGACCAGGTAACCTACTCTGGTACAAACTTGTATTTGAACAGCCCGGTTAATAACAAGGCACAATTTAGTAACAGTGGTACTCTTACGGCAAACCAGAGCTTTACAAACTATGGTTCTGCAACCGGCACATCATCAGCTGTACTAAATCTTAAAAAAGATTTTACAGATAATGGCACATGGGAAAGCGAAGAAACACTTGTAATTAATGGAACAGGAACTCAAAACTTTACACCACAATCAACTGATTCAACTTACAGTAAAATTCTTATTCAAAAAGCAGACGCTACAGACTATGAAGTAATTTTCACGGCTGCCAATACTCTTAACGCCACAACTGTAACAATTGAAAATAATTCTAAAACAAACTTTAATGGTCCAGTTTCTATTGAAACATTAAATGATGTTGCAGCTTCAGGTTCAGTAACAATTAATGGTGACGGGACAATTTCAACTGCCACCCTAAATACAACCGGGTACCTTACAGTAACTTCTGCAGCCGGCCTTACAATCACAAACCTGACTCATACTACAGGCGAAACAAATGTTAACGGTAAGTTAACTTTAGCAGGAGATTCTACAGTTGGTAAAATTACAATTGCAGAAACTAACGGTGAATTACAGGGAGCTTCTGGTAAAACTATTACAGTACTTGGCCACTGGACAAACAATGGCACTTTTACTGCAAATGCTGGCATTGTAACTTTTGACGGAAGTATAATTATTGCAGGTACTTCAAACTTTAATACAGCAAACATGGCTGGTACAATTTCAATTAAATCTGCAAACCAGTATGAAACTTTAAATATTTATAACAGCTCTTCAACAAGTCAGATTACTTTCCCTGCAGGTTCCGAAAATGTTCAGACTGTTACAACTAAACTTTCTCTTAAAGGAAACAGCGCAGAAAAATTATTAAAGCTTAAATCTTCATCATCAACACCTATTACAGATACAACAGAAGCTGATTGTTTCTACATCAACTTTAAAGGAACAATCACAGATACAGATGAATCAAAAAATCCTGACATCCAGTTTGTTGAAATGACAAATGGATACAATGCTTCTGGAGAACCAGATGTTCATAATTACATTACAACTTATAATTCCGTAGATTCTGGCAACAACTACTTCTGGAACTTTAATGGCTGTGAATATACCTGGACAGGTACAAAAAACACAGACTGGTTTACAGCTAAAAACTGGAATAGAAATTCTGTTCCAGGTAAAAATTCAATAATCTTTATCACTGAAAAAGTAAATGGAGCTTCAGTTACAAACTGGCCAGACTTAGATAACTCAACATACCCTAATGGTGTAAGTAAAGTGGATATGGGCCTGGGTGAAATTACAATTGGTCAGAAAGCTGAATTACATATTAATACAAAAGACCTTAAAGCAAATAAAATTACGAACAATGGGCTTGTAAAAATAAAAGGAACAAATGCTGCTCAGACAATTACAGGTGAACGGGTAAATAATGATGGCAGTACAGTTGAATATTACTCAGGAACTACAGCAACTCCTACAATCAATTTTGCCTGGGGAAATGAATATGCAAATCTCCTTATTACAGATGTAACAAACAATAGCAGCGATTTAGAAATTTCTGAAGAATTGATTATTCATAACAACACAGCTCTTTCTGGTAAGCTTGCAGTTACAGGTACAACCACAATTGAAACTACAGAAAATGTTTCTCTTACTGGCAGCAATAATCTGGCAGGTGGAGTAGTAATCAATAAAGTAAATGATGCTGTTTTGAATAACAACGGAACCTTTAATCTTACTCAGACAGCAGGTGCAGACATTAATACACTTACAATTAACAGCCCTGTTACTTTGAAAACCAATGTTATTACAACTTCATCTCAAACCTATAATGACGAAATTACATTAACAAAAGCCACTGAACTTACAGTCAGCAATTCAACTCCTGCAGATTTACTTACAATCAACAATAAGCTTAGCGGTTCAACTTATGCTCTTGCAATTGACGCAAATACAAGCTTTACTTCGGAAGAAAAAGTTACTGCCGGCTATATTAAATCTGCAGGTACAAAAGACCGTACATGGACTTCTACAACAAACGCAAATCTTGATTCCGATTTGTATATTGATTGTGACACAAATAAAATTATTTTTGACGGCAACTTTACAGCAAACAACATCTATATGTATAACGGTGCAGTTACAGTTAAAAGCGGAAAGACTCTTGAAGCATTGCACAACCTGGCAGTTTGGGGTGCAGCTTATTCTGCCACTGACAAACGTTACAGTGACAATAACACTCGCTTTGAATATTACACAGATCCAACCTTCAGTTTTGCTTATGCTCAGGATTCAAAAACTACAACCTTTGACTCTCTTGCAGGTTCAACAATTAAAGTTGGCAACAACTTCTATTTAAACGGAACTAATTTACCATCCGTAACTCTGGACCTTCCTGCAAATACATCTTCTAAACCAGAACTAAATACAACCGACGCAGTAACAGAAAAACAGTGGGGACTTCCATACGCAGCAATCTTCAATTCTGCAATTACAGGAGTTACCGCTAACACAGGTTATGTAACAGCTGCAGTTGAACAGGGCAATACTGATAACGGTGGCAACAACCAAAACTTACAGTTCGAAATTCCTCAGATTGCACAGGCTTATACAGTTTACGATGATGTTATTTATGTAGAATTCACTCTCCCTGTAGAAAATGCACATAACGAAATCAACACAAATCTTGGAGCTGGAGCAACTGCAGAGTCCAACGGCGAACTTTCAAAAGGTGGACTCTGGTATAACAATAAGGAATATCGTTTCCATCCAGTTGCTTACACAGACAAAGACTGTACAACAGAATTAGAAGCCAGTTCAGAAGGTGTTACAAGCTTCTACTTAAAAACAATTCACACAGAAACTAACACTGCTGCTTCATACTGGAATACAGATGCAGACGGTGAATATGCATATAATCAGATTGCAACAAATCCTCTTGAATCAACTGACCGTAATGGTATTCACCACAATATTACAGTTGATTTAAGCATGCTTGAAGGAATGTTCACTAGTGCCAAAGGTCACACAATGAGCAGCAACTACGGCATAAACTTTGAAGCCGACGGTTTTACAGAGGCAGAAGGATTTACAGCAACTCAGGATAAATGTTCTCCTGTACTTCTGGCAGTTTACACAGGTCAGGAAAATCACATTCCAGATTCAGATATACAGCCTGATTACGATGCTCATAACTTTGTAGAATTCCTGTATTCAGAACCAGTAAATATTGGCAATGAAACAACAGCACTCAAAGCCGAAGACGGAGAAAACAATATTCAGGCTTCAGCTACCCTTGGTGGCATTACAGGTGCCGGCGTGGGAACAGGAATTACACCTGCCACAGGAAAAGGTTTAACAATTGCAGGCCTTGCTGCATTTACTGACGGCAGATTGAATTCTGGAAACAAACTGGATTCATCAAGTCCTCATTCTCTTTACAGAAACTTCTCAACCTCTGTCAGTCAAAGTGCTGAAAAACAGACAAACAGAATCCGTGTTTCTATTGCTGGTTATGTTGACGGAACCATTGATGGAACACACAAAAATTGGATAGGTTATATTGATTACTCAGAAATGCCAGCAAACGGTTCAACTGTAAGAGCTATTGAAAACTCTTATCTTACAGATACAAATGGTAACTCAATTGATGTTAAAGGAACACAGACAAATCATAAAATTGCAACAGAGTTTAAACTTAACCAGGGTGCTAAAAACGAAACTCTAAATGCCATTTATGGTTCATGGGACACATCAGCTCCAGTATTCTCCCAGATTCGCAAAATCCGTAACGACTACGCTGATGAATACGAAATCGTTCCAACAGGTAATGGTTCTGTAATTGATAAGCTTGAATTCCATATTCTTGATAATGAAGAAAATGGTAATAATACATATTTCGTATTTACTCACGGTTGGTCACAAATGCTGGATGCTCCTGATGCAGAAGGTTATCGCTACTCATTAAAGCCAGGTTTCCAGGCTGCAGATAAATTTGGTGGATCTCGTGCATTTGCAAATGGTGCTGCCAGAACAGGCGGCGGTATCCGCTACAGCTCATACTACAATATGCAGTCAGCATTCAAATTTGGAATTCACTCTGATGCCGAACCTGTCTATAATTTTACAGCAATTACACCAGGTGCTACTTCAAGTTACTTTACAGGGTCAAGCAACGATGCCTACCCTATTCCATCAACTGATGACAATAATTATATCAGTCTTGAAATTTCAGGTTCTTCATACAGTTACGAAGTTCAGTTCTCTATCAGCTATGATAATACAAATGCCTATATTACTGACCTGGCCGGTAACCGTTTACAAAATGCATTAATGTCCAGCATCGACCGTACACCACCTGACTTTGATATTACATTGGCTCCAGTTGGTGGAAATACACATGGTAACGGAGAATTATATATTGTATTTGTAAAGAAACTTAAACTGGAAAACATTTCAGTAGGTTCTTATACACACGAAAAGTTAGTTGATGTTTTACCTTCAATTGTTCAGTTTGGTACAATTAATTCAAGCTTTACAGAAGATACATCACTTAAGGTTGAATCTGCTCAGGTTTATGAACCACTTACAGTTACAGGTACTCACAAAGGTGATAAAGAGTTTACAGCATTCAAGCTTACATTAAACCGCGCCGTAACTCTTGATGATATTAAAACTAAATATATACGAATTGCTTTCCCTGCCAGCGAAAGTGAATATTCATTAGATCCATTTACTCTTGCAGCTGGAGCCCGCGTAACTTATATTCAGGACTTCGATGGTATCAGTTACCTTCAGATGTACAAAGCACATCCTCTTTCAGACTTTGCTATCAATGTCATCAATCCTGAATATGCTTACGACCCAGATTATACAGGAGACAATGCTGCCAGTATGATGCGCTCTCCAGATGACGAAAACGGCAGTTGGGCTGTTCACGACTGGAGTAAAGACCAGAAAAACTTTGGTACTCTTCCATACGGTGGCCAGATTAATTTGATTACAAACACAACTTCTGATGGTGATTCAGATGACTCAAACGACGCCGGAGTTCCTGCAACTCAAAGCTTTACTTTGTATCTGTCTAAAGCACCAACTGCAGAATCTGTTTCTACACATTTCAATAACGACTTTGATACTAAAAAACGAATCTGGTTGCCACAGGTTGCAGGTACACCAGCATTTGAACCACTGTCAGATGTATTGAACGAAAACTTTGAAACAGTTTTACATACTGCAGCTCCAGATTTTGATGAAGAAAAATATCCTAACCGTATCCAGTTCAACTTTAATCAAAAAGATTATGACTGGAATTCTGGTGATCAGATTCAGTTCCTGTTTGGATTAAATGGCACAAGCATTATGCATAATCCAGATAACACAAACGATGGTTCAAGTTATACAGGTATTTCTTCTCCTATTTATGCTTTAAGAACAAGTAATATTCTTAATCCAGATATTCAGACCTTAGACCTGTGGTCATTTAAGCTTAAAGCCGTTACCTCACAACGAGGTGGCGTTTCAATTTATAACAACGTAATAAATGTCCTTAAAGGCGAAAGAACAACCATTAAAGTTTCAATGCCTCGTAAAGGAAATCTTAAGGTTATAGTAATGACCCTTGATGGTAATGTTATCAGCTATCTTGAAAATTCAAACAATGTTTCTGGCGATCATATTTACACCTGGAACGGTACAAACAAAAAGGGCAATATGGTTGCCCGTGGATTGTACTTTATTCGTGTAATTGGCGAAGGAATTGATGAAACTCGTAAAGTAATGTGTATTAATGAAAAATAGTACACAGAATTGAATTTAATAAAGATAAAACTTATAATGTAGTTATGGGTTATAAAGATCGACAGGAAACTCGTTATAAAGAAATCGGAAGAATCAATTCTCCACAGTTATGCGCTATTCCAGGTATTCTTGATGATATTTCTTTAAGTGGATGTAAAGTTCACTATCAGGTTCCTGTTGTTGTTGATTTAGAAAACGAATATGAAATCAAGCTTTCTCCAAACAGTAATAATGATGAACCACCTTTGAATCTTATCTGTAAACCACAGTGGGTAAAAGAATGCGATGGAAACACTTTTATCGGCTTACAGATTCTTTATTCTCCTGATGTAAATCGCCTTTCAACTTTCATAGAATATCTTTCTGAAAAATATTCTGACGATTTACTGGAAATTAAATAATTATGAGCACAAAAATCACACAGCTTAAGGGTCAGGCTTTTTTACCTTTCCCAGATATGACTCAAACTCTACAGTCTGAACTTAGAGACCGTTTTGGTGTAACAGCAGTTCCAGCAAATATTTACGGCGAACTTCTCTTTTATAATCAAAAAGATTTACCAGAACAGTTAATTGAACTATCTCCATATTTTGCCCGCACAGTTATGAAAGAACCATTTATGGTTACATTTGATTCCATTGGAGAAGCTGCAGGAGAATTAAAAAAACTTCAGAGAAACTGGGCACCATACCAGTACACTTGTTTCCGCCGTGCACAGCTTATTCAGGATAAACTTCCATATATAAATCTTAAAGACAGAAAATTTCCTGTTACAATTCCTAACAGTCCAATGGGACTTTATACATTAATTGATGAACACACAATGATTGCCAGCGCAGTAACCAGCTCAACCTTACCAGCCGGCACATTACATTTTATAGAAGACCACGAAAATCCTCCAAGCCGTGCCTACTTAAAAATTCAAGAAAGCCTTACAATGGCAAACCTGTTAAACGGCACCACCCTTCCAGACAGCAATAGCCGCTGCTTTGAAGCCGGCGCCTGCCCTGGCGGCTGGACCTGGGTATTAGTTGGCTTAGGCTCACAGGTTTACGCCGTAGACAGAGCTCCCCTTGCAGATTCTCTTATGAACAATCCTTTAGTTAAATTCCAGACCCATGATGCCTTTACTTTAACTATGGAAGAAATTGGACCTGTAGACTGGGTTTTAAGCGATGTTATCTGTTATCCAGAGCGTTTATTAGAATGGATTAAAAAATGGCTTGCATACGATTCAGAAAAGAAAATGATCTGTACCATTAAAATGCAGGGGGCAATCGACTGGCCTCTAATCCAGCAATTTGCAGATATTCCAGGAAGCAAAATCGTGCATTTGAATTATAACAAACACGAACTTACCTGGATTCATACTAATTAATTATTTATTTTCATTTTCCAGAATTAATAAACCGCTAAAATCAATTTCAGAAGCTTCTGCAGGCTCATCTGGAATGGAAGTATTATTCTTTTTTTTCTCAAATTCATTAAATATTTTCAGAATTTCAGGCAAATTAGTTATATTGTATTTCCCCTTATCTCTACAATACTGTTTAAATTCATCAATAATCATTTTAACTACCAATAATAATGATAATGTAAATTTTCTATTTGTCAAAAAAACATAAAAAAAGCCTGCAGAAAATCAAATCTGCAGGCTTTTTATCAGTTATCCAGAAATTGTTTCAGGATTCCAAATTACTTGTTTAAGCGAGCTTACGTACGGTCAAGACACGCTACGCTTAAAGTCTTGACTTAATATATCGATAAGTCTAAAAAATTGTTGCACAATTTTTCTTAACGACTTTTCAATAAAATATGTTTGCCGGGTTATGCAAATAGCATAAACCCGTCATCAAGGTCGTCCAAATTACTTGTTCAAGCGAGCTTCCAGATCGTGTCGCAGCCTTGCGGCTGCTTACCAAGTTTGCCTATCGGCAAACTTGCACATAACTAAGCCTTGTTAAGTCTAGCTTCCAGGTCATCCAAAATTGCGTTGAGTTCTTTTGGTAAGTGTTTACCGAATTTTGGATAGTGGTTTTCGCGAACGTCTTTAACTTCTTTCTTCCATCCTTCAACATCAACTTTGAGGATTTCTGGGAGAGTTTTCTTGTAGCAGTCAGCAAGACCTTCAGTATTCAATGCACCTTCAGCTGGCATAAGACCAATTGGAGTATCAACAGCATTGTCAACACCGTTACAGCGGTCAAAAATCCAAGCGAGAACACGTGAGTTATCACCGTATCCTGGCC
>JAEDFM010000056.1 GCA_016292805.1 Treponema sp. | reverse complement strand
TTATGTACTCCATATTTTATAAGGGGAAAGCCTTCCCCTGGTCTAATCAGCTTCGCCAGAAGCTTCCTCTAGAAGGGGTGCCGGAGGGGAAAGCCTTCCCCTGGTCTAATCAGCTTCGTCAGAAGCTTCCTCTAGAAGGGGTGCCGGAGGGGAAAGCCTTCCCCTGGGTCGCACTTTGTTGCTCCCCACCCCTTCTAACGGGGACACCCCGTAACGCCCCGTTATTTACCTAAAACCTTTTCAAAAGCCTTACGCAATTCTGCCATCTGTTCCTTTGTTCCAATTGTAATACGAACAAAATCTTCAATGCCAGGAGTCTTAAAGTGACGAATCAATAATCCTTCAGCTTTAATACCTTTGTACAAATCTTCACCAGCAATTCCATCTTTCTTTGCAAAAAGGAAGTTAGTCTGGCTCTTTATTACATAAAACCCTTTATCCTTCAAAAAGTTATAAAAAGCTTCTCGTTCTTCTGCAACTTTTTTAGATGTACCAACATAGTAAGCAACATCCCGGCAGGCAGCTGCACCACTAACCTGAGCTACAGCATCAATTGGAAAGTGATTAACAGAGTTCTTTACTGTTGTAACAATATTTACAAGTTCAGGAGAAGAAACAATATAACCAAGTCTCTGTCCTGCTCCACACAAACTCTTAGAGAAAGTTCTTACAATTACAAGGTTTTTGAATTCAGCCAAAAGTGGAATACAAGATTCACCGCCAAAATCTACATAAGCTTCATCAACAATAAAAATCTGGTCAGCTCTGGCTTTTTTAAGCATTTCACGAACCTGGTCTCTTGTAAGACCAATACCAGTTGGTGCGTTTGGATTTGCAAAAATCATACCGCACTGATTGTTTTCTGCCCGCTTAAGCATTTCTTCTGTATCCAGCGACCAGTCATCTTTTAAAGGAACTGTATCCATTGGAATATCATAAAAACCTGCATAAACAGGATAAAAACTGTATGTAAATTCAGGAAGCACAAACTTGCGGCCTGAATCAAAGAAGGCATAGAAAACAAAAGATAAAACTTCATCACTTCCGTTTCCACTGTAAATCATATCTGGAGTTACAGTAAAAGGAATTTTATCTTCTGGTGCAGGAGCTACTTCTTTACCGTGTACCTGAGCACGGCAAAGAACACCACCACTTTTATTAAGCATATCAGCAATAGCAGCATGTAAATCATTAGAATCTGGATCTGGATACAATCCTAATTTGTCTGGATGCTGTTTTACAAATTTAACAACGGCTTTAGTTACTTCCTTGCTAGGTGGGTAAGGATTTTCATTTGCATTAAGTTTAATATAAACACGGTCTTTAGGCTGTTCACCAGGAACATATGGGTGAAGCCCATTCATACGATTTGAAGTTAGCATAACTGTATTTTATTCTTTCTATATATAAAATTCAACAAAGTACAGGTTTAATAAATATGACATAAACAAAAAAAGCACATCACAAAGCCTAAGCCTTATGATGTGCTTTCAAACTAAAATTCTATTCAAAATATCACTTTTATAAATCCATAATCTCCTTTATAATATATATATGGCAGCAGTATCTAATTTAAGCGCAATCCTAAAACATTATGCAGACAAACAAAACTCCCCTTTTATTGACTTCAGGGAATTTTGCGGTTATGTAAAGAAATATGCAGAAAGACACGTAGAAGAAGAAGCTGCACTTGTTAAATATCTTGGTGATTCAACTCAGACTGTTTCTGCAGAATTGGCAGGACTTGAAGAAAAACACATTGCAGGTATCATCGATAACAATGGTAAAAAGATTATTGTTTGTATTGCTTCTTTCTCTACAAACTATTCAATCAGATACAAGGAAATGCTTTCAAACGAAGCTATTCCATATCCCTTAATTTCAGATTTACCTAAAAAATTTCCACTTTCAGTTTTGGAAAAAAAACAGGCACAGCAGTTCATCGTAGATAATCTTAACAAAGAACCTCCAAAAACAGCTGCAATGTATTGTCTTGAATTTTCAAAGGAAGTTCCTTCTCTTATTTTTCCAGCCAGTGTTCCTGCAAAGGTTCTTATTGAAACTGCTCAGAAAAAAATCAAAAAGATTCTTAAAAAAGAAGAATTCCACGATTACTTTATTAAAAAGCTTAGAAGCACAAACCCTACAAAAGAAATTTCAATCAAAAGCTTCTTTACACACTTTATCGATACTCCAAATGATAAGCTGATTGAATTTGATCAGGGCGATGATTATTACCTTTGGAATCAGACACTTTATTATGTACGCCAGGATTTTGAAAAGATTCAGGACCGCACACTAGAAGATACAAATATTCTCCAGGCTGTTCAGATTTCTGAAATTCACTCTACTTTCCTTAAACAGAAATTTCAGTCACAGCAAAAACGGGAAGAAGCTCTTAGAGAACTGGAAGCAGGTATTGCAAAGCCTCCATATTTTTTCTCTATGAATCAAATTCTTAAATTCCAGGATAAAAACGGAAGATTACTTTACGGCCGTTATACAGAAGATGATCTTAAAAACTTCCTGCAGAAAATGACACAGGATGGTGCTTCTAACGAATTACCACAGCTTCTTGTATTTAAGGTTAACTCTGGAACCCGTTATTATGTTTATAAAAAGAAGGTTGTTCAGGTTGTTGTGCGTCTTTGTAACGAAGCAAACGGCTCTATTGGCAGCATAATTGAAAACCGCTGGTACAACAGTCTTTTAAATTATGAAAAGCTAAAAGAAATGACTGATGATGCAGCATTTGAAAAGCTTCTTGATAAAATGATTGAAACTAATTCACCAGTACTCCACTCTCTTTTAAATGCCAACTTTATGACTTTATTGGGAATGGAAAGAAATCCTGATGATATAGACAGCTTCCAGCTTTTCGTAGATGGCAAGCTTATGTCATATTCAGAATTACTTATGCTTAAAAGAGAAAAGGTTCTTGCTAATGCAAAATCTCGTCTCCCATTCATTTATACAATTCCTGTTATTTCATGGATTTTAAGCCTTATTAATGCAAAAAAGAAATATAAAAAGGCAAAGGAATCAATGGAAAAAGAAGTTGAATCAGAAACTAAAACTGATGATACAAAAGTAAATGGAAAAACAAAGGCAGAAAAGATTGCGAACAAAGCAAAACAGATTTCTGACGAACTTATTCCTGAAGGTTCCACCATTGACCGGGAGCTAAACTATCTGGAAAAACAGTGGAACAAAATGATTACAAAAGAAGGCTATCAGAACCTTACAGAAGATGTTAATTCCTTAATTCGGGATTATACACGCCGTGTTATAAATACAATTTCTGTACAAACCTTCTCCAGAGAACGGGTTGAAAATCTAGCAGTTGCACTTGTTAGAACTCCAAACATGCAGAAAATCAAGGAAGAAAAAGCACTTACAGAATATGTAACTTTATATATGCTTAGACTTCTTTCAAACAATTAATACCTGAATTACTAAAAACACAAAAGCCTGTAGTTTTGAAGTTCACCCCTAAAGCTGGACAAATAAAGTTCAATTTTAGGAGGTGCACTTCATTTTGCAGGCTTTTTTTTAATATTTTTTTAATTTTTTTCACTTTTTTTTGAAATTCTTTTCCGAAAATGCATCTTTTTGGACAATATATATATGCAGACTTTTTAAGTCTGTGCCGGCAAAAAGTTTTAAAAGAGGTGTAATTATGAATCACTTAAATTCTTTAATCATTGAAGGAAACATTGTAAGACAAGGTGAACTTTCGGAACCAATGGAAGGTTTCAAGGTTTGTAAATTTCCAGTAGCTGTTGACCGCTGGTACAAAAACAAGGACGGTAATGGAGTTACTGAGGTTTCGTATTTCGAAGTAGAAACATATGGGCGCATGGCTGAATTTTGTTCTACACAAGCTACAAAAGGTCGTGGTGTGCGTGTTGTAGGGCGCTTAAAGCAGGATCGTTGGAAGGATACAGATAATAAGAATCAGAGCAAAACCTATATTGTTGCAGAACATGTAGAATACAAGCCTAAATTCCAGAACAATTCCGAAGCTGGTGAAAACAATGGCGGAAAATCGGAAAGTAATGTTAAAAAAGAAACTGCTGCCCCTGCCGAAGCTCAAACTTCAGAAGAACAGCAGTCTGAAATGGTTGAAGAAGCAGTATTTTAATATATGCTTCGGGTAAACCTATCTGCGTTTACCAGACCTTTTGCCTGTACGATTTTGGGTTGCTGCGCGAGCGGCAGCCCTTTCGTTGGCAGCTTTGTATTCTTCTATCTGCTGTGGAGAATAAAATCCATCCTTCCAGTTAAAACGAGAACAATCTGGAATTGGCTGAGCCTTAAGCATAGAAGAAGAAATAGTCTTAATCTGATTTCTTGTAACCTTTGTCTTAGAAAAGTCTATAAGAATCTTATTAAATCCAGCCTGCTTGATGTAATTCACTTTATCGGTAATTGCAAATGGTTCTTCTGGCATAACGAAAGAACCGTCAGCAGTAGAATTTACTTTGAATACTTTCTTTTCTTTATCCTCGAAGTAAGTAAAATCATAATCTTCAGGTAGCTTAAAGCGCATACGGAATAATGCAGGATAAGCAAATACTGGTACAAGAACTCTTGATCGCACATTCTGATCAAAGGTTGCTTCAAGATTGCGCCTTGAATTTTCATAAGGCATAATGAATGCACCAATATTCTGATTTTCCAACCAGCTTACGGCCCATCTGTTAAATGTATAAAGATAAGGACCTGCAATCATATTTACTTTCGCAGACTTTAACATCTGAATATGAGCAATATTATTTACAACAAAATTAAAATAACCGTCAGCAACAAGCTTATCTAGTTCTTCTTTTAATCTATCTTCCTGAGCAGCAGAACAGAATGGATCTAAAGAAATATAAGTCTGTTTCTTTGAGAATGGAATAACAGTTTTATGATTCAAAAGATCATAACTTGTTTCAGAGTTATATTCGATGATTACTCTTACAGGATTTAAGCCCTGTACTGCAAATACATCAGGAATAGAAGAAACCTGAACATAAACACCCTCTGGGAAATAATTCAGTTCCTTTGGCTGAACAGGAGTAACATCCAGAATTGGAAGAATTTCATCTTTAGGCTGTTTTCGGTATTTACTGATGTCATTTGGTAAAATACGGTTATAACGCTTTGAGCCTGACTTCATCTGCAAAAGATAAACTTCATCGCCCATAGTAAAGCCTTTTGGAATATCAATCCAGCGCTTACCTGCTTCATCATCGTTTTCTACAGAACGGATTTTATGACTTACACGACCTGTATCATCTGATTTATGAAGACGGATTGAATCACCTGGATCTGGATCATAACTGCCACCCTTAAGGTACCCCATCTGAATATTAAACTGTTCTGGATCTGCATTTGGAGCTGCAGCTTCACGAAGAGCCATAATAAGCTCTTTTGGAGCAGGCTTTGTTCCAGCAATTTTTCCTAGATAAATACCTGTTCCACCAGCCTGATCAGGATTAAGAATTTTAGATGCAGCATTATTTACACCATCTTCAAAATCTTTAAATCCATACCAGTAAGTAGTTTTACTGCGGGCGAAATCAGCTGCCAGCATTCGTTTACCAGCTTTAATGGCACCTTTTCTATCTTCCAGATAATTATCAATAACAAAGCGGTATGCAGCAACTACACTTCCTACATACTCAGCACTTTTCATACGACCTTCAATCTTAAATGAATTAACGCCAGCTTCAATAAGATTTGGAATCTGATCAATTAATTCAAGATCGCAAGGAGAGAAATAATAGCCCTGTCTAATTCCACCAGGAACTTCTGCTGTATAATAACGACGGCATGCCTGTGCACACATACCACGATTTGCAGACTTACCACCCAGGAAGCTGGAGAACATACAAAGACCAGATTCACTGACACAAAGAGCACCGTGTACAAATGTTTCCAGGTCTGCACCAGTTTCTGTCTTAATCTTTTTGATTTCATCAAGACCAAGTTCACGGGCTAAAACCATGCGCTTAACACCGCAATCCTGAAGTAATTTAACTGCATTTGAACTTTCAATATTCATCTGTGTAGATGCATGTAATTCCATATCAGGAAAGAATTCCTGACACATACGCATAATTGCATAATCCTGAACAATTAATGCATCTGGTCCAACATCATGTAAAAATGAAAGAAATCTATATAAACGTTCTGTTTCTCTTTCTTCACAAACTGTATTTACAGCAACATAAATTTTCTTATTCTGTCTGTGAAGACTTTCAACAGCTGCCTCAAACTGATTCCATGCAAAGTTGGTTGTACGAAGTCTTGCATTAAAGCTTTTGAGACCTAAATAAACTGCATCTGCACCTTCGCCAATAGCGGCTTCCAGAGATTCTATATTTCCTGCAGGAGCTAATAATTCTACCATACAGAAAATATAGCATAATTTAACATTGGTTTAAAGTGAACCCGGACTAGGAGTTGTTATACTCCACCTTCCGTCCCCACCCCTGGCAAATACTTTTGTAGTGCCAATTCCCGCAGAACTGCAACCACCACCGTTTATACCATCCGGATAAATCTCCGCAAAACCTTCTGTAACAGTAAAATCTGTTTTAAGATACTCTCCCCAGTTGGAAATTGTACCGTCCTCATACCAGAAACAATCCAGCACCACACCAGTTGTTTTATTACGAATTACAATAACATCATTTTTTTCACCCATTGGTTTAGTTGTATTAGAACTCCATAAATCACGCCATTCTCCACAATATCTGGAAAAGGCTAAATCTAAATCATTTCCCTCTTCACTTATACACCCTTCACCCCAGGTCCGTAGATGTACTACAAAAACTTCTCCTTTTTGAACTTCCAGCGGTAAAAATTCATACCCTTTAGAATCCCCTGCATAGCCACTACAAAGCTCCAAACCTGCCAGATTTCCGTCTGATAATACACAGCATTCCACATATTCCAGTCGTCTGGTACCATTCTGGTCCTCAGTTTTTTGAACGGCAGCCATAGCTGGATGAACTTCTGTAATCTGGATTTTCGGAATCCTTGAATTATAGCCAGTAAACGGAATACAGAAAGTCAATGTATTACCTGTTCTATCCCTTACAACGCCATATATTTCATAAGCTTTGCCAGCTTCAGTTCCATTTTCAAAATTCAATATTGTAGTTTTATTTTCGTTAGAATATTCAACATTACACTCCACCATACCATAATTACCAGACGCATAATCCAATGCCGTACTTAATTCCATACTATTTGAAATATCTACACTGTCCGAAAAGCCAGGAACAAAGGGACTTACAATAAGATTTTCCACCTTCACTTCATCACTAAAATACAAACTTACAGATTTCTCATCATTTACATTCATATTCAATAATTTTGGAACCTTGTAATTTCCCCCAATCAATTGAATTCCCTGAGTTGTAACCTTACAGGAAACAGGAAAAACACTTAGCAAAACAATAGCTGTAATTCCTGATGTTTCCAGTAATGTTAGAATGATTTTTTTAATCACTTTTCTGTCCATAATAATCTCCTTAAGCATAAAAAAAGCACACAGTTTCCTGTGTGCTTTCCTTCCAGTTAATATTCTCTATATATATTATGGACAAAGTTATGCACTTTTTACAAAAATTTCATAACTTTTTTTTTATTTTTAGAACTGTGCAGCTTCTACCATATAGCGGATAGAAATTCCTGAATCGTCTTCAAACATTTTTTCAATTACAAAAATAAGATTTCTTTCTGATTTATCGCAGAAGATTCTTTCAATTTTATAATTGCTCACACCTTTGCGAGTAATAGATGGAGTACCAACTTTTTTTGTCATAAGAACATTTCCGTCAGCATCCTTTTTTACAACATTAATATAGAATGATGATTTAACATTTTTTCCAGTTCCAGTAATTGTTGGAACAAGATTTATAGTGTATGTATCTGGATTTTCAATATCTGAACCGCGGAAATCTGTAAATTTAATTTCATCAGTTCCTTTTTTATTCAAATCTTCAAGAATATAAAGTACATGATCAGCATTTGCAGGGGTACATTTTATATCTTTCATATAGTAATAGCTTTTTGCTTCAAGAGCTTCGTATACTTCGCGACCAGATTTTTCTGCAGTTACAGCTGATGGCTTTGTTTTGAATACACCACTATCAACATAATCATTTGCAGCAATATCAACCTGATAAATTTCAGCCCAGCCCTGGAATTTTTTATCTATTTTTCCATACTGTCCAAAAACATAGTATTTACCGTCGTCTGTAAAACCTAAATCAACAAATGAAGCAACATCTCCTGCAAAAACAGAAGCTAGACTTAATGCTGCTACTAAAACACAAACTAAAGATTTTTTCATTTTATCCTCCCGAAGGCCAACGAAAAATTATTTATCTTATTTGATTTTCGGAATAATTTAAAAAGTCTTTACTAATATTTCTGTTCACTATATCATTTTAAACATGACAATTAAGCTTCGAAATCGCCTGAATATTGCTTTTTTAATAATTTCTATCCTGGTTTGTCTGGTAGAAGCAGGTCTTATAACCTTTAAATTAATTACAAAAAACTATACTTTACCAGAATTATATTTTACAACTGAACCTAGCGAGTTTTTCCTTTTCAAATATAATGTGTTGTATGTCTATATTGGAATTATTTTTTTAGTTCTATACACAATTACAACCAGCATTTATGTTTGGCTGGGATTCGAAAAAACACAATCATCAGAAGTTGTTTATATTCTCTTATTTTTAGCTTCATTTCTTTTTGATTCCTGTAGAATTCTTGTTCCATTTTATTATTCAGATGGTCCACATTCTAATTTCATATTTACACTTGGAACCTGTACTCTTCTGGCTAGAATTCTTGCCCCTATGGCATTACTCAGCTTAAATATTTTTACTTCAGAAGAAGAACGCCAGAATACAGAACGAAATTTATTGATGATTTTTGTTTGTGCTATGACTTTTGCTTTCTTTATTCCACTAAATACATCAAAAATATATTCAAACTTTACTATTTATTACAGTTTTTATAAGGCTCTTATTTCTACCTCTGTTACAATCATAGTTCTTACTATTTTTGTAAACTTCATAAAACAGTTAAAAAATAAGGGAAGTCAGGCAATTACAATTGGATATGGATTATTAAGCTTTGGATATTTAATTACTTATGATTCATCCAATTTGTTAAAGCTTGTAAGCGGCTGTAGTTTTATGATTATAGGAACTATTATTTACCTTAAGTCCCTTCATAATAGTTATATGTTTGAGATGTAAAAGAAAACTGTACCTATAACACCTGGAATAATAAGATTATCAAAATCATTTAATGGAAGCATCTCTATAACCATTGCACTTAAAGCAATAATAAGGCTTATAAAACAATTCTGAGAATAGCAGAAACAGGAAACAAAAACAGCAAAAAAACAGGTTAAACTTCCAGCAACAGTTTTACCATGACAACCAGGAATCTGTACTCTGCCAAAAAGCCTGCCACCAAGACTTGCAGTACCATCACCAAAAGCTAATGCAAATATTCCTACAGTTGCGGCTGGTAATGGCAATAATAAAGCAGCCATGACGATTCCCAGTACAAGAGTTACAGGTCCAAGAACAAACTTGTTTTCATCTCTTTTGCGTGCAGCAATTTCTGTAATTTTTGAAATAAATGGAATTGTAATTCCCTTAAGACGAAAAATTTCACAAACTGAATAAAATACTACAGCAAAAATCAGCAGGCTTATTATTGGCCAATAGGCATACTTTAATAATAAAGGAACTAATGAGCTGCATATATGAATTGATTTACGGAACACTTCTTTGACAATACTATTTGCCCGTTGTCTAAGAATAATTCCTTCTCTTACATTCTGCTGCATAAAACCTTCTCTAATTTTGTAAACCG
>JAEDFM010000017.1 GCA_016292805.1 Treponema sp. | reverse complement strand
TTTGGGCTATTGGTACAGGTAAAACTGCTACTCCAGAAGATGCTCAGGCTATTCACAAGTTCATCCGTGATTACATTGCAAAACTTTACGATCAGAAAGTTGCTGATGAAGTAATCATTCAGTACGGTGGATCTATGAAAGCATCTAATGCACCTGAACTTTTGGCTCAGCCAGATATCGACGGTGGTTTGATTGGTGGAGCTTCTTTGAAAGCTGACACATTCGTACCAATCTGTGTTCTCTAATTAAGAATTATCGTTCTTGAAAAAAGGCGTTGTATAAAGAGAAATCTTTCTGCAACGCTTTTTTTCTATTCTGCATTCTTAATTCTGCATTCTTAATTCTGCATTCTTAATTCTGCATTCTGCATTAATTTAGTAGACAAAATCCTTTCTTTTTAATAAAATATTAGAACTTATATAGAAAAAATAGTTTTAGGAGTTTATAGATGAGTCCTGTAGGTATCGTTCTTTTAGTAGTTTTTGCAATTGTTAGTCTTTTGTTGATTTTGTTAGTTGCAATTCAGGATGATGGTGAAAATGGAATGGGTGGCCTTTTAGGTGGTCGCGGAACTGCTGCATTTGGTGCACATTCTGCAAGTGTTCTTACAAAGACAACTTTAGTTCTTGTAGTTTTATTCTTTGTTCTTGCAGTTAGCCTTGCTATGGTAAACAAATCATCAAATAAAGTTGCTGATTCTCTCGCAGATGAAACAAATGTTGAAGCTTCAGCAGAAGATACATCTTCAAATGCAGAATGGTGGCAGGAAACAGCAGAAACAGCAGAAACAGCAGAAACAGAAGCTGCTGCTGAATAATTTTTCAGAAAATACAAATTAATATATACTGTTAATCAGTAACCAAAGAGGGCCTTGAAATGTAATGTTTCAAGGTCATTTTTTTTACAGGAGGCGAGATTTTTATGATTAGTAACATTTTAATGCCTGAAAATATTAAAATTAATATGGAAAGTACTGAGCAGGAAGAATGTATTGCAGAGCTTGTAGAAAAGCTTGTTGCCACAAATCCAGAAATTGATAGAAATCAGGTGCTTTCTTCGCTTTTAGCCAGAGAAGAACAGATGAGTACTGCCATTTATCCTTTTGTTGCGGTTCCTCATGCTGTTTGTAAAAATCTAAAAAATACATCCATTGCAATTGGTATTTCTCGTTCTGGAATAGAGTTTGAAAATCCAGATAAAAATAATCCAAACCCAGTAAAGGTTCATGTAGTTTTTCAGGTTGTTTTTGAAGAAGAAGATACAAATGCTCATCTGCATGTTTTGCGGGATATCCTTCAGATTGTAAGTAATCCAAATTTTGTCCATGAAATTTTACTTACAAAAAACACCCAAGAGGTTTATAATTATATAATGACACTAGAAAGTTAATTGAGGCTTAAAATGGAAAATAATTCAGAACTTGGTATTATTAATCATCTTTTATCTATAGAAAAAGATGCATCATCATTAATTAATGATGCTCAGATTGAATCAGAGAAAAGAGTAGCTGAAGCAAGAAATAAATATAATGCTGAATATAAAGATAGATACGAAAAAACTGTAAAAGCTCTTGAAGAGAATTATCAGAAAGAGCTGGAACAGATTAAAGAAAGTCATGATAAAGAAATTCAGGAATATATTTCTTCGTTAGAATCTAGTGAAAAAAATACAAAAGCCTTTAATGAAGTTTTAGATAAAGTTTTGTTTGTCTGAATAAAGGAAAGTCAGATGGCATATATGGATAAATCTGCCGCTGATGCTTTTATTTATTCAAAGGCCAGCGGGATTTTAGGAAAATCGTTTATAGGGAACAGAGCAGCTCAATTATTTTCTGCAGGGAACTTGTCTTCTTTGTGGACTTTGCTGTTTAACACTCCTGTTCCTCAGATTCCAGAAATGCTTCTGACAGCAGAAATAGAAAAAGAAGCATTTAATAGATTTATTTCCCAGTATACAAGCTTTGTTGGTGAATATGCTAAACCAGATGAAATTTTAATTGACCAGCTTTGTATTTATGAAGCCGAAAACCTGAAGGAGGTTGGTGGTGCTCTTTGTGCCGGCGAGCAAAAATGTCCTCCTGTTATAGATTTAGGTAAATTTTCAAAATTAAATTTTGCAGCTTATCCAGATATTAGGAAAATTACAGAAGGTACAAAGTTTGAGTGGTATGACCATGTAGCTGATATTCATGAACAGCAGCGGCTGGAATTCAAAATTGATATGCAGATAATTGACCATTTGTGGAAATCGATTCAAAAAACAGGTGGCGAAACACGAGCTGCACTCCAAAAACTTTATCTCGATGAATATGTAATAAAGAACATAGTTTGGGCCTTACGTCTTAAGATTAATTATCAGATGGAAAATGAAGAAATCATCAAAAATCTTATTTATGTAACAGACGCTCCAAATAATGCTGATCCAATAGCTGGCCCTGCAATAGAAATTCTTTCAAAAGACCTGGAGAATTTTGCAGATTGGGAAAACTGGAAATACAAGGATTTACTGAATCCGGAGGAGCCAGGCTCTTTCTGGAAAATTGACCCTAGATGGATAGAAATTAATAACCGCGCAAAAATTAACAAGGAAGCAATGCTGGTGTTCCATCAGTATCCAATGAGTACAGCTTCTTTAATTGCCTGGTATAAAATAAAAAATTATGAACTAAGCTGTATTCGAACTGCAGTTGAAAGTTTGCGTATGAATATTGATTCACATGAAGCTATGTCGTGTGTTGGTATAAAAGCAGAGTAAGAGAGGTTAAAATGGCAAGAACAGCTCAGATGCGATTAATAGAACTTATGGTCCTTAAGCAGGATATAAGCAGAGTTATTGAATACATTGGTAAGAAAGGTTCATTTCAGTTTCAGTCTAGAAAGCATTCAGATGCTTCTGAAAAAAAAGGTGATGAATCTGTTGATACTGATGGTCAGATTTATAAACAACTTTTGGATGCTGCTGCATATCTTGGAATTCAGTCTTTGAATGAGGATTTGTCTGTTTATAATGCGCCATCTTCAGATACTAGAAATGAAGCTACAGGACTGATTGCTGCTTTTAATGAATTATGCGAAAGAATCAATGCTGCCAATGATTCTGCTGTAAAAGTTAATGATGCTTATAAAGAAGCTATGGCATTTTCAAATCTTCAGGTCTCTTATTCTGAACTAGAACATCTTTCATTTTTGTCTATAAAAATTGGAAAGCTTCCTGCAGAAGAATTTGACAGTCTAAAAGATAGTCTTATGGCTAATGCGGTTGTAGTTCCTCTTGGTGATGATAAAACCCGTATTATGGTTGCATCATCTAAAAAAGGCCGTTTTGCTTTGGAAAGTGAACTTAAAAATCATGGCTTTATAGAAATGGAAGTTCCAAAGGATTTTAAAGGTGTTCCAGCTGATGTTCTGGAAAGTCTTAAAACACAGAAAGCCGAATCTGATGCATTACTTAAATCAATGGAAACTGAAAAAGCTAACTTTACAGAAACCCACAAAGAAAAACTTGTTGCTCTTTTAGGTGCTTTTGCTATTGGTGTTCAGATTGATGCTGTAAAAAAAACTTTGGAATCTACTGAATTAGTTTATAGAGTTTCAGGATGGATTCCTGAAAAAGAACAGGAAGCTTATATGACTGAGCTTGATCAGCTTACAGAAGGTCGTGTAGCAATTCGCATTTATGAACCATACGAAGTTCCATCCGTAATGGCAAATAAAGAACAGGTTCCTGTTAAACTTTCACATGGAAAGTTTGTTAAGAGTTTTGAAAGAATTATTTTCTCTTACGGTGCTCCTGTTTATGGAACAATAGATCCAACACCGTTTGTAGCTATTTTCTTTACAATTTTGTTTGGAATTATGTTTGGTGACTTAGGTCAGGGGCTTGTAATTTTATTGGCTGGTATTTTAATGGCCTGTAAGGTTATTAAGGTTGGGGGCTGGAATAAATTTGCTCCAATTTTTATGGCTATTGGTATTACCAGTTCCTTTATGGGACTTTTAACAGGTGAGGTTTTTAGTAACGAAACCTGGCTTAAACCATTCAGTTATTGGGTAACAGGTTTGTTTGGAACTCCTCACGCTCCAATTCTTACTCTTATGCCATCTTCGGACCCATCATCAATTAAAGCTATGTTTGGTGTTTTTGGTGTTGCTGTAGCAATTGGTTTTGTTATTAATACAATTGGTCTCATTTTGAATATGATTAATAACTTTATCCGTAAGAATTATGCTGAAGCAATATTCGGAAAGAATGGTCTGGCAGGTGCAGTTTTCTTCTGGTATATAATTGTTCTTATATTAAGAATTGTTCTTACTCATCATGCAATTGCAGCTTATGATTGGGTAATTATTGGAGTAAGCTTGTTCTTTGCAGCTTTTGCAGAACCATTTGAAAATCTTGTAGAAGGAAAACGACCTTTACTTGAAAACGGTTTTGGAACTTATGTTATTTCCAGCATTGTAGAAGTAATCGAAGTTATTTCTGGATATCTTTCAAATACAGTCAGCTTTGTTCGTGTTGGTGCATTTGCGCTTTCACATGCAGTTCTTGGCTATGTAATATTAATCTTAACAGAAATGTGCGGTGGTCAGGGTAGTATTGCTGGCATTGTTGTTATGATTGCAGGTAATGCTGTAATTATCGTTCTTGAAGGTATGATTGTTGCCATTCAGGTAATTCGATTACAGTATTATGAATTCTTTAGTAAATTCTTCCACGAAACTGGAAGTGAATTCAAACCATTTAAGTTTGAAATAGGAGTATAAAATGAAAAAAAGACTTTTTGCTGTATTAGCAATTTTTGCTCTGGTTGGAACAGCTTTGTTTGCCGAAGAAGCTGGTGATGCAGCTGCTACAGTTTCTGCTGTTGCAGGAATTAAGTACATTGCTGCTGCTCTTGCTGTAGGTCTTGCTTGTCTTGGTGGCAGTATGGCTGTAGGTAAAATTGGTGCTGCTGCTATGGGTGCCATGAGTGAAAATGCAGAATTGTCTGGTAAAGCTTTGCCTTTTGTAGGTCTTGCAGAAGGTATTTGTCTTTGGGGTATGCTTGTAGGTGTACTTATTCTGGTTTTGTAAAATTTGTAGTAAATGAAATTTTATATAATCGGAAGCCGTGAAATGACTCTGGCTTTCAAATTGATTGGTGTTGATGGAACAATTGCAGAAACAAGAGCAGAAGTTCTTGACGCTTTTAACAGAGTAACTGGTAAAGGGGGTATTGCAAATGTTCCAACCAGCGAACTTCCTCATGTTATAATTTTAACAGAGGAAGCTGCCAGTCAAATTGAAGAAGAAGAAATTGAATGGCAAAAAACAGGTAAATTTCCTCTAATAGTTGAAATCCCAGGATTGAATGGGCATATGCAGGGTAAAAAGACATTATCTGCTGCAATTAAAGAAGCTATTGGTGTGGAAGTATAAAAAGGTAGAAATATGCAGGAATTAAGATCTACAGAAATCTTGGATAAAGAAATTCAGGCTGATGCAAGAAAAAAAGCTGATAAGCTTTTAAAGAAAGCAGATGCTGATTGTGAAGCAATTTTAAGTTCTGTTGATACTGATATTGCAAAAGTAAAAGCCGAAAAACAGGAGTTTTACAATAAAAAACTGATGGCTTTTAAAAACGATCAGAATGCTTTTATGCCTTTGGAAAAAGAACGCTTTAAAGTAGGTTATATTAGCGAAACTCTTTCCAAATATATTAATGATTATTTAACAGGACTTTCTGAAGATAAAAGAATTGAAGTTGCTGCAAAAAATTATGCTTTTGATTCTGATGTAAAAGTAAATGCTTATGTTTACGGTTTTGATGTAAGTAAAGTAAAAGCATTTCTTTCAAAAAAACTTGGTTCAAAGCTTTTGAACTGCGAAGAAACTAAATTTGGAAAAATTCTTCTGGAAGATGATTATAATCTGGAAAAACCTGAAGGCATTTTACTGGAAAGTGAAGATAAATCTTTCCGTGTTCGCCTTACACTTAGCGAGATTATAGGTCAGCTTCTGGATAAAAATAGAGAAGAATTGTCAGACGCATTGTTCAGAGGACAAAAATGATTGAAGGGAAAATTACACGCATTTCGGGACCTATTGTTTATGCAGAAGGCCTTGATGGCTGTGGTCTTTATGATGTAGTAGATGTAGGAAATAAAAAGCTTATTGGTGAAATTATTCGCCAGAATGCTGGGAAAGCTACAATTCAGGTATATGAGGAAGACACTGGGATGCACATTGGTGAAAAAGTTGTGTGTACTCAGCGTCCACTTTCTTTAAGACTTGGTCCTGGTGTTGTTGGAAATATTTACGATGGTATTCAGCGACCATTGCAGGCAATGTATGAAGCTTCTGGTGCATTTCTTCTTCCTGGTGTTCGAACAGAACCTCTTGATGTAAAGAAAATCTGGCATTTTGATGCAACTGAAGGTGTTGCAGAAGGGTGCGCCATAAAACCTGGAATGACTTTGGGAACTGTAAAAGAAACAGAATCTATTACAGAAAAAATCATGATTTCTCCAACTATTCGTGGTAAAACTCTGGTTAAATTCAAAGGTTCAGGTGATTACACAGTAGATGATGTTATTGGTGTTACAGAGCTTGATGAAGAAATTCAGCTGGCTCAGTACTGGCCTGTCCGTAAGCCAAGACCTTACGCTCAGAAGCTGGGGGTTTCTAAGCCTTTAATTACTGGTCAGCGTGTAATTGATGTTTTCTTCCCACTTTCTAAAGGTGGTACAGCTGCAATTCCTGGTGGATTCGGAACTGGTAAAACAATGACTCAACATGCTATTGCAAAATGGTGTGATGCAGACTTAATTGTATATATTGGTTGTGGTGAACGCGGTAACGAAATGACAGATGTTCTTACTGAGTTCCCTGAACTTATTGACCCAAGAACTGGTCGTTCTATTATGGAACGAACAATTCTTATTGCTAATACTTCAAACATGCCTGTAGCTGCCCGCGAAGTTTCACTTTATTCAGGTATTACTCTTGCAGAATATTTCCGTGATATGGGTATGGCAGTTGCTATTATGGCTGACTCAACTTCCCGCTGGGCCGAAGCTCTCCGGGAACTTTCTGGCCGTATGGAAGAAATGCCAGCAGAAGAAGGTTTCCCTGCTTATCTTCCAACTCGTCTTGCTTCTTTCTATGAACGAGCTGGACGGGTTATAAACTTTGAAGGACAGGAAGGTTCTGTTTCTGTAATTGGTGCCGTTTCGCCTCCAGGTGGTGACTTCTCTGAGCCTGTAACTCAGCATACAAAACGCTTTATCCGTTGTTTCTGGGCTTTGGACCGTGAACTGGCAAATGCCCGCCATTATCCTGCAATTGGATGGATTGATTCCTATTCTGAATATGCAGATGAAGTAAAGGACTGGTGGGAAGCTCATAATCCTTTATGGGGACAACTCCGTCAGGAATCTTTGGATTTGCTTAAAGAAGAAAACCGTTTGCAGCAGATTGTCCGCCTTATTGGACCAGATGCACTTCCAGATTCTCAGCGCCTTATTCTTAAGGTTGCAGATATGATTAAAAACGGCTTCCTTCAGCAGAATGCTTTTGATGATGTAGATAAATATTGTTCGTCTGACAAACAGATTTTAATTTTACAGTTGATTATGGAATATTACAGACGGGCTGTTGAATGTATTAAAAAAGGTGCATTACTTCAGAATGTTGTTAATCTTCCAGTTTGTGATGAAATTGTTCGCATTAAAATGGTAATTAAAAATGATGAACTTGATAAAGTCCAGAAAATTAAAGATCATCTGGATAGTCAGCTGGGCGATGTAGAAAGACTTTTTTCAAGGTAGGAAATTATGAAAGGTATAGAATATAGAGGCGTAACATCTGTTGATGGACCAATTGTTGTTCTTAAACGTACTGAAAATGTTTTCTACAATGAAACAGTTTGTGTTCGCGATAGAACAGGCGAAAAACGTATTGGTAAGATTGTTGATATTTCTGATACAGCTGTTGTAGTTCAGATTTTTGGTTCAACAACAGGTCTTGATTTGGATGAGACAACTTTTGAATTTTTAGATGAACCTTTGGAACTTCGCGTAGGTGAAGGTTTGCTTGGTCGTGTATTCAACGGTCTTGGTGAACCTATAGATAACTATCCTCCAATCATCTCTCAGGAAAAACGCAATGTAAACGGAAATCCAATGAATCCTTATGCCCGTGTTTATCCACGAGATTTTATTCAGACAGGTATTTCCGCAATTGACGGTATGAACTCTCTGGTTCGTGGACAGAAGCTTCCAATCTTCTCTGGAAACGGTTTACCACACAATAAACTTGCAGCACAGATTATCCGCCAGGCAAAGCTTTTGAACTCCGATGAAAAGTTCGTAATGGTATTTGCTGGAATGGGTATTAAATATGATGTTGCTAAATTCTTCGTTGATACATTTGAAGAATCTGGTGTACTTGCAAACGTAGTAATGTTTCAGTCTCTGGCAGATGCACCTTCAATTGAACGTATCATTACACCTCGTTGTGCTCTTACTGCCGCAGAATATCTTGCATTTGAAAAAGGAATGCATGTACTTGTTGTAATGACAGATATGACTAACTACTGTGAAGCTTTGCGTGAAATTTCTACAACTCGTGGTGAAGTTCCTGGTCGTAAAGGTTATCCTGGATATTTGTATTCAGACTTGGCTGAGCTTTACGAGCGGGCTGGTCGTGTAAAGGGAAGTGAAGGTTCTATTACACAGATTCCTATTCTTACAATGCCTAATGATGATATTTCTCATCCAATCCCTGACTTGACTGGTTATATTACAGAAGGTCAGATTGTACTTGGCCGCGAACTTTTCCAGGCTGGTGTTTATCCTCCAGTAAGCGGTCTTCCATCTTTGTCTCGTTTGATGAAGGATGGAATTGGTCCAGATATGACTCGCGAAGACCATGCAAATGTTTCTTCTCAGTTGTTTGCTTCTTATTCAAAGGTAAAATCAATTCGTAATCTGGCTGCTATTATTGGTGAAGAAGAACTTTCTGATTTAGACCGCCAGTATCTGCATTTTGGTGAAAGACTTGAAAAAGAATTCTTTGGTCAGGGCGAATACGAAGACCGTACAATAGCACAGACTTTGGATTTGGGCTGGGAAATTTTGAAAGAACTTCCAAAAGAAGAGCTGACTCGTATTAAACCAGAGTTAATTGAAAAATATATGTGAGAGGGCGCCGGTCAGAGCGCCCGGTGTTCTATAGCAAAGCGTTAAAAAAAATTGCGAGCCAGCAATTTTTTAGCTTTACAATTATTGGAGCGAATAGTGGCTAAATTAAATATTGCACCAACAAAATCGAATCTTCTCGCAATTAAAGAACAGCTGGCTGTTTCTACTAACGGTTATGAATTGCTGGAAGAAAAACGAGAAATCCTTGTCCGCGAGCTTATGCACCTGGTAGAAAAGGTAAAGCTTCTGGAACAGGATATTGATAAGGTAATTGATGAAGCGTATCCCGCTTTTAAGCGCATGCTTATGGTTGATGGTGCAGATCAGATTGAACGAATAGCACACGCAGTTCATTATGAATTTGATATGACAGAAAAGAAAGTAAACATTGGTGGTATGACTTTTTCTTCCATGGATGTTGTACTCCCTAAAAAAGAGCTTTTCTATTCTTTTATTGGAACCTATGCTAATACTGATGCAACAATCACTAAGTTTTTTGAACTTTTAACTTTGCTTACACAAATGGCTTCAATCCGTACAATTGTCTGGCGTCTGGCAGAAGAAGTAAAACGAACTCAGCGCCGTGTAAATGCTCTTGATAAAATGATTATTCCTCAGGCAAAGGAAACAAAACAATATATTGAGTCTGTTTTGGAAGAACGGGAACGGGAAAATGTTTTTGTTCTTAAGGCATTAAAAAGGGGGGCAGAAAGCAAATAAATGAAAACATTTTTTAGAAAAGTTTTAGTTGCAATTAATGGTCGCCAGTCTTCAATTCATGCAGCAATGTATGCTATTATGATGGCCAAAGCATACAGTCTGGAGCTTAAGTTTGTATTTGTTGTAGATACTGCCACTATAAAATATCTTACAATGAATAATCTTCTTATCAATTCTGAAAAAATGGATTTTGAAGAAAAGCTTGAAGTCGATGGACAGCACTATCTTGATTATGTAAAAATGCTGGCTGGTTCTAAAGGAATAAAATGTCATACAGAATTAAGAAAGGGCGGAATCTTTACAGAAATTCTGAATGCTGCACAAGAGTTTAATGCTGATTTAATTCTTCTAGGTGGAAACGAAAAAGATGTAAACAAAAAAGGTGTTAAGAAGTTTGTTATGACTTCTGACGAAAATGAAGTGCTTTCCAATTCTACCTGTCCTGTACTTATTGTTCAGGAACCAGATATCGAAAAGAAATTTAAGAGTTATTAATAGATGATTGATTGTTACAAAGTTTTGGGAGTAAGACCTGAAGCAACCCTTGCAGAAATAAAAAAAGCCTACCGTGAAAAAGTGAAAAATCTTCATCCTGATGCTACTGGGGCTTCTACAGACAGCGCATTATTTGATCAGGTTGTGCAGGCTTATCGTGTTCTTTCGGATCAGCGACAGCGTTCTATTTTTGACGAATCTTTTTTTATTAAAATTAAACGTTCTTATTCAGATTCAAAATCCTTTAATTATTATGAATGGCTTAGTGAACGCCAGGATGAAGAAAGCAGGGCTAAGTTAATATTCTATACTTTGATGCATCAGAAGGAAGATGAAGCCGTAGCAGAATTCAAACGAATGCAGATGAACCATGCAGACTTTAGTTTGAAAAAATGGTTTACCCGCGAAGACTTTATGGATTACGGTTATATTCTTGCAGAAGAACTGGTAATTCGTGGTGAATATTATGATGCAATCATTCTGCTGGAACAGATAATTCAAATGGAATATTCATATCAGTATTTTTATATTTTCTTTCCAGATGTTCTGGATTTTACACTTACAATTCTAAAGAAAAATATTGATGGTGTAATAAGCGATGAACTTGCACTTGATGTTTATGAGCGGGCGCTGGATTTAAACTTTGGAAAAAAAGAAGACGCCTTCTTCCTTAGAAAAATGTCTGAAGAATACAGGCGTCTTGGCGATACAGCAACTGCAAACATTTGTCTGCGGGAAGCTGAAAAAATAAGTTAGTTTGTTTACTCAGAAATAAGATACTGCTGCATAAGCTGAACAAACAGATAAATCTTTTTATACATATTAACCATAAATTCTTTGATTGGTGCCTCTACGTATTTATCCAGTTCTTTCCAGTTCATTACGATTGTTGGCTTTGGCTGGCCATAATCTTCAATCAGCTGTTTAATAGTTCTACCGATTAAAATAAGGTTCTGTGTTGATGTAACTAGGTATCCTTTTGCCTGGTCATTTGAATCTGAAACAACACGATTAATAATGCTTTCAGCACCTGAGTCATGGGCTGTTTTTGGAAGAAGAGTTTTAATTTTTATACCAATAGGACCTTCTTCTGCAAATTCTTCATCGAACTTAGAAATCTGGTCAGAAATCTTAAGAAGCTCCTGATATGCATTTGATGTTGGAGCAGAAAGTGATGCATCCCATTGTCCGCGAATTACAACAACATCATAGAATTCACGAACTTCTTTTTTTACAAATTCAATAAGGAAAGTTTTAAGATAATTTAATGGTTCTGTGTATTCTAGAATTTCAAGATCTTTCTTTTCAAGAAGAGCATTAAAGCCAGTTACATAGTTTACAAGATTCTGTGGAGTGGATGGTCCAAAAATCTGAAGACAAAGATTGCTGGCTTTAGACTCTTTCTGCTGAGTTTCGATTTTATCTAGAGTTGAGTGAACTTCATTCTGAATTTTGTCCAGATAAGGTTCAACTATTGTTTCTGAGCGAACATTAATTTTTACTGCTTCTGTTGGATTATGGGAAATAAGCTGAATAATCATATCAAAGGCACGGGAAGTCTGAATGCTTTTGATTTTTGCAATGATCTTTTTCCATGTACCAATAGAAACAAGTTCTTTTCCTTGAGTCTTCCTGAACATCTCAAATAAATCAGTCCAGACAACTGAATCATCTGTAATTGCATAGGAAACAGCAATGAAATCTTTTAAGTCATCAAGAATATATTCTGCAGTAATTTTTTCAAGCTTTGGAACTGCGTTAAAATTGAATTCCTGGAATGCACCATCATACTTTTTAATGACTACATAAAAGTCAAAACAACAGAAATCTTTAAAAAGGGTAAAGGTTTTATAAAGGTTTTCAATTTTTGCTACCCGTTCAGAATCGAATTCGTTAGAGAAAGTCTGGAGTTCAGAAAGCAGCTGAGCGCTTACTTTTGAAACAGGAACTTTTCTTGCAACATCAAGAATCTTCTGTTCATCAAAATGTTCAAGAAGTGTAAGCTGATTTTCTGAAAGATTATAATTAATAATCTGGGCTTTAAAAATATTTGGATTCTGTGTGTTTTTAAAATATAGCTGAGCAGGAGAGATAGCCTTGTATAACTCATACATTAATTTACCAAAGTTGCCTGTCATTTCCATGGCACCTGGCTTATATAAGTTGTGGTACTTACATTTTGAAAAGTTCTTGGCAATAGTCTTTAATCGCTTTTTACGTTCTGCATCAGGATTATTCCCACCGAATAGTGAACTAAATAAACTCTGAAAGAAACTCTGTTTATGAGTTGGTTTTGATTTAGATTCTTTCTCATTAATATCCATAATATAGAATATAAGTGAAATTTTGCTATATTTCAAGGTTATAGAACAAGACTCGCTAATTCAGTATAGTTATTGATATAAAATAGCAAATGGAGTGTGTTATGAAAAAAATTACATTGGCAGTGCTTTTAGCTATAATTACATCTGCCGCTTTAAATGCTTACAATCCACCTGTTTATGGAGACAGCTATTTAGAATTATCTAGTGCAAAAACACTAACAGGAGGGACTTCGGTTTCTGGTGGCCCTGTTTTTAATGGTAGTCCAGATTCAATCATTACAAACCCTGCAATTTCTGCCCGCGAACAGCGTGTTGTTTTAAATGTTGGTTATACAGCATTATTCTCTATGGACGATGCAAATGCCAAAAAGTTTGGAAGTGCATTCCAGACATCATTCCTTGTTCCATTTAAGATTTTTGTTCTTACAGGTTACATGAACGGAACTTTTGTTCCATTCGAAGAGCTGAATCTTAAAAACAGTTTGAACTTCAAGGCTGCAGTTGCAAAACCAATTACAGAAAAATTTGATCTTGGTCTTGGTTTTAGCAGTGGTTTCTGCTGGGGAGCTGGAAAGGATGCCATGATTGCAGGTGACATTGGTGGTGTTTATACCATTGGTGACTTAGGCTTTATGAAAGATTTCCGTATTGGAGTTTCTGTTTTGAACCTTGGTAAAACATTTTCAAAAACTGCTGTAGCAGGTATTTATGAAGGTGATGGATTTTATCCAAACATAGTTACACTTAAAGCTGGTGTAGCAGCAAGCTTGTTCAGAAACGAAATTTTTGACATTGCTTATGCTTTTGATTTGTCATTGCCTTCATGCTTGAATCTTATTGCAGATGCCAGCCTTCAGTTTTCTTTAAAGGATATGATTGTTTTAAGTGTATCTGAAAAAATGAACATCCGCGAAATGGCTGCTGGAAAAGTTTATATGATTCCTGCAATTGGTTTGAACTTTAAATTCTCATTTGATTTTGGCTCAAGCAATTACATGAAGAAGAACGGTTGGGAACAGAGCGAATTTAATGTTTACAGTGCTTACAAAAATATTAATACAACTGTAACAGCTGCTTCTCTTGGTTTGGATTTTATGCTTGGTATGAAAGATACTACACCTCCAGTAATTGAACTCTGGCTTGGTGATGATGAATAGGAGGGTAGAAATGAAAAAGCTTTTATCATTAGCATTAGTTTTTGCTTTACTTCCAACAGTATTGCTTGCAAAACCAAAATACATTTCTCCTAACAACGATGGTGTTCAGGATGAACTTGAAATTCCATTAAACATTTCAGACCGTCGTTATGTTCAGGCCTGGAGTCTTGTTATTATGGATTCCAATAAAAATGTAATTCGTACAATTGGTAATAAGGTTGCCCTTCCTTCTAAATTGGGATTTAAATCTTTCTTTAAGCAGCTTGTAACTGTACAGCAGGGAATTGAAATTCCAAAAACAATTTCCTGGAACGGTGCTATGAACAATGGTGAAACTGCACCTGATGGTACTTACTACTACTATGTAACTGCAACTGACGATAACGGAAACGTTGGTCAGACAAAAGAATATCAGGTTGTAATTGATACTGTTGCTCCTGAAATTACACTTGTTCAGCCTGCAGATAAAACTTTTGGTGAAGGTGCTAAATCTTCAATCCAGATTAAGCAGTCTGGTTCTGTAGAAGATGAATGGGTTGGAACTTTTAAATCTGTTGATGGTTCTGTTGTTCGCACTTACAAATGGACAAACGCTGAGCCTGCTGTAATCAACTGGTTCGGTACAGATGATTTAGAAACTCAGATTAAAGATGGTATTTATTCTTACGAAATTACAGCAACTGACCGCGCTGGTAACAAAGCTCCAGAAGCTGTAATTTCTAACATCATTTATTCTGCAGATAAACCTGCTACAAATCTTTATGTAAAAGGTTCCCGTTATTTTGCTCCAAAAACAAACAGTGAAAATAAAGACATTACCTTTGCTGTAACAATTCCTGTTCCAGATCCTAGAACTGGTAACAAGCTTGTAGAATGGAGCGTTGTTGTAGAAAAAGATGGAAAGGCTGTAAGAACATATAACAATGAAAAACTTGGTCTTACACCTCCAGATACAATTGTATTTGATGGTAACGACGATAATGGTAACCTTCTTAAAGATGGAGATTATCAGGCTGTTGTTAATGCTAAATACTTGAACGGTTATGTTCCTGCAAAGATTTCATCACCAGTTCTCGTTCTTGATACACAGAGACCTGTTGCCCAGATTACAGTAGATTCTGCAGATAAAGTATTTGGTGCTGGTTCAAAAGATACAACTTTATTTAAAATTTCTAATAGCCCAGATTCTGGTTCTCCAATTGAAAACTGGACTGGAAAAATTGTAACTGCCGATGGTAAAAAGGTTATTAAGACTTATAACCTTGGTCAGTATCTCCCAGAAGCTGTTTCTTGGAATGGTATTAATGGTGATGGTGCAATTGCTGATAAAGGTGATTATGTATTTACACTTGAAGGACTTGATGCTGCTGGTAATAAAGGAGTTATGACATCTGTAGAAGTTACATTTGATACAACTGAAGCTCAGCTTTTACTTGCTGCTTCAGATACAGCATTCTCACCAAATAATGATAGAGTAAAGGATACAGTTACATTTACACCTGTTACTTCAACAAAAGATATTGCATCTTATGAATTTGTAATTACAGATTCTAAAGCAAATGAAGTTTATTCTTTGAAAGAATCTAAAAAGCTCCCAGTTAACTTTGTGTGGGATGGTAAAGGAAATGATAAGCTTCGTTGCGAAGATGGTTCTTATACTGCATCTCTTAAGATTACAGCTACAAATGGTTCTGTTTCTGCACCTGCAAAACAGACTGTAGTTCTTGATACAAAAGCTCCATCACTTACTGCTGAAATTCCTTGGACAGCATTCTCTCCAGATGGAGACGGTAACCAGGATAACATTCCAGTTTCAATTACAAACTGTACAGATGATGTTTGGACAGCAGAAGTTAAATCGGTTGCTGGTGCTACAGTTAAGAAGATTACATGGAATAATAAAAAAACAGGTTTTGTATGGGATGGAAAAGATGAATCTGGAAATCTTGCAAAAGACGGAACTTACAATATTGTGATTTCTTCAACAGATGCTGCCGGAAACTCATTCAAAACAGAACTTTCAAATATCATTCTTGATAATCGTGAAACTAAAGTTTACTTAACAGCAGAAAACGAAGGTATTTCACCAAACAATGACAAAGTTCTTGATACTCAGAAATTTGCAATCAAACTTTCTGTTCCAGAAAATATTTCAAACTGGACATTCATGATTTGCAAAGAAAATGGTGAAGCTGTATATACACTTACAGAAAAAGACAGTGCTTCTGTTCCTTCAACAATCACCTGGAATGGTGCTGATGCAACTGGTAAAGTTTGTGAAGGTACATTCTTTGGAACAATTACTGTTACTTATGCTAAAGGTAATGTTATTAGCGGTATGTCTTCTCCATTTATCTGTACTGCAACTGCACCACAGCTTAAAGTTCAGACAGCACCACAGTTCTTCTCTCCAGATAACGATGGTGTAGATGATGATTTGTTCATTAAGCTTTCTGGTACAACAAAAGCAAAAATTACTTCATGGTCATTTACAATTACAGATCCAAAAGGTAAGGCCTTCTGGAAAACAAGTGGTAAAAACACAATTACAGAAAGAATTATCTGGGACGGTTTAAGTAATATTCAGAAGAATTCTTCTGGAAATGCTGAACGAGTTCAGTCTGCTATGGATTATCCATACGAATTTACAGTATCAGACAACTTGGGAATGAAATCTACAGTTAGAGGAATTATCCCTGTAGATGTTCTTGTAATTCGCGAAGGAAATGTATTGAAGATGGCTGTACCATCAATCATCTTTGAATCAGATTCTTCAAACTTCCAGAAAGCTAACAATAAACTTTCACAAGAACAGATTACTAAGAATCTTAATACTTTGAACCGTATTGCTGATATTCTTAAGAAGTTCAAAGAATACAAGGTAGAAATTGTTGGACATGCAAACAAGGTTACAGATAATCCTGATGAAGAAACTGTTGATAACTTGAACCAGTGGGGACGGGCTTTGACACCTCTTTCTAAAGAACGTGCTGCAGAAATTAAAGCATATCTTATAAAACGCGGTGCCAACGGTTCTAATATCACTACAAATGGTTTAGGTGGAACAAGACCTGTTGTTAATCCAAAAGATAAAGATAATAACTGGAAAAACAGACGTGTAGAATTCATCTTACAGAAGTAAGAAATATAAGCGTTGAATAAAAAAGGCTGCCCAATAGGAGATTCCAAAACAAGTTTGGAATGACTTTAATTTGGGCAGCCTTTTTTTATATATAAATATTGTTGATTTATTTTTTGTTCTTAATAAAGTCTACAAAGTCCTGTAAAGGAAGAGGCTTTGCATAGTAGAAGCCCTGGATTAAGGTTCCGCCAAAGCTTTCTATAAGCTCAGACATTTCTTTAGTTTCAATTCCTTCTACAAGAACAATCATATCTGAATCATTTACCATATTCATTAAATGTTTTAGTGGCAGCTGATTTCGTTTACTTTCCATTGCTGAATCTACAAAGCTTTTATCAAACTTGATTTCAGAGAATGGGAAGGTTAGTAATCGTGAAGTATTAGAATAACCGGTTCCATAATCATCAAGAGCAAATTCAATTCCATGGGAAGTAAGCTTGTTCATAACATTCATAAGCTTTTCTGGATTTGATGTTGTGATTGTTTCTGTAATTTCAAAACGAATCATTTTCTCTGGAATATTGTATGCTCTTATTAACTCGAGAATATGCTCGGCAATATTATCCTGCATACACTGAACCATAGACAGGTTAATGTTAACTTTTTCAATTCCAAGCTCCTGAAGCTTACCATCACAAATAAACTGACAGGTCTTCTTTATAGAAATATCACCTAGTTCAAGAATCTTTCCGTTTTTTTCTGTTTCTGGAATAAATAAAGCTGGAGAAATAAAGTTTCCATCTGGATCCCTCAAACGGATAAGGGATTCTGCACCAGTGAATCTTTTCTTTTTAAGGTCGTAAATTGGCTGTAAAAAAACTTCAAAGGTTTCATTGGCAATTGCTTTATCAACTATTTTCTGGATTCTAAGCTTTTCTTTGTACATCTTTATGAACTCTTCATCAATACTTTTTATTTCTGAAGAAGTTTCATGTGGATTAACAAAGAACTGAAGAATATCAATTGCTTTATCAAGTGAAGATTTTCTTTCGTCTTCATCAAAATTTTCTTTAAGAAGTTTTGCTTCAGTAATTATAAAGCAGTTTGAATCAATTTTAATTTCGGTATTAATATTTGTATTAGTTGAAATTTTAATAGAGAAGGATTCAGATTTATATTTTTTTATAGTATTTGCTTTTGTAATTGCATCTTCCTGATTTTTACATGGGAAAATAAATGTATTACGGAATACATAAAAACAAACCTTCTGTTTACATTTTTTTAGTAAAAAGGAGATACACTTTTTAATAATCAAATAGCCATTATCAAGACCGTATTTATATTTGATGGAATCTGCATTATTTATATGAATAATCAAAAGTGGGTTCTTACCGGATCTTGAATAAAGATAGTCTTTAAAGGCCGATCGGTTATAAGTGCCCATGTTGTTATCAATCAGCTCCATAGGATTTTTAAGAACAAAGCTGATGATAATCAAAGAAATTCCTGTGTAAAATCCTACAAGTAAATATTGTGGATTTTTGAACTGATAAATGGCTGCAAAAATATCTATAACGGTGTAAGAAAGTACAAGATAAAACTGTTTTTTTGTAATCTTTTTGAAGTGTGAAAATAATTCAATAATACCTGCCAGAATAAACAGAATGACGATGAAATAGGTTCCGGAAAATAATGACCCATGGCAGTACTGTCCATTTTTATCGTAATATATTATCAGATGTGTAAATGGCGAAGAACAGATTGTGATTAAATCATAACCATAAAACAGACCTGCAAAAATTTTTTTTGACGATGGAATTTTCTGGTCGTCGTGAGTAAGGGCAAGAATAAACAGGTAATATACTAATGGAACTGAATTTACTGCCAATATGTGTATTATTGCCAGAATCCAGTTTGCAAAAAGCATTATGAAAGAACTTGTGTATTGATTTGTCCAAATTGTGAAAACATCAAGAAAGGTACCTGTAAAAGCTGTTATGATAAATAATCTGTAAAGCTTTGATGTAAGAGAAGGAACTTTTGTAATGGAATATGTAAGCACGTAAAGAAGTGCCAGCAATCCGAGACCAAGAATATCATAAGTAACTACATAGTTCATATCCTTTTAAGATTACCACTTTTTTCAGATATTTCAAGTGTGAAAGTGAGGGAGGTATTTTTTGTAGTTAAAATAAAAAAACCTTGCTTAGATAAACTAAACAAGTTTTTCAAGCGGCTGCTGCAGGTTTTGCCGGTTCTGTCGCAAACATCCTTGTTTGCTCCGCCACCGGCGGCTGCGTTCGCTAAGTCTGCCATCCATGGCAGCCTTCCCTCAAAAATGCTCCAGGTTTTCGCATTTTTGAGGTCGCTCACTCCGCTTCAAAACCTGCCGTAGATAAATTTAATTTATGTTTAAAATAAAAAAACCTTGCTTAGATAAACTAAACAAGGTTTTTCAAGCGGCTGCTGCAGGTTTTGGCGCGACAGTCGCAAACATCCATGTTTGCTCCTTCTGCGCCGCCTTCGTTCGCTAAGTCTGCCATCCATGGCAGACTTCCCCAAAAAATGCTCCAAGTTTTCGCGTTTTTTGGGTCGCTCTCTTCGGTTCAAAACCTGCCTTAAGTAAATTGCACTATAGTTAAAAAAATTAAGCCTTGTCTAGTAAAACTAAACAAGGCTTATTGAGCGGCTGCTGCAGGTTTTGAACCTGCGACACATGGATTAACAGTCCATTGCTCTACCAGCTGAGCTAAGCAACCGAACGTTGTGTTTCAAACGTGAGTTTATATTATAAAAAATTATAAATTGTGTCAACAGGATTTAACTTGTTTTTTCATAATTTTTTTTTAGTTTGAGCCTTCCTTTGAGTACAGTTTGTAGGATGGGGTGGAAGGGAAAAGTTTCATTGCTATAAGGTAATCCTGTGCATTAGCCTGACTTATGTAGTTGTATTCTTCCAGATAAAATGCTGGTTCTTTATCAAACAGTTCTAAACCACGGTACATCAATTTTGCTGCTTGGGATGGAATGGAGGTTTCAAACAACTGAGAAAATATCCATTGATTTTTAATTTCGCTGGCAATATAGCCATTCATTTTATTTGTTGTTTTTTCTACAACCTTTTTCCATTCAAAATCAACTTCCTGAATATGACTTACATTTTGAATAACAATAAATCCGTAATTAATTCCAGCTCTTGGCAGCTGAATCAGAACACTGGCATTAGAAATTCTATTGTTTTGACTTATGGCAGCTTGAAGTTCCATTCCCAGATAATTCAACAGAGCATTAAAAAGACAGTAATCTCTGGTGCCTGCCTTTGGAGCCTGGAATACATACATAACTGGGTCCAAAAATTCAGTGGTAGGAATTAAGACCGCTGGCTGAGGACCGGCTTTTTCTGCAGGAATATCAGTAAGGAAAGTGTGATTTATTTTTACTGCCTGAGCTTTATTTTTAGGGAAAGACTGTTTTACAGTAGGATTGTTAAGAGCAACTTTATTACTGGTGAGCTGTCCAAAGTTTTTTTCCAAAACTTCATAAGTTGAAGCTGCAATATTTCCGCTGACTATAAGACTGTAACGGTCTGCATCAAGAATATCCGGGTATGCATTTACAATTTTTGTATAGTTTGTATTTTGAAGAATTTCTTTTTTAGAATCAAAAATTTCAGAATAATCATTCTTTCCATATATAGTTGTAAGTGCTGCATCAAAAAGCTGATTTATTGCACTGCCGTTTTCCAATCGTTTTTTGTGCTGGCGGGAAGAAACTGCTCTGTCAGCGGCTGCCGGAATAATTTCAGCATAAATGATTGCGTTGCTGGCTGCTGTACAAACGGCGTAAAAATCTTCCTGATCACAATCAATCAAAATATAACTGTTTTTAATATCAGTTTGTGTAGTTACAACTGGAGTTCCAAGAATTAATCCTTTAGCTTTGTTGTTATAGATCGATCTTTGAATCATGGTTCCAAGAATATTAATCATAACTTCTTCAAATCCATGATCTTTTGCAGAATTGATTTTTCCACCTTTAATTACCAGCATCAGAGAAAGCTCAGTAGAAACAGGATTTATCTTTGTAGTAACTTTCATTCCATTAGAAAGTGTGGAGGTTTTTATAGTATCCAGATTTTTTACATAGTAATCATTATCCTGATAATCAGAACGTTTTGTATTATAAATGGTACCTTCTTCAGGTTTAAATTGATCCTGAATTTCTTTGTACATTTGCATTGTGTACCAGGATGCATTTTTAGAGTTGATTTCTTCAAATCCGGCAGCAAGATAATCTTTTTTATGTTTCTCAAAATCTGCATCGCTGACTACGGCAAAAACAAATGGTTCTTCTGCAGTCATAGCTGCAAGGATTGGTTCCAGCATCAATGCATCATAATTATTGGACTGAAGCATAAGGTTGCCGGTTGTATAAGATGAAGGATAAGCTTCAAGCTTTTCTTCAGAAATATCTTTGTAAGGTTCCATTGCCCAAAAGGAAGAGAGGGTATCAATCATACGCTGGGAGTTGGATGTCATTGTTTTAAGATTGTGGGATAGCTGCTGTTTAGCCAAAGTGAACTCGTAAGAATTAATTGTTGAAGGAACTGCTTTTACTGTATTTAAAAAACTTTGTGTCTGTAAAAGAGAGTTTGTAATAATATTTTTCTGTTCAGGTTTCTGCAGCAGGGTTTGAATTACAAGACGGGAGCTGTTTTTTGTGTGGGCAGCTGAAACATCAATGTAATCTTCCCCAGGAATATTTAATTCTGGATTAGAAATAAGATTCTGCTTAAAGGTTGAAAAATTGTTATTCAAAGCTGCTGCAAATAAATCACATTCATCAAGAGAAAGATTTGTATATTCAATTACCAGTTGTGTCATATCCGGTGAAAAGTCGGAGCTGTGAATTACATACTTTTTCTGAGTATTAAAAGGTAAGTCGGAAAGCTGTGTTGGTGTGGAATAGGTTGAATAGAATCGGCCAAAAGAATTTTTTAAGCTTGTAAGGATTCGTTCAGAATTAAAGTTTCCGCTTATAAATACAGCAGAATTTTGTGGAGTGTACCAGCGGTCTGCAATTTGCTGAAGAGTTGAACGGGCAGTTTTTGCTGTATTTTTTTTGAACAGAGCCGGATATATTCCTGTATCATGCTTCCATGGACTTTTAGAATATATTCGGGATTCTATTGCTGAATTTAAAAAGCCCCCAAGACTCTTAGCATTTTGTTCTGAACTGCGGGTTATGGTATTGATTTCCTTTATGAGTAGTTCGTCTGTATATTCAGTGGCAAAAATGGCCTGACTTAAATTTTGAAGGGTCTGCTCCAGTTTGGAAGGAGTTGTTGTAACTGAATATCTGGAAGAATCTGCGTTACAGGAAACTGAATCAAAAGTAACTGCACCAGAATTCTGAATCAAATCAGAGTACAAATAGAAAAAACCTGCAGTGTTCTGGGTTTGAGAAGAAAAGCCAGCTTTTACTACAGTTTCCACATGTACCAGAGCTTCGGAAGAATCCTCCAGAAGGAATACTGTAAGGCCGTTTTCTAAGGTATATTGATGAACATTATCTGCTGGTGTGGCATATAAAGAAATTGTAAAAAGTCCAAGTAAAAGTAAAAGGATGCAATGTTTTTTCATATTTTTATTATAAGATATACATTTTTGCTTTTCTAGGCTAAACTTGTAAATCATGGTTAAAGTAGAATTAAATTCGAATAGTATAGATTGTAAAATTCCCGAAAAGGAATTAATTGGTAAAAGACACCTTACACCAGAAGAAATTCAGATTCTTGAAAAAAATCAGAATAAGAATATGGATCCGACCTGGCAGAATTTCTATGTTGATGCAGAAGAAGGTGGATTTAATCCTTATTTAGTTGTTTCATCAATTTTTTCAGGTTATGTAGTTTTAGGAAAAATTCAAGCTGCAACTTTAAATTACAACGACCTTCATCTGTCATGTGGAATTTCCTATTCATATTTTAATGATGTAATTCTTGGAGATTATGTTGCCTGTCACAGTGTAAAATATCTTTGGAATTATAAAGTTGGTAATAGAGTAATTCTTTTTAATGTTGAAGAGTTATGTTGTACAAAGCATTCAAAATTTGGTAATGGTCTTATAAAAGAAGGTGAAACTGAAGATAAACGAATTTGGATTGGTGTAGCTAACGAAAATGATGGTCGTCGTATTTTACCTTTTGAATCTATGATTCCTGCTGATGCATATTTGTGGTCACATTACCGTGATGATGAACAGCTTTTACAGCGTTTTGTTGAGCTTACAGAATTTGGTCAGTCTAAAGAATTAAATACAATGGGTTTTGTAGATGACGACTGTGTAATCAAAAATTCCCGAATCATTAAAGATGCTAAAATTGGTAAAGCCGCATATATTAAAGGTGCCTTAAAACTGAAGAATATTACAATCCTTTCTTCAGAAGCTGAACCTACTCAGATTGGTGAAGGCGTAGAAATGGTAAATGGTATTCTTGGATATGGCTGTCATGTGTTTTACCAGGCAATTGCAGTCCGTTTTGTAATTGGACGCAGGTGTCAGGTAAAATATGGTGCCCGCATTTTGAACTCTGTTTTAGGTGATAATTCTACAATTTCCTGTTGTGAAGTTTTAAACAATCTTATTTTTCCTTTCCATGAACAGCATCATAATTCATCGTTCCTTATTGCAACAACTGTAATGGGACAGTCTAATATTGCTGCTGGTGCAACAATTGGTAGTAATCATAACAGCCGTAGTCCGGATGGAGAAATTTTTGCAAAACGAGGTTTCTGGCCGGGACTCTGTTCAGACTTTAAACATAATTCCCGTTTTGCATCTTTTACACTTGTTTCAAAAGGAAGTTATCAGTACGAGCTGGATATTCCATATCCTTTTGCTTTGGTTAGTCCTGGAACAAACGGTGAAGAAATCAACATAGCTCCTGCCTGGTGGTTTATGTACGATATGTTTGCCATCACCCGCAATAAGAATAAGTTTACAAAACGAGACAAACGAGTTGTAAAGGTTCAGAATATTGAAACAGATCCTTTGGCTCCAGATACAATGCAGGAAATCCTTATGGCAATTGACCGTATTATTAGACTTACTGCAGAACACTTGAAGAAAAATAATCTGGCAGCACTAAAAGGTTCCGTAACTCCAGAAGAAATTTATCAGGCAGCTAAAGATAATCTTCATCAGAATACAAATATGGATTTTACTCTGGTAGATAAAAATTGTCAGAAGAAATACGGAGCAATTATTCTTAAGCCTGAAAAAGCATACAAAATGTATCGCAAGGTTATTAAGTATTTTGCAGCCAGAACAATTCTTGAATTCTGCGATTATCTTGGCGGGGAAGCAATTACTCTTGAACTGGTAGAAAAAATCAGACGGCTTGCTTTGTATACAGAATGGGAAAATGTTGGAGGACAGATTATTCCTTCACAGAAGGTTCAGGAGCTTTTTGGGCTTATAAAATCTGGTGAAATTAAAAACTGGGATCAGGTTCATTTGTTCTATAAAGATTGCCAAGAACAATATGAAAAATATAAAGTTCGATATGCTTTATATCTCCTTGAATGGCTTTATTCTCGTCCAATTGAAGAATTTGATGAATCAATCTACAAGAATATTGTAGAGGATGTAACTATAGTAGCTTCTACAATCTATGAAAACTCTGTTACTTCCCGGGAAAAAGATTATACAGACTACTTTAGAACTATGGTTTACCGTAACGAAAAAGAAATGAATGCTGTAGTCGGAGCATTGCAGGAAAATGAATTCCTGTTGCAGTTAAAGGAAGATACCAGACAGTTTATTCTTGACATTGAACGGGTATTTCAGGGGATTATTCACTAGAAAAACTTTAAGATAGTCAAAAAAACTCCTTATATTGAAAAGAAACCTCAATACCGTTAAAATTGACCTATGGACAATGAGAATTTACCAATTCGTATTGGTATTGATGTTGGTTCAACAACAGTAAAAGTAGCAGTTTTAGATGAAAATGATAAATTGATTTATGGTGATTATCAGCGCCATAGAGCAGATATTCGTTCAACAATTATTACAGTAGTTACAAAAGCCTTGGATTATCTGGAAACCCAGGTGGCTGATGGTGCAAATCATCAGGTTTCTGCAAAGGTAACAGGTTCTGGGGGACTTTCTGTAAGTCAGTGGCTTAGTATTCCTTTTATTCAGGAAGTAATTGCTGCAACTACTTCTGTAAAAAAGCTTATTCCTCAAACAGATGTTGTTATTGAACTTGGTGGAGAAGATGCCAAGATTACATATTTTAAGGGTGGTGTAGAGCAGCGAATGAATGGTACTTGTGCCGGTGGTACAGGTGCATTTATTGACCAGATGGCTGCGCTGCTGGAAACAGATGCTCCGGGGCTTAATGAACTTGCAAAAGGTGCCCAGCAGATTTATCCAATTGCTGCCCGCTGTGGTGTATTTGCAAAAACAGATATTCAGCCTTTAATTAACGAAGGTGCCCGCCGCGAAGATATTGCCGCTTCCATTTTCCAGGCAGTAGTAAGCCAGACAATTTCAGGTCTTGCTTGTGGTAAACCGATCCGTGGAAATGTTGCATTCCTTGGTGGTCCATTACACTTCCTTGATCAGCTTCGACATCGTTTTATAGAAACTTTAAAACTTACTCCAGAAGAAATCATTGTTCCAGAAGATTCTCAGCTTTTTGTTGCCAGCGGATGTGCCTTTGGTGCAGAACGCAAAATAACAGTTGCTGATGGAGATTTTAAATTCCCAACAATTGCAGAATTCCGCGACAGTCTTAAGAATCTTGTTGGTGCAGAATTAAGCGAAGTTCAGCGTCTTGAGCCATTGTTTAAAAATCAGGCAGAACTTGATGAATTTGAAGTTCGTCATTCAGAACAGAAAGCAAAACGGGGCGATTTGAAAAAAACACATGGTCCTGTTTTCCTTGGTTTGGATTCTGGGTCTACAACAACAAAGGCTTGTCTTATTGATAAAGACGGTCGTATTATCTGGGATTTCTATGCACATAATCAGGGTAACCCTGTTGATCTTGCAGTTAAGGTTTTAAAAGATTTATATAGCCAGCTTCCAGAAGATGTTTATATTGCCCGTGCAGTTTCTACTGGTTACGGTGAAGCTTTGTTCCAGGCTGCTCTTGGTGTAGACTCTGGTGAAGTTGAAACAATCACTCACTTCCGTGCTGCAAACTTCTTTGTTCCTGGTGTAGAGTTCCTCCTGGATATTGGGGGCCAGGATATGAAATGTCTGCGCATGAAAGACGGTGCAATTGTAAGCATTCAGTTGAACGAAGCCTGTTCTTCAGGTTGTGGTTCCTTCCTTGATAACTTTGCCAACACTATGGGTATGGATGTTAAGGAATTTGGTAAGATTGCATTAATGGCAGAAAAGCCTGTAGATTTGGGAAGCCGCTGTACTGTATTTATGAACAGCCGTGTAAAGCAGGCCCAGAAGGAAGGAGCTTCTGTTGGTGATATTGCAGCTGGTCTTTCTTATTCAGTAATTAAAAATGCTTTGTTCAAAGTTATTAAGCTTCGCAAGGCTTCTGATATTGGAGAAAAGGTTGTAGTGCAGGGTGGTACATTCTTTAATGATGCTATTCTCCGCGCCTTTGAAAAAATTGCCGGTGTTCAGGTTTACCGTCCTGATGTTGCGGGGCTTATGGGTGCATACGGTTCAGCACTTATTGCTTACGACCAGTGGCTTGATTTAATGGAACCAAAACCAGGGGAGCCAGAAGGTACTGTTCACGATGTTCGTTCAGGAATTGCAACTTTGGAACAGCTGGAAAAATTCCATGTTGACCTGGAACTTAAGCGCTGTGGAAAATGTCAGAACAATTGTCTTCTTACAATAAATACTTTCAGTACAGGTGATGAAAAAAGAACTTTCATTACAGGTAACCGTTGCGAAAAAGGTGCGGAACTGGAAGGAAATATTATTGATGCCAGCAACAAAAAGAATACAGGACTTGATGATGATGATCCAGGTCCAATGCCAAATCTTTTTGAATGGAAATATAAACGTCTGTTTAATTATGTTCCTCGCAAACCAGAAGAAGCACCAATGGGTGATGTTGGTATTCCTCGTGTTCTTAACATGTACGAAAACTATCCATTGTGGTTTACATTCTTTAATGAGCTTGGTTTCCGTGTTCTATTAAGTCAGCGTTCTTCCAGAACAGTTTATGAAAAAGGTCTGGAAACAATTCCATCTGAATCTGTTTGTTATCCTGGAAAAATTTCTCATGGTCATGTTGAAGCTCTTATTCAACGAGCGATTAAATTTATTTTCTATCCTTGTGCTCCATACGAAAAACAGGAAGATGGTGGAGCTGGAAATCATTACAACTGTCCAATCGTAACTTCTTATCCTGAAGTTTTAAGAAATAATATTGATGCACTGCGTCAGGATCCATCAATTACTTATATGAATCCATTCCTGCCAATTTATGATAAACCTCGTTTGGCTGAACGCTTGTGCGAAGAATTACTTCCAAAATTTCCACAGCTTTCTAAAAAACAAATTTATGCCGCTGTAGATAAAGCCTGGGCAGAACAGGAAAAATTTAAAGCAGACTGTCAGAAAGCAGGTGAAGATGCTCTTGAAGAAATGATTACAAAAGGCGGAAGCGGTATTGTACTTGCAGGCCGTCCATATCATCTTGATCCGGAAATTAATCATGGTATTCCAGAAATGATTAATGGTCTTGGTCTTGCAGTTCTTACAGAAGATTCAATTGCTCACTTAGGAAAAATTGAACGACCATTAAGAATTATTGACCAGTGGACTTACCATAACCGACTGTATCGTGCAGCTCAGTTTGTAAGCGAAATGCCAAGCCTGGAATTAGTTCAGCTTACTTCATTTGGTTGTGGTCTTGATGCTGTAACTGCTGATCAGGTAGACGAAATTCTTCGTGCTAAGAGTCGAATGTATACTCTTATAAAAATTGATGAAGGATCTAACCTTGGTGCAGTTCGTATTCGTGTTCGTTCTCTTATTGCAGCTGTAAAAGAAAGACGACGCAATAAAAAACCAGTTACAAAACAGTCATCAGCTTATCATCGTGTAATTTTTACAGAAGAAATGAGAAAGAATTACACAATTATTGGACCTCAAATGTCTCCAATTCACTTTAAGCTGATTCAGAAAGCATTCTGCAGCTGTGGATATAATTTTGTTATTCTTGATGCAGTTGATCCAAAAGCAATAGAAGCTGGTCTTAAATATGTAAATAACGACGCCTGTTATCCATCACTTCTGGTTGCTGGTCAGATGATCAGTGCCCTGGAATCTGGAAAGTATGATTTGGATAAGGTTGCTCTTATTATTACTCAGACTGGCGGCGGATGTCGTGCTACAAACTATATTGGATTTATTCGTCGTGCTTTAAATGATGCAGGTTGGGGACACATTCCTGTATTGTCATTAAGTGCACAGGGCTTTGAAAAGAATCCTGGTTTTAAGCTGGACTTTAAACTGCTTGATTCTGCAGTAAAAGCGATTATGGTAGGCGATGTATTGATGAGAGTATTGTACAGAACCCGTCCATACGAAGCCGTTCCTGGAAGTGCAAATCAGATGTACGAAAAGTGGAATGCTATTGCAGAAAAAATGTTCCTTAAAAAAGTTTCATTCCACAAATATCACAAGCTGTTAAAAGATATTATTGCTGATTTTGATAAGCTGCCGCTTAAGCCAATCAAAAAGCCTAGAGTTGGTGTTGTTGGTGAAATTCTTGTTAAGTTCCATCCAACTGCAAATAATCAGATTGTTGAAACTATTGAAAGAGAAGGTGCCGAATGTGTAATGCCAGATCTGGCAGACTTCTTCTTCTATTCTTTTGCCACAGGTATTTTCCGTCACAAGCAGCTGGCGTTCCCATCTGCTACAGAACGTAATGCCCGTTTTTTGATATGGGGTCTGGAGCTTTATCGTAAAAGAATGAAAAAATATTTAAACAAGAGCCGTCGTTTTGAAGCGCCAAATCACATTTATAAAATGATGAAAGGTGTAGATGATATTGTTCAACTTGGTAACATTACTGGCGAAGGATGGTTTTTAACTGCAGAGATGGTTGAATTGATAAATGAAGGTTGTCCAAGCATTGCCTGTGTTCAGCCTTTTGCCTGTCTGCCAAATCATGTTACTGGTAAAGGTATGATTAAAGAATTGCGTCGTCGATTCCCTGGTGCAAATATCAGTGCCATCGATTACGATCCTGGTAGTTCAGAAGTTAATCAGCTTAATCGTCTTAAGCTTTTGTTAAGTAATGCAACTGTTGGAAAACATCCAGATGAAGTAGAGAATGGAATGATTCGTTCTACTGATGGAAAACTTGTACCTGCAATTATAAGAAAAGCCGAAGGTGCGGTTGATACTGAACCTGCGGAATATTAATACAAGGTGAAGTGCCTGGTATTAGGAAAAGTGGGGAAGGAGATATATAGGTTATGAAAAAAGTTGTAAGTATTTTAATCACTTTAGTATTGAGCAGTGTGTCTCTTTTTGCCAGCTACAATTCTCTTGGGGTTCCTGATTCTTCGGAAATTCGTGAACAGTTAGCAGAAAGATGGTTTGAAGCACCTCTTTCTGCAGTTCGTCAGAATATGCCTGAAGTTTATTACAACGAAGCTGGTCAGAAATTTCAGGTTCGCCTTGAAGAAACAAACGATACCTTCAATATTTTCGTTTCTCCTTCTTCAGAAATTAATGTAACTGTTTATACAAGTAAGGGTGTAAGTGTAGAAAAACAGGAAGTTTTCCCTGGAGACAGTGCAGGAAGTTTTGTCCTTGTTCGAGATAAGAAAACTGAAAAACCAATTCGCGTTCGTTATTACTTTATGAAGAATAACGAGGTTTTTGTTCAGATAACTCCTGGTCAGAAAACAGCTTTGGCTGATATGGTAATTTATAATAATTATGCTGCCCGTGGTGTTCCAACAGGAGTTCCATTTGCAAAGTTTTATGAAATCTCTTTTGAAGATTTAATGAATGTTACAAAAACAAAACTGCCTTGGAAATATGTAACAGCAGACTGTACTGTTTATCATAGTGTTCAGCAGATGATTGCAGTTATTAAAGAAAAGCTTCCAAAAATTATGATTGCTAATGATGCAATGTATGATGAAAATAATCAGCTTGTGCATATTTCAAGTGGTAATAAATATTCAACAGATGGTCTTGATGAAACAAAATTGTATCTATCTTCTGCAGGATTTTTAAAATGGATTGCAGATGGTCTTGTAGAACCAGTTGCAGGTGGTCGTTTAAAACGAGCCCCATTAATTCAGGAAACTGTAAAAGTTAAAGATAATGGACATCAGGGTGTGCTTTCAAAAAAATATAATCTTTTCTTTGGATTGGATTGGGTTCGTAATCTGGCTTCGGCAGTTATTTCTGTACAGAACGGAAGAACCTATTTGTTCAATCAGTCTGGTGTTGATGTAAAAATCAATCCTTTTGCTTCTGCTGTAACAGATGCTGGCGTGGCAAATACTGTAACCTTTGTAGAAGATTCTGGTTATACAGCAAGTGTCCTTAAATCTTTGTTGTATGTTCTTGCAGCAACAGAACCAGGAAACTGTTATTTTGGAGCAATCCGTGCAACAGATAGAACTGCTGTTCCGGAAGTAAAATATTTTAGTGAATGCTGTGCTTTCTTTCCATATTTTCTGGAGGATGGCTCGTTCCAGTGTACAGTGTTTATGAATGGTCGACAAATGTATATCGACGATTTTATTCTTCTTCATTCAGAAGATTTTATTTACCTGACTAGAGTTAAGTCAGACGAGAGGTTTTTCCCTAACTAGAAAATTTCTATTATGAAACGATTAGCTTTATTATTTACATCACTTTGTTTGTGCTTTGGTTCTCTTGCAGCTCAGAAATCGGTTGCATTGGAAACAACAATTTATAACGAACTTAATTCGGCCTGGACTTCCAGATTCTATCCTGGAGTTGTAGAAAAGGCTTTCGAACTTGAGAAAAATTATCCTCAATCGTCACTCATTATTGATGGTAACTGTAAAAAAAGCGAAGCAATTTATTATATGGAACAGTATGATTCAGCAATTAAAGAGCTGGAAAAATTGTTGCCACTTGTAAAAAATGATTCGCAGCTGAATGCCAGAGTTCATTATTTTTTGGCTCGCTCTTACGAAGGAATTCAAGATTACAGAAATTCACTTTTGAATTATGTTGAAGCTGTAAAAATTTCTTCTGCAAAAAAAATTGTACCTTATTACCAGCAGTCAATTTATAAAGCCGGATTGGTTTATTTTAATATTGGTGAATATCAGAAAGCCATTACAAATCTGGAATATGTAATTCGTAATGGAAACGAATATTCTGCCATTGATTTTAATGAAGCTATTCAAAAGCTTTTTGTTTCTTACAACAATACAAAGCATTATAGAAAAACTACAGCGCTGTTTGCTCAGTTAAAAAAAGATGATTTTCCATCAGAAGTTTATTACACTCTTTGTATTTACAATGCAGATGCACACAGAGCTTTAAACGAAAATAAACAGGCTTATGATTCCTATTGTCTTGTAGTTGAAAGTGGTCATACAGATTTAGCTATTGTTGCTTTAAAAAAATCTTATGTGCTTGCCGGCGAAAAAAAGATTGGAGTAAATCCTGCAGATGTTTTTTCAAAAGCAACAGAAACTTTTAGTCAGGAACCAGGCCTTGTAAGAGAATTCTGGATTCGTTTGGGAATTGATGAATACAATAAGAAAAATTACAAGGCTGCTGAAAATTATTTAGACAATGCACTTAAAGTAGAAGGTGATAATTCTAAAGAAGCAGCAATGATTACATTGTATCAGGCTAAAATTAAGGTTGATGGTAATAAGGATTTTGCTGCAGCAGAAACACTTTTGCAGAATTCAACAGCATATCTTGAAACCGATAAATACAAGGTTTCAGATTCCTGGTATTCAACTTTACTTTCCTGCAAAGTTAATCTTGGAAAATATAATCAGGTAGAACAGATTTATTCAAAGATTGCAAAGCCTGGTGTTGCAGAAAAATATCAGTTATCTTCGTATTTGTACAATAAAAAAGATTACAAAAAAATACTGGCAACATTGAAAGAAATTGTAGAAGCTGATAAAGCCTGCAAGTATCCGTTATGCGGAAGATTGTATGCTACAGCTTTACTTAAAGAAAATCAGATTTCTAAGGCATGTGGAATTTACGAAAGACTTTACAGAAATGGTTTGCTGCTTCCAATGGATAAACTGGAATATTCAAAAGGTTTGTTTATTAGCAGAGCTTATTCAAAAGCAAAAGATATTGCTCTTGAATCTAGAACTGTAGAAGGCTTTTATGTTGCAGGTTTGTGTTATGTAAATCTTAAGGAATGGAAAAAGGCTAATGACAATTTTATTGCATACATAAAGGATAAAGCAAAGGTTACAGAGTTTAATGTACTTGCTTATTTTTATAAAGGTTACTGTGAATACTGTCTTGAAGATTACAAAAATGCATATTCTTCTTTTGTTCGTTTTACAACAGATGGAAAAACTGCAGCTTATAAATATGTAACAGAAGCATATGACCTTTCAAGTAAAGCTGCGCTTCAGTATGGCGACTATACCCAGGCTTCAAATCAGATTGAAAACCTTATAAAGATTTCTATGTCTGAAAAAGAAAAGCAGGAAGCTGTAATTTATCTTTGTGATATTTATTGTGATGCAAAAAAATATGGAAAGGCAATTTCCTTGCTGGAACCATATGTAAATGCAAAAAATGATTTTACAATGACAGCACTTTTTAAGCAGGCTCAGGTTTATGAAAAACAGAATAACCTTACTAGTGCTGATATGATATACGAAAAAATTTATACAGAATATCCAAAAGGTGAATTTGCCCAGGAAGCAATGTATCGTTCTGGAGAATTATTTTATTCTCACGAGGATTATGCTGGAGCTCAAAAACGCTTTAATAAATACATTTATAAATATATTGATGGAAAATATTTTGACGCTGCTTTGTTCTTCTGTGGTGACTGTGATTTAAAGCTTGGCCGCTATGATGAATGTGTAATGCTGAACACAAATCTTCTTTCTAAATATCCAGATGGAAGTTATGTTTATGGTGCAAATAAAAATCTGTTGAGTGCTTATTATGAACAGGAAAACTTTATTAAGGCTTTGGAAGTTGCCAGACTTCTTGTAAAAAAATATCCAGAACAGGCAGCTCTTGATGGAGTTGGATCAAAACTGGTTCAGCTTGAAAAAATTGTTTCTGGTACAGACCGTTCTGTTGCAGAAAAGCTTAACGAATATGAAAAAGCTGGAAAAGCTGGAACTTATAAAGGTAGAAAAGTTGGTACAGAACTTGTAGCACTTTATGCAAATAACGAAGCAACAATGGATGATGCTGTAATTCTTGCTCAGGAATTACTTGCTTCACATTCTGAAGAATCAAAGGATGAATTAATCCTTGCTGCAAAGAATGCAGAGTTCCTTGGAGATTATTGCAGCCACAGAAACAGATATAAACAGGCAGGAAAATATTACCTGGATGCGGCCCAGTATTATCGTGGCTGTAACGAGTCAGAAAAAGCTGCCACCTGTTTGTATACAGCTGCAGATTCTTATATTGGTGCAGAACAGACTGGTGATGCAAAAGAAGTTATTGCCCTGTTGCATAGGCTTTATCCTGAATCAAAACAGGCTAAAGCTGCAGCAAGACTATTAAAATAAAAAAGGAGGATGAGTATAATGTATAGAAAATATTTTACAATTTGTGCAGCCCTTTCATACGGCTTATCACTTTTTGCTCAGAATGCTCAGACTAATGATCAGCTGGAGCTTCCAGATGTAACAACCGTTATTAATACAGAAAACTTAAAAGTTGAAAATGATGCTTTGCCAGATTTTAATGATGTGCTTGAAGTTAGTGGAGAGTCTGGAACTGTAACAGTTGTTCTTCCTGATGTTGATAATCAGGATACACAGGTGGATGTTGTTACTGAAAAAAGTACAGAAGAAAAATCTGTTTTTGCAGAAGGCCAGATTGGTGGAGGATATCCATTCTTGTTTGAAGGAAACTTTTCAGTATTCCGTCAGACAGGAGATAATCCTTTTAAAATCAGTTTCAATCATGATTCAGCAGCTGGCTATGCAGGTCATTCATTAAATGACGGTTACTTTGATTCATTAACTTCTATGGATCTGGAAAAGAAACTTACTCATAAAAACTTTGAATGGACTGTTGATGGTTCTTACAAACGAATTGAAAACGGACTTCAGAATAAAGCAGAAGATGTAAGCTCTGTTAATCAGAATTTAATTAGCGGAAATACAGAAATCTTATGGAAGCTTCCTAGGGGAAACTTTATTGGATTAGGTCTTTCAGCAAAGGATTATATTCGTTATGCAAATTCTTCCAGCTCCGCATCTTTGGCAGAATGGGTAAAACAGACACAGGTTTTCAGTTTGCTTCCTGTGGCCTGGTATTCATGGAAAGGACATGGCTTTGAAACAGGTGTAACAGCTGATTATTCTCTTGACATTTATAAAGGGGCTTTGAATCGTGGTTCTTTTACCGGAAACTTCAGCTGGGAAAATCAGTATGTAAAATTATATACCGATGTAGGAATTGTTGTTTCAAATAAAATGAATTCTTCATTTACAATTCCATTTACAGTTGGTGTTTCTTCTTCCATTCCTGTAAAGTTTGCTTCAAGAAATATAGCCTTAAGTGTAGAAGGTGGCTGTGCTTCAGAACGAACAGACATTGCTGATAATGAACAGAAATTTAAATATGCAGGATTCGATTCTTTAGCAGGAGAAAATTCCTGGTTTTATGGAAAACTGGATTTTGTACTTCCAGTTAAAAATGCCTTTACTTCAGGTTTAAACATTACATATAAAAATACAGCCTTTAGTAACGGCTTGTATCAGCCAATTTATGAAAGTACTTCTATGACAAATGGTTTGTACGGTTATGAACAGAAAAGAATGCAGCTTTTACATGCAAATATTGATTTAAGTTATTTCTATAAGATGTTCTCAATTTCTGGAAATATTTATGGTAACTTGTTTGATAATATTCCAGGTGAAGGCTTCTTAGGTTTTGCTGTAAATGCTTCTCTTTCCGATCAAAAAGGTTTCTGGGGAGTTGATGGAAGCTTTGATTTTAAACTTCACGATACACCAAAACTGGATATGAATGGATTTGTAAGAATTTCACCTGCAGTAAAATTGCTGCTTCAGGTTGAAGATTTCTTATATTTGGTTAAACCAAGTGTCTATAGATATTACGGTTATTATGCTTCATCAATTGTTACAGATCCAGGATACAGTCAGTATCTTGACCGTAATGGCAGTGTAACCTTAGCTATGAAATTTAATTTCTAAAAAAGTATAAAATACAGGAGATAAAAAAATGATAAATACTTTAAAAGCTGGTGGACTTTTAATTATTCCAATTATTGTATGCGGTATTTTCGCAACTTATATTATTATTGAGAGATTTATTTATTTTAAGAATATTAAAAGACGTGATGATCAGTTGAAGAAAGATTTAAGAATTGCATTGGACAGTGCAAATCTTTCTGCCTGTGAATCTGCTTGTACAGAAGCTGGAACACCAACTGCACAGGTTGTAAAAAAGGCATTAGACAGTCGCCGTTTTGATGATCAGGCTTTGCGTGAAATTACAGAAGCAGAAATGGAATGCGTTATTCCAGAAATGGAACACTGGCTCACACCTCTTGGAACAATTGCAAATATTGCAACCCTCCTTGGATTGCTTGGTACCGTAACTGGTAACATGAAAGCCTTTGGTGTACTTGGTGCCGGCGGAACTATGGGTGACCCAGCTTTACTGGCTGGCGCAATTGGCGAAGCTCTTGTAACAACAGTTGCAGGTCTTTGTGTTTCAATTCCTTCTTTGATTTTCCATAACTATTTTGTAAGCCGAGTTAATCGTCGCATTGCAGATATGCAGGCAGTTGTTACAGAAGTACTTCTTAAAATTAAAGGACGTATTAAATAATGAAGATTAGAAATAGAAAGGGTGGCATACATTCTAATGTAGATATGACCCCTATGATTGATATTGTCTTTCAGCTGATTCTCTTTTTCCTGGTTTCTACAACATTTGCCACATTGCCTGGCATTAAATTGCAGTTACCAGAAAGTCATACCGCAGAAGCAACTTCTGTTCAGGGAATTACAATTACAGCACAGAAGGACGGAGTTTTATTTTTTAATGATAAAGAAGTTTCTATGGAAGCTCTAGGAAATGAACTTTTAGCTTTTGATACAGGTAAGACAAAGAAAGAAGAATTTCCAATCAGTCTTGAAGCTGACAGCGATGTTACAAACGGAACTGTTGTTAAGCTTTTTGATGTAATCAGAGAAAATGGTTACTGTGTAATTAACTTAAGGACTACTTCAGAAAAATGAGCACATTAAAGAGCACATTAAAAAAGGAAGTTCAGTTTATTCTCTCAAAGGATTGTCCCGCTGCAAAGCAGAGTAAATATATTTCTGCTGTGGGAACAGGAATCTTTTGGTTTGTATTATTGCTGATTCTTGCCTTTGTTCCTATTGGTGCTAAAAAAGAAAAATACAAAACAGTTCAGATTGTTCTTTCGAGTCCTGTGAATAAAGCTGTAAAAAAAGCAGAAGCTCCAGCTGCACAAAAGCCAACTGCTGCTCCTTCCCAGGAAAAGTCTGCTCCTGCAGTAGAAAAAACAGTAACACCACCGCCAGCTCCAGCTAAAACTGAACAGCCAAAAACAGAGGCAAAACCTGCGCCAGCAAAAAAAACAAAGGCGCCGGCAAAAACTTCAGCCCCTGCAGAAGCAAAAAAGCAGCCTGCGAAAACACCTGTAAAACAGCCGGAGGTTGTTGAATATGCCCAGGATTTTAGTGATGGTGTAGATTTTAATAAAATTGCTCCAAAGAAAAATGTTTCCTGGGATGATATTTCATTTTCAGACAGTTCCACTTCCCAGACTTCCAGTACTTCTCAGTCTCAGACTGTAACTTCAAAAAACGAGATTTCTGGAACAGCGGGAACAACCGGTACTACAAGTACAGCAATAACTTCTACTCAGAGTACAAGCACCTCAAATACAGGTGTAAGTTCTTCTGTAAAAAATTCCCTTGGACAGATTGCAGAAACAAAGCTTGCTGGAGATTCTAAAACAACAGTTGGAACCAGCAATGTAAAAGCATTAGTAGATAATGGTGATTTTAAGTGGGCAGATGGTAGAGCAAGAAATATGTGGTATCCAGATAGCCCGGATATTAAGATTTCACCAGAAAACTCACCTGGAATGTCTATGGATGTTGAAATCACCTTTACCGTAACCGATATGGGTGCCGTAACTAACATTCAGTTCGTTCAAAGTGCGTTGTTAAGCGAAGGCTTAAAAACCGAAATCCGTAGACAAATTTCTAAATGGATGTTCGATGAAGCAGATACAGCTTCTGCTGCTCGCTTCCTTTTGAAAATCCGTACAAAATAACTGTTATTTATCGGTAAAGTTGAAAGGTGTTTCCTGATAAACGTAATAGTTCAACCAGTTTGTATAAAAAAGGTGAGCTGTTGAACGCCAGTAGCTTGTAGGCATTCTGTTTACGTTGTTTGTTGGAAAATAATTCTTTGGAAGAGGAACCTTCATTCCTTTATCAGTATCACGATAAAATTCTTCAGCTAAAGTCATTGTGTCGTATTCAAGATGCCCAGTCATAAAAATCTGGCGGTTATCCTTTGATTTAACAATAGTAACTCCAGCTTCTGCACTTTCTGCCAGAATCTCAAGCTCAGGAACTTTAATGATATCTTCCTTTTTGATTGTTGTATGGCGAGACTGTGGAATAGGGAAGGTGTCATCAAAGCCACGCAAAAGTGGCTCATTTTCTGTAGAACGTTCATTCATAAAAATGCCTGACATTTTCTTTTCAAGTGGGTACTTGGGAACGCCATAGTGATGGTAAAGTCCTGCCATGCTTCCCCAGCAAACATAAAGTGTAGAAAAAACATTTTCTTTGGCATAATCCATAATCGAACAAAGTTCTTTCCAGTAATCAACATCTTCAAAAGGAATCTGTTCAACTGGGGCACCGGTAATAATCATGCCGTCAAATTTCTGTTTAAAAAGCTTGCTTGATGGAATATAGAATTTATTCAAATAGTCAGCGTGAGTATTTTTGCTTTCATGATTTTCCATTCTGATTAAAGAAATATCAATCTGAAGTGGAGTATTACCAAGAAGACGAAGAATCTGTGTTTCTGTTGTCTCTTTTGTAGGCATTAAGTTTACGATAGCAATTTTAAGGGGACGAATATCCTGTTGAGCAGCACGTTTTTCAGTCATTACGAAGATGTTTTCTTTTTCAAGAATCTTGCGTGCTGGTAAGTTTGAATTAATTCTAATTGGCATATTTGGTATTGTAGCAAATACAACAAATTTTTGCTATAATTTCATTTATGGCAGTTGTGAATGATAAAAAAGCAGCATTAAAAAAACTTAAACTTCTTGCATATAATGGTAAAAGTGAAGTCGAAGTTTTTCGTCAGAAGCTGGATGATGCATTTAAAGTAACATTCCTTCCAAATCACGTTGAATGCTCTGATTATAAATATGGTGATGTTCAGTGTGATATTTTATCTCCAGAAATTTATTCTTCTAACAGAGTTATGCTTTACATTCATGGTGGTTCTTATGTAGGTGGTTCACGACTTGCATACAGAAGCTTTTGTTCATCACTTGCAACAAAGTGTTTTTGCCGTGTTGTAGTTCCAGAATTCCGTCTTGCTCCATCATATCCTTATCCAGCTGCTAACGAAGATATTCAGAATGTGTTTAAATCTTTGTTTACAGAAGAACAGATTGCCTGTTCTCTTAATGCAGAAAAGGGCAGTAAGCCACAGCTTCCAGAAATTATTATTGCCGCAGATTCTTCTGGTGCCTCTATGGCTTTTTCTCTTTTGTTCAATCTTAGGGAACGATATAGAACCTGTATTAAAAGTATAATTCTTTTTTCTCCATGGCTAGATGTTTCTGCAGAATCAAGAATTCTTACTGGTAAGAAGATGTCTGATGACATCATTAATGCAGATGTAATTAAAAAAAGCAGTTTAATTTATACATACGAAACAAATACAAAAAATCCATATATTTCACCAATCCTTGCAGACGATTCTTTGCTTCAGAATTTTCCCCCAATTTTTATTCAGATGGGTGGAAAGGAAGTTCTTCTGGAAGATGCAAAACAGTTTACTAAGCATATGAACGAAATTGGTAATACCTGTGTTCTTGATGTTTGGCCAGATATGCCTTTTATGTTCCAGATGGCACAATCCGAATTTCATAATTCACATCTTGCAATTGATAGAATAGGAATTATTGTTACAGAAAACTTTGCTGGTCACAAAGCAATTCAAATTGAAAATAAACCTAAACTTGAACACAGTTTAAAATCAGAGGCATAATTAATGGAATTACTGGCTCCTGCAGGAAATGTAGAAAAACTGGCTTATGCATATGCCTATGGTGCAGATGCAGCTTATATTGGTCTTAAAAAATTTTCATTGCGAGTAAAGGCAGATAACTTTTACGAAGATGAATACAAAAAGGTAATTGAACTTAAAAATAAATATCCAGGAAAACGACTCCATTGCGCATTAAACATTTCTTTTCACGATGAAGAAATTGATGCTTTAAAGCAGAATCTTGATTATTTTAAGCAGTATCCTATAGATGCTTTTATTGTTCAGGATATTGGTGTTGTGCCTTTGCTTCAAAAAGAATTTCCAAATGCAGAGTTGCATCTTTCTACTCAGGCCAGCTGTGTAAACTCAGAAGCTGTAAAAATGTATAAGCAGCTTGGTTTTAAGCGCATAGTTTTAGGGCGGGAAATTTCTCTTAATCAGATAAAGCGAATTAAGGACTCGGTGCCAGATATGGAGCTGGAAGCTTTTGGTCATGGTGCCATGTGCATTGCCTACGCAGGCCGCTGTTTAATGAGTGCCTATCTTACAGGGCGCAGTGCTCAAAGCGGTTTTTGTTCTCATACCTGCCGCTGGAATTTTAAACTTTCAACAGACCAGGGGGACGGTTCTCCTGTATCAAAAATAATTACCCCAGAAGAAGCTAAAGCTATTGCTCAGTCTGGTAATCTTTTAATTGAAGAAGAGCAGCGAAAAGGCGAATACTTCCCAATTTACGAAGGAGATGATTTTACTGCGGTTCTTTCTTCGAAAGATTTACGCATGATTGAACATCTCAAAGATTTTAAAGCTGCAGGCGTAGATTCACTTAAAATTGAAGGCCGCATGAAAAGTATTTATTATGTTGCCATGGTTACCCGTGCCTATCGTAAAGCTCTGGATACAATTGAAGGTAAAATAAGTGATGATGAGGCTGCGCCATTTATAGGGGAATTAGATAATGTTGCTCACCGCGAAAGCACAACTGGTTTCTATTATAACAAAGCAGAGGCCGATAAAACTACAATTGGTGCCAGCGACAGTAAATATGAGCTTGCTGCCGAAGTAGGTAAGGAAGTTGCCGGTAAGGATTTTGAATCAATTTACCAGCTTGGCCAGAAAAATTATAAAGCCTTTAAAGACAATCTTGATGCAATGCATCCAGCTGCTCGCGAAGCCCGCTTAAAGGATCTGGAAATTCATACAGACCGTCAGGTTAATCCATTTATTAAAAAAGACGGATGGAAAATGTATAACCTTACAGCCCTCAATAAAATTGATCCATCAATGGAAATACAGTTTGTTTCACCAAAATTCGTTTCACTTACAGCAAAAGCCGGTGAGTGGGAATTAGTTAATCCCGAGACAGGAACTTTAATGAATTGGGTTTGCGATGGTCATCCTTGTGTTCTGTATACAAAATACGATTTACCAGACAGTACTTTGCTTAGAGCAGAAGATCCTGAGTATCAACCTGGAATTATCAGGGATACAGGAAGATAAAAAATTAATTAGTTATTATGAAAAGTATATTTAATAAAATTAAAACAATTATCCTCCCATTATAGATTTCTTGTTTTTCATTAATGCTTATTTTGGCTTGTTCAGGCAATTCTACTCCTGTAAAATTTTACAATATAACTATTAATGATGTAGTTACAGTAAAAGTTAAAGCACCTGTGGTTACAAAAGATAAAACTTTATCTTATTATCTTTTATATTAAAATTTCAAAATCTAAGAATAAAAGATTGTAAAACTATATTCATAGTGGTATACTAGTATACAAGAAAAAAGAATATAAAATATTCCAGGAGGAAATTATTTATGGAAATGACTTTACGCTGGTATGGTACTGGTTTTGATTCCGTTACTCTTCAGCAGATTCGTCAGGTACCAG
>JAEDFM010000001.1 GCA_016292805.1 Treponema sp. | reverse complement strand
ATAATTCCTTCTCTTACATTCTGCTGCATAAAACCTTCTCTAATTTTGTAAACCGGAGGATTCTTCAGAATCCGAGGATTTACAAAACGTTCGCGCAAGCGAACACGTAAATAAATAGAGTTTTTGTAAAAAAACTCGAGACTTAAAATGAATAGTGCCATCTGCACTATTCATTTTAAACCTTCTCTAATTTTGTAAACCGGAGGATTCTTCAGAATCCGAGGATTTACAAAACGTTCGCGCAAGCGAACACGTAAATAAATAGAGTTTTTGTAAAAAAACTCGAGACTTAAAATAGATGGCGAAATTTTAGCCATCTATTTTAAACCTTCTTTATAAAAACTGTTAGAACTTTTCTTTATCAGTTATTGTTTTCTTAATATCAAGATAAATAGCAGGTTCAAATTCTGGAACTCTGTTTGTAATGTACTTGATATTCTGTTCAGCAAGGTTACTGCCTTCAAGTCTTACCATTGTCTGCTGGTTACGAGTTAATGAGTCCCAGGCACGAACTGACTGAGAGAAGTGAACAATAGCCTGCGCATTCAAGTTACTGTTTCCTGTTCGTTTAGCCAGTTTATACAAAGTAACACCATAGTTATTAGAAGCACTAAGATATGTATTTACAAGATCATAATCTGTTGCATTTGTCTGTGGGAAAACAATACCCTTCTCTGCAATTTCATCATCCAGTTTCAAAAGAAGCTGCTCATAATATCCCTGAGCCGCATAATCATCACCACGCAAAGAAAGTGTATTAGCCATAGCCTGCATTAAGTTTTTATCCTTAACATTTCCATCGCCGGCTTTCATAAATGAGCCAAGAGCTTCAGCGTAGTTAGATTTTTTATACTGAATGAATCCAATCTTATAGCGGATAGATGCATTGTCATTATCTAACTCAATGGAAGATTTGTAATTATTCAAAGCTTCCTCATATTCACCAGAAACAAAATATTTAAGGTTAGCAAGATCCTCATAAAGTTTACCAATTTTTGGAGTACCTTCAAATCCAGCATTGTCCCGTTCTGTTGTATATAAAGAAATACCTTCAGCAAGCTGTTCCTGAGCCTTAAGATAATCAGATGTAGAAATATAATGTTCACCAAGCAAACGGTAAGAATCAATATATTTATAAATATCCCGTTTACGCAAAGATTTTGCTTCATTGAAAGTATCAATTGTTCTTGCAAGAGTTGGTTCAATAGCAGTAGTTTCGTCTGTAAGAACGTAATATCTACCAAGATTATAAAGAGCAATAGGATTTGTTTTATCAGTTTTTACAGCTCTTAATAAAAGTCCCCGTAAACCTTCAATCTGATAGCGGAGATATTCTTCTGCTGGAGAAATTGGACCATAAGATTTATCAAGTAAATATCCGCTTAACTCAGTCCAGTCTTCAGAAGAAAGAGATTTTTCTTTTGGTTCAAAACGCTTCTGTAAACCAATAACCTGTCTAAGATTATCAGTACGGATAAAGTAGCGCATCATTCTAGATTCATACAAATCAGTAGAACCATAAAGCTGAATTAATGTAGCATACTGTTCGCGAGCCAGTTCCAACTTAGAAGAATCTTTTTCTGTACCCCATTCAAGATAAACATCACCTAACTTAAGAATACCGGCAGCATCATTTACATGGTAATCAAGTACATCCCGTTTTACAACTTCTTCGGCCCTTGCATAATTTGCAAGATCATAAAGTTCCATATCGGCATATTCAAGACCAGCAGTTTTATCAAACTTGAAACAAATAAGAATATTTTCATACATTCTTTCAGCCCGCTGATACTGTTTATGTTCTCTATAACCACGAGCATATTTAAAGAACCACTTTTTGTTATAGCGGTAATCAACAGCTTTATTAAAATACATTTCTGACTGAGGATATTCATCCTGTTCAAGTAAAATATATCCCTGTTTATAGAAGTGATTAGCACGCAATGGTTTGTAAATACAGTTCTTGCTGAAAGTAAAGAGTCCCCAGATAACAAGTACACAAACTGCTGCAACCAGCATACCTGGAATAATTTTATTTTTAAGCTGATAAGAAAGAGACTTTTTATAAGCTTCGTATTCTTCAGCTGTACGATGTTCATAATCACGAGGAACTGGAATTGAAATATCCAGCATCTTTTCAAGAAGCCCAGCAACCTGACGAGCAGGAGCTTTATTCAAAATCTTCTCTATGATTTCAAATTCAGCATCATCTGTAAATTCATCCTGAACAATAAAATCTTCAAAAGCAAGACGAACATTCAATGGATATTCATTAAAATTCTTTAAAAATACTTTATACTGAGCATCAGAAAGTGTATTTGGAGGAAGATCTTCACCTTCAAGAGCACCAGAGAAATCAGCTTCATCAATATCTTCTTTTTTAGATTTCTTTCCCTTACCCTTTTCTTTTGTTTTTCCTTTTGCAAGTACAGTTGTTATTTTCTCGTCTTTAGCAGTATCTACATCAGAGAAGCCCGGAATTTCAAATTCACCTTCTGCACTAAAGTCATCATAGTTACCAAGTTCAAAATCAGGACCTTCGCCTTTAAGCTGAGAATCTGTTTCTGGAATACCAAAGTCCAGACCTTCCATTTCTGAAGTATCAAAATCTTCAATGGAAACATTGTCAAAATCATAAGATTCTTCTGCACCGTCCATGCCCAAATCTGCGCCGTCACCAAGGTCTGCACCTTCCTCACCGGAATCTGCGCCGTCGCCAAGGTCTGCACCGTCGCCTGAATCTGTGTCGTCTGTATTAAAATCAAAATTATCATCGTCTGCAGAAACAGCATCAGACAACTCAGACTGCTCTCCAAAGCTATCTGCAGCAGCAAAATCATCAGTTGTTTCAGCTGGAGTATCTCCACCAAAATCTAAATCGCCAATCTCTCCTAAATCATCCAGACTGCCTAAATCATCAAGGCCATCTGTAGAAAAATCTTTAGCTTCGACCGCAGCTTCTGCTTCAGAATCAAGAGCATCTTCAGTATTTTCTTCAGGAAGCTCCATATCTGCAGAATCAAATAAGCCATCTGGAACTGATGTAGAAAAATCATCATTTTCTTCGGTTTCCGAAACAGGAGAAAGATCATCTAGACCAGCTGTATTGCCTAAATCATTAAGTGTGCCAAGATCTGCATCACCTAAATCTGGTAAATCAAAATTATCCTCAGAAGTCTGTTCTTGTTCTGCAGTTGGCTCATCAAATAAAGAAGAATCAATTCCAGCAAATGGGTCTGCAGCAGTTTCTTCTGCACTAGGTGCAAAAATATCTTCGCCACCAGCTGAATCTAAAACAGAAGTATCAAAATCTAAATCAGAAACTCCATCTCCATTATTAGAAAAATCTTCAGAATCCAATGGAAGTACTTCTTCAAAATCAGAAACAGGTTCAGTTTCTGGCTCAGGAACTGCCTCTAGTTCTGCAGCGGCAGCTTCTGGAATATCAAATGAATCTAAATCAGAAACTTCTTCAAAATCATTTATTGAAAGTGGAGTCTGTTCTTCTTTTGTTTTTTCTTCCTCTTCTTCAGGTGCATCAAAACCAGCTCCTGCAAGCAAGGCATCAAGACCTAAATCTGCTACAGACACTTCTTCTGGTTCTTCTTCAACAACTTCTTCCTCTGGCTGTTCAGTTTCCATGAACATAGAAAGATCAGGCATAGCATCGCCCATAGAATCATTATCTGCACCAATAGGGTTCAATAAAGATGACATATCAGGGGCTTCAAATGTTGAAGCAGCTTCAGCTTGAGTTTCAGTATTAGATGAGGATGGTGTACCAAGGCCTACAAGGTCAGAAAGATCTTCTTCGATATTTGTAACTTCTTCTGGTGCCTCAATTTCTGGCATTCCAAGAACAAAGTCTTCAGAATCATTTACATCTTGAACTTCTTTTGGAATTGGATATTTTACAGGACTTTCACCGCGGCTAGCACGAATTGTAATTTCGTCACCAAGAGAAAGAAGATCGTTACTAAATTGTTTAAGCTGACTTAAGCCTGGCATATGTTAATTTTACCCCACATCACTTCTAAATTACAAGTAGAAGTTATTCTTTAAAAAGAACCCCTCATTTAATAAACGGAAAAATAACACACTCACTTTAGAAAATAATTACAATGGTAGGAAAGTATTTTTTTCTTCACTTTTTTTTTGAATTTCCGATAAACAGAGTATGAAAAAGAAAAGATTTCTCGTTTTAGCAGGAGTCCTTTTGGGACTATGCACTGCCAGTGTAACTGCAGCCGAAAAGGTGAACTATCAGAATTTCGAGCTGGATTTACTTTTACACAACATTGAAAAACCATGTGCGCCAATAGTAACAGATGATTACATTATCTTTACAGCGGACATTCACAACCGGTTTGTAGGAATTGCCTTTGATTTTGAAAATTACAAGGTCATCCACCCATTCCAGATTATGAACGCAACTGATGATGAGGGAAAAACCTCCCGTAAATATATGTTCTATTGCTACAACAGACAGCACAAAATCTCTGAATTGCGATATCGCCTTGTATTTGATGGATTATGGGCCGCTGATCCTTTGAATCCAAACAAAGAATACGACGAAAATGTAAATCTTTATTTTTCAAAAGTAGAAGATCCTGGCAGCATCCGAATTTCTACAGAAACCACAGATGACGACTCCGTTCATTTTATTTACCGTGGAAAATCTGGACAAAAAGTACGCCTGTCTGGAACCTTCACCAACTGGGATCCATGGATTTATACTTTAAACGAAACTAGTCCCGGCTTTTACGAGCTTAAGCTTCCTTTGACAACAGGAACTTATTATTATAATTATTTAATTGGAATGACGGCTATTCTGGATGAAACAAATCCAAACAAAGCCTACACTGCAGACGGCAGAAGTGCCAATGTAATTAAAGTCAATTAAAAGAAAGGGGTTCCGGCCTGCTTACGCATGCCGTCGGCAGTTCCAGGGTTCCCTTAGGGTCAGTCAAACTAAAAATATAAATATTTTTAGTTTGACCGCTTCGCGCCCTTCCATTGCCTAACCCAATAGAAAAGTCTTATCTGAATCTTTTTGCTAATTCCTGAAGTTTTTTCATATCCATGCCTTTAAGAGAAGACATATCTGGCATACCGCCCATTCCACCCATCTGACCGGCTAATGCTGAAGGATCAATTCCAAGCTGATTCATCATTTTGCCCTGCATACCTTTGTTACGGCTAACCTTCTTCATCATAAGTTTAGTTTTTTCAAACTGTTTAAGAAGTTTATTTACATCAGCTACAGATGTACCTGAACCTTTAGCAATTCTTTTACGACGGCTTGGTCCAATAATAAGATGATTCAATCTTTCTTTATAAGTCATACTCTGAATGATAGCTTCATTTTTCTTAAGGGAACTAAAATCCATCTGAGAAGCATCCATACCGCTCATACCAGGAATCATATCCATAATAGACTGCATACTTCCCATCTTTTTTACAGACTGATACTGTTCAAGCATATCCTGCAAGGTAAATTCATTTCTCTGAAGTTTTTTAGCCATTTTAAGGGCTGCTTCTTCATCAACAGTTTCCTGAGCTTTTTCAACAAGAGAAACAACATCACCCATACCAAGAATGCGGCTTGCAATTCGTTCTGGATGGAATACTTCAAAATCTTCTGTTTTTTCACCAGTACCAATATAGAGGATTGGTTTTCCAGTAATAGTTTTAAGAGAAAGAGCCGCACCACCACGGGCATCTGAGTCAAACTTAGTTAAAATAACACCTGTAAGACCAAGCTGTTCATCAAAGCTCTGGGCAATTTCTACAGCATTCTGACCAGTCATAGAATCGGCAACTAAAAGAACTTCTACAGGATCTGTTACCTTCTTGATTTTTACAAGTTCTGCCATCATATCTTCATCAATCTGAAGACGACCAGCAGTATCGATAATAATTACATCGTTACCATTTTTTCGGGCAAAGGCAATTGCATCTTTTGCATTCTGAACAGCATCCTTTGAGTTTTCTTTATAAACTGGAACACCAATTTTTTCACCAAGCTGAGAAAGCTGTTCAACGGCGGCAGGACGCACTAAGTCACAAGCTGCAAGTAAAGGCTTACGGCCATCTTTTAAAAGCTTTGCAGCAAGCTTGTAGGCAGCAGTAGTTTTACCGGCACCCTGAAGACCAAGCATTAAAATTACAGACTGAGTGTCTGGACCTTTAAGATGAAGATCCTGTTTTGTATCACCCAGCATAGAAACCATTTTGTCATAAATGATTTTTGTAAACTGCTGGCCAGGATTTACAGATTTAAGAACCTTTTCACCTTTAGCTTCTTCAATAGTAGAGTTTACAAAGCGGCGAACGACACGAAGATTAACATCGGCTTCCAGTAAAGCCATTTTAATTTCTTCTACGGAATCCTCAATATTCTTTTCTGTAATAGTAGACTTGCCACTAAGTTTTTTTACAATTTCACTAAAAGTTCCTGTAATTTTTTCTAACATTTTCTAACCCCATATTTCGGATTTTCGCTCGATTAATCTCGCTCCCAGCTATTCTTTTGTTGAACCTAAAACAACCGCTAAAGCGCTTGTTTTTTAACGGTTCTTCTATTTTAAGCATCCTCAATTATTTTAATTTTAATAAGTCATTAATTGCTTCATCTACAGTTGATTCTTTATTAAGGATTTTATAAAGAGCATCTGTAAGTGGAAGTCTAAGATCTTTTTTTATCCCAATTTCATGAACATATTTACAGGCAATTGCACCTTCTGGTAAATAACCGATTTTTCCAACATTAGCAATAAGATCATCAATGCTTGTAAATTTTGCAAGCATGTCAGTTTTTACAATATCCTGACCAAAACGACGGTTACGGCCATATTTTGATTTACAGGTTACATCAAGGTCACCTACTCCAGAAATTGAAGTAAAGGTTTCTGCATGAGTAGCTCCCATTGCAAAACCAAGAGTCTGAATTTCATTAAGACCAGCTGCCATTAAAAGCGATTCTGTATTATCTCCAAACAATTCAGAAGTTTCAGTAATAGCATCCAGGGCACCGTAAACACATGCAACAACGTTTTTAGCAGCAGCACAAATCTGAACGCCAACAACATCAAAGCTTGAATATACCATAAGACCAGGTACACGCATTAATTCCCGTACACGGATAGAATTCTTTGGATTCAAAGAAGCAGCAACAAGACCTGTAAGTTTACCCATTGCAACTTCCTCTGCATGAGAAGGACCAGCTACATAAACTGTACAATCTTTATAGATTTCAGGAAGAGCTGATTCCATGGTTTCAAGAATAAGTTTTGGACCTTCAGCAGATGGCACAAATCCTTTTGTTAAACTGGCAATTACAGTTGAACCATCAGCAATATTAGGCACATTTACAATTTTAGCAAGAGTGCTGGCAAGATAAAGTGATGGAGAAGCAATAATAAGGAATTCCTTTCCAGTTGCAACTTCTACAATATCCTTTGAACAAGTAATAGAGTCTGATAATTTATATCCAGGAAGGAATTTTTTGTTCTCGTGTTCTTTATTAATAGATTCAACCACCTCATCTTCCAAAGCCCAAATCTGAACCTTATGATTTCCACGAGCAAGAGCCTGAGCCATACCAGTTCCCCAGGCACCACCACCAATAATTCCTACATTCTTACTTTCCATAGTTTCCTCTAAAAAAATAAGGCCCCTTTATGGAGCCTTTTGATCTGCGGTTTAGTTCAGACTAATACCAGCCGTCTTCGCAGTCTTTCCAGTCAAAGATTTCTTCATCTTTAAACCAGAGTGCAATTTCCCGTGCAGCACTTTCGTCACTGTCTGACGCATGAATAATATTGCGTGCAGTATGAACACAGTAATCTCCACGGATTGTTCCTGGTTCAGCTTCTGCAGGCTTTGTTTTTCCAACTAATTTTCTTGTAATTACTACACAGTCATCTGCCTGTAATACCATTGCAACTACAGGACCAGAAACAAGATAATCTACCAATTCACCAAAGAAAGGCTTATCTTTGTGTTCAGCATAGTGTGCTTCAGCGATTTCACGTGTTGGATGAACCATTTTCAATCCAATAATTTTCAAACCTTTCTTTTCGAGGCGTTCAATAACCTCACCTACCAGGCGTCTGTTAACTACACCTGGTTTTAACATTGCAAAACATCTACTCATAATATAAATTATATCATACTTTTGAATTCTATTTCAACACAGGAAATAATTTCATCAGGGGTACTGGCACCAGCTGTAATTCCAACCTTCTGTAATTTAAAGAATTCTTCTGGTATTTCACTGGCATCTTGAATATGTACAGCATATTTACAGTTAGCAGCAGCAGTCTGAAACAATCTTTTTGTGTTGGCAGAAGATTTTCCACCAATTACAATTACGCCATCTACCTTTGCACATAATTCCAAAAGCGCATTCTGTCGTTCCTCAGTTGCTGGACAAATTGTGTTCATAACTGCCAGATTCTTGAATTTAGTTTTAAATAAATTCTGAATTTTTTCAAACTCAAGTGGACTGTAAGTAGTCTGGCTAAGAAGAATAACATTTTTAGAGTCCGGATCATCAATTGTAAACTTTTCAGCTTCTTCATAATTCTGCAGCTGACTGAAGTTTTTCCCAGCATATCCGGCTATACCAATAACTTCTCCATGATTTCTGTCCCCTGTAAGAACAATATAGTCATTCAATGAAGAATAGCGTTCTACCATTTTCTGGCTTGCTTTTACACGAGGACAAGTTGCATCTACAACTTTACAATTTTTCTGCTCTAATCTGCTTATAATACAAGGAGCTACACCGTGTGCCCTGATTACAACTATTGCACCATCATCAATATCATCAATTCCATCTTCCCGGGCAATCATCAATCCTTTTTGTTCCAGAGATTTTAATGCACTTTCATTATGAATAAGAGGTCCCAATGAGTATACAGGTTTTCCATCAGCTTCCGAAAGAGCTTTTTCAGCCAGTTCAACTGCCCTTCTAACACCAAAGCAAAAGCCTAAAACTGAAGATTTAATTACTTCCATATATTAAGAATATCATTTAAACAAAAAAAAATCGCCCCAACAGAAGTATTCTTCCATGGGAGCGATTGATATAAGTTTAAAAGCAGCTATTATTCTTCTTGGATTTTAGCTGTTTTTGCTGAGTGATGAACACCGTATTCTGGCTTCCAGTTCTTACGGAACATAGCAATAAATCCTGAAGAAATGAAGATAGAAGAATACATACCACTGATCAAACCAACAATCATAGCAAGAGCAAAGTTCTTAATAGATCCTGTTGTAAATACATACAATGAAACTACTGCGAACAATGTTGTTACAGTTGTAAGAATAGAACGAAGTAATGTGTCACCTAAAGATTTATTTAAGATTTCGTTGAAGTTCTTTGCTTCTGGCATCATCTTAAGGTTATAACGGATACGGTCAAGAATTACGACAGTAGCGTTGATTGAGTAACCAATGATTGTAAGAACTGCAGCAAGAACTGTTGTAGAGAATTCCATCTGAGTCCAGATAATGAATGCCATGATAATACAAGTATCGTGAATCAAAGCAATTACTGAACCAAGAGCGAAGTCCCAGTGGAAACGAATTGCAGCATAAACCCAGATTAAAACTACTGTAAGCAAAAGCATGATGATTGAGCGGATAGCAATTGATTTTGACATACCTGCACCAATGAAGTCTGTTTTTACTACAGCTACATTTTCTTTACCAAATTTCGAGTAAAGCTTTTCGTTGATTCCAGCAAGAACATCAGCCTGAACATCACCTTCTTTTACAGATTTACGAATCTGATAAGAAGCATCAGCACCAGCACCTAACTGTTTAATATCTACACTGTCAGAACCAAAAGCAGCACGAACATCGTCTGTAGTTACTTTTGAACTACCAGCTGGGTAGATATAGATAATTGAATCTGAAAGCTGATTTGTTACAGCTGAATTTAAGAACAATTTTGTTGTATCGTATGAACCGTTACGAACATTCATTACAACACCGTCAATTTTATTAACTTCTGCAGCAAGTTCAGATACAGTTTTTACAACATTGAAGTTGAAAGAACGAGTTTCGTTTGTAGCACCAACACCAGAAATTACAATATCCATCTGACCAGCAGACAAGTCCATAGAAACTTTTGCAGGTCCGTTATATCCAATTTCAGCAACTGGTTCAGCAACACGAACTTCTTCAATCATACCTGGGCGGAAGTCCAAACCAAAGTTGATTCCTTTTACAAAGAGACCAACAACACCAGCTAAAATAATAATGCCAGAAATAATGGCTGCAGGAATAAATCCTTTATTAAATTTAATAGTTTTCATTATTGTTTAATCCCCCAACCAATACTTACCTTCTTAGCTTTCAATACATCTGTATCGAAGTCAAAGATTAAGCGAGAAACGAACAATGCTGTGAATACAGAAGAACATACACCGATTGCAAGTGAAACGGCAAATCCCTGAATTGAACCAGTTCCAAGACCAGCAAGGAACAAAGCAGCAATGAATGTTGTGATGTTAGAGTCCATAATTGCCCAGAATGCGTTATCAAAACCCATTGAAATGGCAACTGTACGGCTCTTACCCAGTCTCAATTCTTCCTTAATGCGTTCAAAAATCAATACGTTAGCATCAACGGCCATACCGATTGTAAGAATCATACCGGCAATTGATGAAAGTGTAAGTGTATAATTGAAAGCTGAAAGAACAGCGAACATAATGTACAAGTTCAAAACCTGAGCAACAACAGCGTTGATACCAGATGCATGATAGAACAAAAGCATGAAGATAAGAATCAAACCAAGACCAAGAGCAATAGCAAGGATACCCTGTTTGATAGCTTCAGCTCCAAGTGAAGCACCGATTACCTGCTGACTTTCAACTTCAAGTGGAACATTCAACCAAGCTGTCTGCAATACTTTCTGAATATTTTCAGCTTCCTGCTGGCTGAATCCACCAGAAAGAGACACTGAACCACCAGTGATTGCATCACGGATTGTAGCATTTGATTTAACTTTATTGTCGCTTACGATTGCAAGGTTTTCACCTACATGAGCAGAAGTAAAGTCAGCGAAAATCTGAGCACCTTCAAGGTCAAGTTTGAAGTCAACTTCAATCTGTCCTGTAATAGAATCTCTATTAACCATTGCTGATTTTACATGACTACCATCAAGAGCGATTTCCTTCTTTACAACAACCCAGTCATAGCGTTCATCAACACCATAAGCATCTTTTGTATAAATACCGAATACATCGCAGTCTTCAGGAATAATTGTTTTATCCATTAAATCACCAACAGCATTAAATGTTGTTGCTGGATGCTGTTCATAATATGCTTTGAATGCAGCTGTAGCTTCCATGTCTACGAGACGGAAGTTCAAGATACCTTTACCCATAATAAGAGTATTGATTGTTTCTGCCTGTGCAGCACCTGGAATTTCAATGTAGATTCTATCCTCACCCTGCTGACGAACAGTAGGAGATGTAAGACCAAAGCGGTCTATACGGCTTGTAAGATTTTCAATAGCGTTTGCCATTGCTTCTTTCTTATATGCACTGATGTTGTCAGAAGAGATTTCTTCTCCCATAGAAGCAACAGCTGCATCAAGGTCAGCCTTTACAATAACGTTCATACCACCAGAAAGATCAAGACCAAGCTTAACTGAGTTATCATAGTATCTTTTTGCCTTTAAGATTTCTGAACGATATTTTTCCTGTAAATCATCAAGAAATTCTTTTTCACTATCATAAATAGAAAGAATATCTGTAATTGTCATTGGAGAAGGAACTTTCTTTCCCAATTTCTTGTATTGTTTAGCAGCCTTTTTTTCTACCCAGCCATATTCTTCTGGAAGAACTAAAGCTTTAGACAATTTTTTGATTGCCCGTACATCTTCTGCTGCCTGCAATTCTGCGTAGCTCTTAATGTTCTCTGTTGAACCTAAAGCTAACTGCTGTGTTTCTTTTGGTGTTCTTCCGTACCAACTGATTGATGGCCAGAGGAATACGAAACAAACTGCAATTACAACAAGAAGAATTAATAAACGTGTTCGTTTGTTCATCTTTTTGTAAACCTCAATTTATTTTTAATTATGTTTATTCTTCGTCTGAAGATTTTTCTGCTTTTTTAGCTTTTTTTTCAGCTTTAGCAGCTTTTGCAGCTTCTTTTTCTGCTTTTTTTGCGGCTTCAGCTTCAGCTAATTTAGCTTTTTCTTCGTCTGACATTTCTACTGTAGAAATTGCAGTACGATTAAATTCGATTTTGCAGTTATCATCAACTTTTACGATGATAGTGTTTTCTTTTACAGAAGATACAACACCGTGAATACCACCGATTGTTATAACTTTATCACCTTTCTTCAAAGCCTTGAGCATTTTCTCTGTTTCTTTCTGCTTTTTGTTCTGAGGACGAATCAAGAAGAAATAGAAAATTACAATGATAAGAATGAAAGGAACAACACCCGAAAACAATGCGCCTGAAGATGAAGCGCTTGGTGCAGCCTGTAATAAAGGAATAAAAGACATATTTATACCATCCATTTTTGAATTCCTAGTTATAAAACTAGTTCTACAATTTTACCACTGATTGGATGATTAATCAATTATGATTTTTTATTATTGAATAAGTTTAGTAAGAGCTTCGTTTAGTTTTTTAACTGAAGTATCATTAGGATTTATGGCTACAACCTGGCGCAAATAATACTGAGCCTTACGGTAATCTTTCTTGCCATAGTAAATTTCATAAAGACGGAAAAGAGAATCCGCATTACGAGGATTTGAAATCAAAGAGGAACGCAAATCTGCAAGAGAACTGTCTTCTGAATACTGAAGATAACTTCTTCTATAATAGAGGTAACTTTTCATTTTTGCAGAAGCACCATTCATAAGAGAATCAATATATTTAATAACAGTATCTCTGTTTCCATATTCTGAGTAAGCAAGAATGTAAGCCTTCAAAAGCCCTTCATCTTCTGGAGCAGCATCATGCATTTTTTTTGCAAGTTCATAAGCTTCTGAACGTTTTCCAAGTTTTACGCAGATTTTTACATGACTTTCCACTACTTCCGTAGACACATCATTACGCTGGATTAATTTACTGCTGATTGCATAAGCTTCCTGCCAATTCTGTCTCTGGGCAAGACCGTTCATGGCATACAGTAAGGCATCTGCATTATCAGGCTCCTTTTCAAGAACCTTAGCCGAAAGTTCATCAGCATATTTACCGGCAACAAGACTGTCTGTAGCAGAAGAAATGCGGGCTGCAAACATAAGGGCTTCTATTCTGTCTGGATAAAGCTGTAAAGCCTTTTCAATTGTTTCTGTAGCAGCAGCTGTATTTTTACTCCAGTCCAACTGTACACGGGCACGAAGCAGCAGATAATCATAATTTGTATCATTCTGACGGGCATACATATCCAAAAGAGAAACTGCATGAATGTAATCTTTCTTTTCTATAAGAATCTTTGCACGGAATAGAACAAATTCCAGATCATTTGGAGTCTGCTGTAAAACTCTGGCAACATACTGTTCTGCCTTAATGTAATCTTTTGAAGCAAAGGCTACATAGGCATTCTGTTTTAAGATTTCCAGATTAGGAGTGTCGGAAGGAAGATTCTGCATAATAAAGGCAGCAGAAGCTACATCTCCAGTTTTCTGAAAAACTCTTACACAGGCAAGTGATAATTCCTGAGCAGGCTCTCCGCCGTTATAAGCTTTCTGAAGATAAATTTTTGCTTCTGCATACTCGTTATTTTTTTCCAGCAGAAGTCCCATCATATAATTTGCCAGAACAGAATCTGGAGCATAAGTCAACGCCTGCTTTACAGCATTTAAACAGACTTCATACTGAGAAGCATTGTAAGTAGGACGGAAAATTACAAATGCAGGAATAATTGTAAGAAGAAAATCTGAGTTACCTGTACTGGTATCAAAAATTCCATTCTGTTCAGATTCAATTGCTCCCATATAAAGATTATTGCTGTCTACTGCAAATGTATCCCAGGTTTGTTTTTCCGAAGGCCATACTGTTTTCATTATTTCTGTAGCAACAGCAATAAGGATTTTTTCGTTTTCAACATATTCAGATTCACTTTTACGAATCTGAGCCATTGCATCACGCAAAGAAGCCGGAGAGCCCTTTTCTACCCCGTCAATTATTTCCTGAGGAATCTTATTGAAAAAAGTTCTTTTTGCAGAAGGGAGTTTTAACTGGGCAGCAGTTTTATCCTCTGAAACAAGCTCCACATCTGAAGCTACAATTCTTGGTTCAGTACCAGGTTCTGCAGTTGCCGGCTTTTTCTTTTTAGCAAATACAGGCTCGCTTAATACCAGAATCGAGGCAGTAAAGAGGATAATTTTCTGTGCAACACATTTATTAAAGCCCAAAGTTTTTTCCCATGATTATAATCGGATTAATCTTCTTCCAGCTGAATTTCTTCATCGGAGAAGGTTCCCTGTTCATCATCCTTAATAACAAGATTCTTATGTCTCTGCTGTAATACAAACATAAGAATAAAAAACATCGCAACAACTCCAAAAAATGATGGAACTGTAACCTTTGTTACTTTTGTAAATGGAACTTTTATAATCTGGAATGTAAATAGCATATACCACAAATCAACAATAATTAGACAGCATGCTGGAAATAAATAACCAAACTTCAGTTTTCTATATTTATAGGCACCTGTAATAATAAGTTCAACTCCAGAAAGTATACCAAATACAGGCCACCATACATTTAAATTATATGGAAGGCACCAGCGGATAAGCAAAGTAAGGACAGACATAGAAAAAAACAGCATACCACAAAATAAATGATAGGCTTTTTTTGTTTTTGAAAGACTCCAGTAAATTGCAAAAGCACCTACAATCAACTGTGCATAAAGACATACCATATAAAGAACAGAAGTTGGCTGAACAGAAGGTTCATTTAAGAGAATTACCAATGCTATAACAAAAAAGATCAGTGTTATTGAGAGAAGAATATTCAGTAACTTAATACCATGATTTTTCATACAGTAACCCCTTAATTATATGGTATATTTTTTTAATAATACTCTTAATCTTCAATCTTTACAATAATATTTCCCTATGTTAAATTCAAAGTTATGAAACTAAGTAAGAAATTCCTTTTAATTTTATGTACTCTTCCTTTATTATTCTGCAGCTGTTCAAAAAAAACTACAAACCCAGAAATATCATCTAATCAGGAAGAATTAAGGGAAATTCTTGAAACTCAAAAACTGAATCCCCAGCAGCGCTATACAATCATCAATCAGATGTCTAACAATCTGCTGGCAGCAAAGGATTATCAGGAAATCATTCTGTTTCTTACCAGTTATGTAGAAGAAAATCCAGATGACATTTACAATTCCTACTGGCTTTTAATGACAGCCTATGCCTATCTTTCTACAGGTGCAGAACCAATGGCTGAATATTATTTTGACCGTATTCTTAAGGAATGTGATGACCTGCTTGTTAAGGGGCAGTCAATTCACTATTTATGCTTACAGAACCTTATTCAGATTAGTAAAACACCAGTACACAGAATTAACTACATTAATCAGCTTATAAATCGTTTTCCTCAGAACACTAATATTACAGAACTTTACATGCGTCTTGCATTGGAGTACGAAAACGACAACCAGTGGGATCAGGCACTTAAAACTTACACATTATTCCTTCAGCAGCCAGATGCCTCTACAATTCAGATTCCTGGTGAACCAGATGCCTATAGAAATGCCCGTCACCTTGTAGACTTTAACAACTCTTCTAAGGACTGGACCTTTGAAACTTTACCTGAACTGGAAGCTGCAGTAAAAAAAGCTATCAGAAATTACGACTGGCGTACACTTGATAAATACAAAGCAAAAATCAATTTCTTCTCTATGTCATGGCGTCAGGATGAAAACGCTGTAAACTCTCAGGAAGAATTCTCTATGAGAAGTTATGCTGCTGGACGCCGAATCAGCTTTGCAGACCGTCTTGATGAAACCTCCAACTCAAACGAAGCATATTTAAAAACCTGGGGTTGGAAGGCTTACGTATCTGTATGGTACCTGTATTTCAGAAAAATCAACTATCCTCTAGATCCAGATATTAACGGTAACTGGGAATGGGCAGGTATTTACATTGGTAACAAGCTTTAAAAAAGTCCTTACCCTTCTTTTAATTTCTACACTCCCCCTTCTTCTCTTTGCACAGGACATTACAGAAGAACCTGTTTCTGAAGATATTACACCTCCAGTGCTGCCTGAAATTGTAAGTGAAGCATTACCGGCCCCGGCAGAAGAAGCATTATTAGAAATTGAAGCTACAACTCCCGCTGTAACAGAAAAAATCCATCTTATTGCAATTCCAGATTCAGACCGAAAAGAAGTAGAAAAATTCCGTCAGCAATATTTATCACCTCGCTGGCAAAATCTTTTGCGCAATGACCTGGAAGCCGCTATGGAATACAGACTTTATGTTCGTAAAGCATTGCAGGAACGGGAAATGCCTGCATATCTTGAATACTTACCTGTTGTAGAATCTAATTATAAAACTACAGCTAAATCCAAATCCGGAGCTTTAGGAATGTGGCAGTTTATGGAAAACAGCGTCCGCCCATTTTTAACTCTGAACGACTTTGTTGACGAACGGCTGGATCCATGGAAAAGTACAGATGCAGCTCTTTCCAAACTAATGGATAACTATAATTACTTTGGAGACTGGTTTCTTGCAATCGGCGCCTACAACTGCGGTGCCGGCGCCATGGCCAAAGCAATTCAAAAAGCCGGCAGTCGCGATTACTGGTACCTTGTAGAACACAAATTTCTTTCTACCCAGACATGCCATTATGTTCCAAAACTACTTGCAATTGCAGATTTAGCAGAAAATAGTGAGTATTATCAGATAGATCTTCCCCACCACAAGGAAGAATTTGAACAGTTATATAACGAAGCAAACGGAATATTTGATTATGTAACTGTAAAAAAATCCTATTCTATTTCCCAGTTAGCCACAGAAATGAGAATAGATTCTGTAACCTTAAAATCATTAAATCCTTCTTTTACAAGAGGAATGACACATCCTGCAAAAGAATCTTCTATACGAGTTCCTTCAGGAATGGCCGAAACTGCAAAAGCAGCACTTAAAAAACTGACTCCAATAGAGTTCCCATTCCAATATAAAGTTGTTTCAGGGGATTCTTTATGGTCAATTTCAAGACGGTACGGTGTAACAGTCAAAGCTATTTGCGACATTAATGACATAAAGGAAAGTGATATTCTTAGAATTGGAAAAATTCTTTATATTCCCTCAAAATAAGCCGATAGTGAAAGCAGAAAGGGATAATTAAAATGAAAAAACTGTTATTTACAATTGCAGCCTTAGCTTTATCTTCTGCTGTGGTTTTATTTGCAAACGACAAAACAACAATTGAATCCAGAAGCCGCGTAAACTGGATTACCAGACAATTTACATCAGATTTAACACTTGATGCAGATAAGGCTAACATTATAATGCCTTCTGGTAAAAAAACAGCCTCTGCCCGCATTAAATCAAAAATGCTTCAGTTGATTCAGCCTCCATTACTTTCTCTTTTTGCCGATTCTAACTCTACCCTTTCTGATATGGTTATTGCAGACAAAATTACACTGGACCAGGTTTACAGCTTTATTATGAACGGACATAAGACTCCGGATGTTTTTACAACTGATGCAAAATACATAAATACAACTAACACCCTTAATATTAATGCTTTGAATAAAGATTTGGTACGCCATAAACATGCAGCTGCACCAGAAAAACCAATAGAAGACACACCATCCCGCCCATATTCAGGTATTGTAATTGATGCTCGTGGTGCAGTTCCTATTCACGGTGAATATGTAGACAGCCAGATTTATCCATGTTTTTTCCCACAGATTTGGGATGAAGATATGAATCTGGTATTTGAACGAAACAATGTAGATCCAGCAATTATCAAACAGAACGGAATGTTAGGCTTCCACTACTCTGATAATATTGAAGATTATGAAGATAGAGTTGGAGCAGACCCTCTTTACATTAAAGTTACACAGGTTTATGGCCGCAACCGCACAGACCCAGTCATTAAACATAAGGATGCCCTTAAAATTTTATCAGTACCAGAAAATGTAGATTTATTACGCAAAGGCAAAATCACAATTCTTCTGGATAAAGAAAATCTTATTTACGATGTAGCTGCACCAGAAAAAGACGAAACTTACTATGTAATTTACGAAGAAGTAAAACAATACTTCTATGAAAATAAAGTTCCTGGATTAAATATTGTTCCTTCTGGAGATGGTATTCTCTTCTCTATTAAACTTAATTTCTATCCAGACTCTGATGAATTGCTTCCAGATGATAAAAAACTTGTTCAGTTTGTGGGAAACAAGATTAAAGAATTCCTTACACTGGAAGGTTATACAGTTCTGGTAGAAGGTCATACAGCAGATGTCGGAAAACCACAGGGCCAGCTTAATCTTTCTGTAGATAGAGCCAGAGCTGTAATGAATGCGTTGATTGAAGAAGGAATTGAAGAGTCGCTTTTCAGTTACAAAGCATACGGTGGAACAATGCCTGTAGCGTCAAATGCCACAGAGGAAGGAAGAGCGCAGAACCGTCGTGTAGACATTACATTGCGTCCTAAACAGACTTACATTTTAAGAGACTGGAATTAATCCTTTTTTACGCCGCTTTTCCAAATACAGCATTGAGTCGGCTTCGGAAAGCAGCGGTGTAATCTGATATCCAACCTTATCACTTGGATATTCAACATACCCCATACTTACAGAAAGCTTAAATGGTTCTTTGCTGGTTTCTGACCAGGTTTCGCAATCCTTATTAATCTGCTGACGGATTCTTTCAAAGGCTTCTACTGTTAATCCTGGACAAATCATTACAAATTCATCACCGCCTATTCTGGCAACAATATCATTTGAACGGAAATTACCTTTTAGAATTTTTGATTCAGCAAGAATAGCTTTATCTCCAGCTTCGTGACCAAAGGAGTCGTTTATCTTTTTTAAGCCATCCATATCGGAAAAAACAATCAACCCTTTTTGATTCATTGTTTTGGCAAATTTAAGTGTGGTCTGCCCTTTTGCATACAAACCTCGTCTATTTGCAAGACCTGTAAGCTCATCTGTACTGGCAATAATATCCAGCTTATCATATTTCTGCTGAAATTTAGTATGTTCATTGTTTACAAGCGCAAAGGAATGTACTGCAGCCACAATTGTAGAAATAATATTCGAAAGCAAATCATAGATAGAAATATCATAAGTTCCAGTACGCAGCATTATATAGCCGTATTGTAAGGTATTATGGAACATGGAAATTACATATACACCTCTGTTATCAACCTGAATAACTCCTGGTGGCAATATCTGTTTAGAAGGATTGAATTTTAATTTTTCGTCTACATTGTTTGAATCATAACCTGTCGTATAATCAAAAGCTGCAAATAATTCTGCTTTTTTTGGCATTGTAAAAAAGTCAAAAGGTGCGGCCATTTCAATTGGATGATTAAATAAAACTATGGCAAAAGCTGTAACTGCAAAAGCCCGGACATCATCAATAATGCGTCGTCTAAGCTGTTCCTGTGAAGTATCATATTGCATTTCAGAATAAAAGCGGTTTATCTGATAAATCTGGTTTTTCATTCTGTACCATTCAGTAGCCGCCTTGTCATTTGCAGTACCACAATCAGCATCTACCGATATATAACGAGAGTCCAGATTTTTTGAAACATATCTTGCAGTAGACTTTCTTAAAATTGCTTTAGAATCCATAACCTGCAGCTTTGGAACATTATGACCCTCAATTTGTGCCTTTAATGTTAAAAGGGATTCAAAACCAAGTTTAAAAACCTGCTGATTGATTGTTGATAAAGATGGTACTGCATAACGGTCCCGGTCAATATCATCAAATCCTGTAACACAAACTTCATCTGGTACAGAAATATTATGCTCACGGCAAAAATCTGTTACAGCAAAAGCCATTTCATCATTCAAACAGATTACAGCATCAAAGGGAAAGCTTTTATGTACAGAATAATAATGTTCCAGCTCCAGTTTTGCAGAACTATAATCAAACCTGCCCTTCCATATTTGCACAGTCTTATAATCAATTCCGTTTTCTTCCAGAGTTTCTTTTATGATACGATTTCTTGTTTTAACTTCAGAAGAATTACTGTGAACGCTCATTACACCAAACCGTTTACACTTTTGGTTTTTAACTAAATCTTTTATAAGATTTTTGTAAGCATTTGTAGAATCTACAATTATAGATGGAACACCAGGAACTTCTACTGAAATACTTAAACACGGAATTGGTCTATAGGATTTAACAAAAGAACTAAATTCAGCTTTTGTTAAATAATGCATCTGAGTTCCAGAAGCAAAAAGAATACCATCAATATTAGATTCTGTTAAAAGACCAGTAACTGAAAGATTTTGATAATCGAAGGGAATCTGCATGTTATGCATTTCGCCCACTGGCATAATGTATAACTGGATATTGTATAATTCGCAGGCAGTTTTAATACCATCTAGGAGTAAGTTAGAATACTCCGATGTCATATAATCAAAAAGTAAAGCAACTCTATGTTGATTTTCAGCCATTAAATAAAATCCTCATATTATTACACTTTTAATTATGTTATAATTTTAACATGGATTTTATGGTTCTGCATACAAAATTTTGTTATATGTTTTTAATCCTTAACAATCATTAAAGATTTACCCTGATACTGTGGCAGAAACTTTTTGGACTGGCCTGATTCAAATTTTACCAGACAGATACATTCTCCATCACTCATGTGGCAGTCTATAACCTGACCATAACCATAATCATCATGATAAAGTTTTGTTCCTTTTTTGTATTTTTCCAGCAATTCATTTTCCTGTGCATCGTAGCCGTTGCTGTAACCTGCAGAAAAGCTGCGCATGGAAGGTGGAGTAGCCCCTATAATCTTAAAAGCAGATTTTGCTTCCCTAATAAATGGAGATGGATTCATCATTTCCAGACGGCCATACATACGGCGCATGGCTGCAGATGTAATGAAAAGTTCGTTTCTGGCACGAGTTATACCTACATAAAAAAGGCGTCTTTCTTCTTCCAGTTCATCACCAGATTTTTCTGGTCGTGGGAAAATTTTATCTTCCAGACCTGTAATAATAACATTATTGAATTCCAGACCTTTTGTATTATGAAGTGTAATCAATGTTACAAAGTCAGTCGTATCCTCTGGAGTTTCCGTATCTAAAGTCTGATCTAAACTTACAGAATCCAGAAATTCAATAAGTCCTTCTCTTGTACAAGGAAAATCTACACCGCTGTTTGCAAGCTCTGTCATATTTTCCAAACGGGATGCTGCCTGAATCTGGTCATCAGAATTTGTTCTGTGATATTCATCAAGCCCGGAATCCATAATCATACGATTGATAAATTCAGAAAGATTTTTTTCTTCGTCAAACACAGAACCTGCCCACTCAAAAATCTTAAGGAAATTCTGCGCTCCTTCTTTTGCTTTTTTTGAAAAATGTTCACTACATTCTTTTGTAGTCTCAAGAAGATTTTTATAAACACCTGCAGTATTGCCATCTACAGTCTGAAGTTCTGTAGCCGATGCAAGAATTTCATTCTGAGTTTTTGGTCCTATACCTCTGGTTGGTTTGTTTATTATACGACGGAAAGCAATTGGGTCCTTAGGATTTACATAAAGGGAAAGATAACTGATTACATCTTTTATTTCTTCCCTTTCGTAGAATTTCATTCCACCTACAACTTCGTATGGAATTTTCTGTCGCTTAAACTGCTGTTCAAAAATTCGGGACTGGGCATTAGTTCTATAAAGAATTGCAAAATCTGAATATTTATTTCCAGCTGCAATTGATTGATTAATTAAATCGCAGCAGAATTTTGCTTCAGCATCATCAGAGGGTAAAAATGCCAGAACCGGATTTTTACCTTCGCCTCGTTGAGCAACAAGAGTTTTTCCAAGTCTATTTCTGTTTTTACCAACAACAACGCTGGCAGCTTCCAGAATTTTTCCTGTAGAACGATAATTTTTTTCCAGACGGATTATTTCTGTACCAGGAAACTTATCTGGGAAGGTTAAGATATTCTGAACTTCGGCACCACGGAATTTATAGATTGACTGGTCATCATCACCAACTACACAAACATAATTCTGGCACCCCTGCTTTACTCCACTTAATGTCTGCAGCAGTTTATACTGAGCAATGTTTGAGTCCTGATACTCATCAACCATAATTACCTTAAAACGGTTATGAATATAATCTGCAATATCAGAATTCATCTGCATAATCTGTGCCGGCAGCATAATCAAATCGCCAAAATCGGCATTACCAGTAGCCCGCAGCTTCTGCTGATACAAGCTGTACAGTTGATTCAAATCAAACTCACTGCCAATCATGCTTAAATCATCTTCTGGGGTAAGAAAATAATCTTTTGCCAAAGAAATTTGATGAGCAACAAGCTTTGCGTCTTTTTTATCAAGAGAAGGAATGGCATCTTTTACCAAAGTAACCATATCGTCATCATCATAAACTGTAAAACCATCTTCCAGCCCTGCAGCCTCGTGGTAACGGCGTAAAAACCAGCTGCCAAAAGAGTGGAAAGTTCTGATTTGTGAATATTGTGCTTCCGGTTCAATTGTTACCGCTCGTTCTTTCATTTCGTTGGCAGCTTTTTTAGTAAAGGTTACCGAAAGAATAGAATAAGGATCTACATGCTTTTGATTAATAAGGTAAGCAATTTTTGTAGTAATTACACGGGTTTTACCAGAACCGGCTCCGGCCAGAATAAGAAGAGGAGAACCTTCGTGAACAACAGCTTTATACTGTTCTTCATTTAATACAGAAAGATATTCATCAAAATTATTAAGCTGTTCCACAGTCTGTTACCCATCCAAAGGTTGTAGACCTTTTTTTGTACGCTTTTGAATATAAAGTTCTTTATCTGCAAGACCAAGCAGAATGCTTAATACAGAAGAACCTTCCAGGTCTACACCACCAATACTGATTGAAAGATCAAAATCAAGATTTTCTTCTTTAGCTATCTGTTTATTAATCTGATCAACTTTAGAGCGGATTAATTCCAGATATTCAATGCCAACTCCAACCGCAATAATACCAAATTCATCGCCACTTAATCGGCCAACAACATCTGTAGAACGGAAAGCTTTTTTCAAAGCTTTTGCCTGCAGTTTAATTGCCTTATCGCCCATTTCATGACCATAAGTATCATTGATATGCTTAAGATTGTCCATATCGGCAAAGAATACAATTCCAGGTTTACCACTTTCCTGAAGAATATCCAAAGCTCGCTGACCTTCTTCCAAAAATCCGTGACGATTTAAAATTCCTGTTAATTCGTCTGTTCTACTACGGATAATAAGAGAATCGTTGTTTAACTGAAGAGCCGAATTCAATGTAAGAAGATGTTCATTCAAAGTAATTGTTCTGGTGTATTCACAGGCTTGAGCAATGGCAGTAACAATAATCTTTAAGTAAACATTATAAGTATGGAACTTGGTATCACGGGTTTTTGCTACAACATAACCATAATTTGTTTCCGCAGAGAAAACCGGATAAATCATATAGATACCAGGTCTGTCAGCATATTCTTCTGTTGAAAAAATTGACTTTTTAGGATTAAAACGAGTACCAGGTTTAAACACTTTATTTTTATGTTCAGAATCTGCATACATGGTTAAACCCATTTCCTTTGGCAAAAGAATAACATTATCCTTTTCTACGCTTACAGGATCATCATAAAGATTAACAGCCATTTCATCAAAGTTGGCCTGTGGAACAATAAATTCAAAATTGTAGAAAAATTGACGGATTGTATTTGAAGACTTTACCATATCCATAAGAGTGATAATATTGTTTTTTTCTTCAAGATCACTCATATAGTTTGAAAGATTATTAATTTTATTCTGAGGTTCATCATGACGAACTTCATCACCATCAATGAACACATTTTTCATAGTTTTGCAGTTAATACAACCACAGGATTGTCTGTAAATAATATCCATTAAAACAGTATTCTTTCTGTTAGTTTTTCTACCTTCAAGAATACTCATTGCCACACTACCAACCTTATGACCAAGAGAAATTATATCTTGATTAATAGTAGAAAGCTTTGGCCGCGAAAGAAAGGCAACATCTGAATTATCAAAACCAATAACCTTTACATCCTTTGGAACATTTACACCTATAGAATGCAGATATTCAATAGAACCTAAAGCCATCATATCGTTTGCAGCAACAATGGCATCAAAATTTATATCAATTTTTGATTTTATTACTTTAGAAAGGCTTTCCTTTGCACTAAAGTCTGTAAAGTTTCCTTCAAAAACCAGATTTTTATAAAATTCAAGATTATTTTTTGCCAGAGCTTTTTTGAAACCATTGTAGCGGTCTATGGCCTCTTCCGAATGTGCTGCATTAGCAGACATAAAAGCTATTTTTTTACAGCCGTGTTTATCTTTTAAGTGAGTAATGATTTTTTCGTAGGCTTCTGCACAATCTGTAGTAACATTGTATACATTTGGAACATCGAGTTTTGCACCAATAGAAATAATTGGCCTGTTATTTAATGTAAGAAGAAAGGCTTCCAAAGCTTCTTTTGGCATGTTGTTGCAATATAAAGCAGAACCTACAATATAAGCATCAAATTCTTCTGAGCGAATTAGCTCTGTAAGATTCCAGTTTTGATAATCATACAAACCAGTATTGTTTTTTGGTAATTCGGTTTTTGCAATTACAAGTTTTACAGGTTTATCCTTAAAATATTCTGCAACCCCTGTTACAATTTCCATACAATAGTCTGTATTTAAAAATGGAACTAATAAAGCTAATTTCTTCATTTTCTTTTCTGCTTACTGATTAATAAACTGAACTTTTGATTCAGCTGTAAACTTCTTCTCCAATGACACATAACGGGCATCAAGATCAACACCTGTTACATTTAAGATTTTAACTTTTATTATATTTCCACATTTTACACTATCTGTCTGACTCTTACTATCAGAATCAAATCTTATTACAACACAACCATCTACTTCTGGCGCCTGGAACCAGGCACGACCAATTGCAAGTCCTTCAGATGTATCTTCTACAGTTTCTGGATCTGCGGGAATTACCTCTTCAACAAGAACCTTAACTTCCTGTCCGATGTATTTTTTAAGTTGTTTTTCAGTAATTTCAGACTGAATTTCTTCAAGTATTGCTGCCCGTTTTTGAGCAGTTTTAGCAGGAACTCTAGGCTTCATATTGTAAGCTGGAGTATCCTCTTCCCTGCTATATGGGAAACAGCCTGACCATACAGGTTCAATTGTTCTAAGGAAAGTGCGGGTGTTTTCAGCTGCTTTTTCTGATTCGCCTGGAAAGCCGGTAAGGAATGTTGTTCTAAGAACAAAGTCTGGCAAAATTTTTCTAATATCTGAAATAAGCTTAACATACTGTTCAAAGGAACCAGTACGATTCATAGCTTTAATAATTCCATCATCACCACTTTGGAAAGGAATATCAAAATATGGAACAAAACGTTTATCGCTGCTGATTACTTCTGCAATATCAAGAGTAAAATGGTCAGGATGAATGTAAAGTGGACGAACAATAAAGTCCCCTTCCAGCTTAGAAATTTCTCTTAAAAGATTTGCAAGCCCTTCTTCAAAAACAGCAAGATCCTGCCCAATAAGATTTATTTCGTAAACACCCTGAACAAGCAGTTCTTCTATTTCTTCAATTACATCTTTAATTGAACGGCTGCGAACTTCTCCACGAATAAGAGGAATTGCACAGAAAGAACAGTGATTAGAACAGCCTTCTGTAATCTTAACAAAAGCAGAACCTTTAAAATTATATAAAACAGAACGGGAAGCATAACAAACGCCAGTCTGTTCATAAGTTTTTACAACTCGTTTTTCCTGTTCCAGCTGCTTCATAAAAGCTACGATTTTTGAAAGATCGCCGTTTCCAAAAATACCATCAAGTTCAGGCATAGAATCGTACAGCATCTGAGAATAGCGTTCTGCAAGACAGCCAGCAAGGATTATTCTGGCATCTGGATAATTAGCCTTGATTGAATAAATAGCATCAATAGATTCCTTTTTTGCAGAATTAATAAATCCACAGGAATTTACAATAATAAAATCAGCTTCGTTAGCATTAAGTGTGAGAACGAATCCTGCCTGAGTAAGATATGTAATTAAGATTTCACCATCAGTCTGGTTTTTGGCACAACCATGCTGATCAATATAAAATTTAGTCGAGTTCAATTACAACCAGCTTATATTTACCGTCAGTATCTTTAATCCACTTAATATCTTCTACAAGAACCTGTCCTGCAGTACCCATACCAAGGTCAAATGACTTAGAATCTGCAATAACTGTAATACTTACAACGTTACTGTTAGAAATCCATAAACGGATTCCGTTGTGAGGAGAAGCTGTAAATACTTCACCTTTAGAGAAGTAACTTTCAACCGAATTCTCTCGGTCAACTTTATCGCGGAAAAGACATGATGCACGGAAGCTTGCATTAACAGTAAATGGATAAGCTCTGTTATCTTCAAGAATAACTTTCTGAGGATGTTTATTATCAAGTTCAGAAGCAAATGGTATTTCATCAACATCGCTGTCTGCCACAGTAAGAGCAACTCCATGATGCAAAAGTACACTGATTTCTGCACCACGACTGGCATCTGTAGAAGAAATATCAGATACGTAAACAATCATATCTGAAGTATTATCACCATTAACATCAATTTCTGATTCTTCTGAAAGCTCGACATAGAAAACACCGGCAGGTGTATCAATTCCTAAAGAAGATAATGTATCACGAACTGTAAGAATAATCTGACCATCATTGTCAGATGGAATAATAAGCTGGTCGCCTTTATAAACTCGTTGGCTGAATTTTTTATCTGTAAGCTCATACTGACGGGTTTTAGACTTGCTTGAAACCAGAACATTCTCATCAGTTTCAGGTTTACGGGTAAATACAAAAATAAGAACAACTGCAACAATTACAACCAGTGCAGAAATGCCGGCAATCAGCGGAGCAATTATTTTTGAACTAGGCTTACGAAGCAACTCCACAGGAACAGGAGCTTCCTGCAGCTGCTTATTATGATAAAGCTTTAAAAGATATTCAGAATCAACTTCAAGAAAGTTGGCATAGTTGCGTAAAAAACCAGTTAAGTAAGCTTCACCTGGGAATACACCAGAATCTTCGTCTTCCAGACCTTTAAGGAATCGTTCTTCTATAGAAGTTTCTCTGGCAATTCTATCTAATTCAAGGTTTTTCTCTTCACGAGCCTGTCTTAAAATTTCTCCGTAGCTTTCCATTTTTTACTCCGAGAACAGGAAGTTATTATATACGTTTGCTGATGATGGAGCATCGTAAATAAAACGCTGATCTGACAATCCCTGATTAATTTTGTATTCGTAAAAATTGAAAAGGAAAGTTTCTCCCTTTGGTGTTACGGCTTCAATTCTTCTGATTAAGTTTGTATTTGCATTTACAGCAATCTTAATGTAGCGGAAGGCTTCAGAAGCTTTTTTTCTTGTAAGCATGAATTTAACAACCATTTCGTCTGAACCAGCTTCAAGAGGTTCTGCATTCTGGCCAGTTTCGTATGCTACAGAATAGTAACGAGACATAAGAGAGAGTCCCTGAGCGGAACCAAGAGCGGCAGCAGAAGTTGAACCAGGAGTTACTTCCTGCTGAAGAACGGCAGGAGCATCTGGAAGATAGATAGTAAGACTGTCGCCATTAAAAACAATTACCTGCTCTTCTGGATTTGTGTAATCCATACGAATAAGATCAGGTGCTTTGTAAGAAAGAGTACCGGCAGTTTCCTGTCGGTCCACCTTTATTTCATAATCCACAACATAATCTTTAATTGTGGCATAATATTCTGAGATTGTTTTAAAATAAGCACTGGCAGTTGTAATTCCCTGTGCAAAAAGAAGGGTGTTAAGTAAGAGCACCCCCACAAAAACTGATAATTTTTTCATAAAGAATAGTATACCGATTATTCTTATGATTGTCTATTTTTCAGTTTTTTTTGCAGTTTTCTTTTTTGCAGCAGGTTTTTCGTCTGAATCTGCCTTTTTAACCTTCTTTTCTGCAGGCTTTTTTACAGACTTTGCCTTTTCAGAAGCAGCAGTATCATCAGCTTCCTTACCGGCATTTTCTGATAATTCTTTACAATGCTGTTCACCTTTAATAATGTCATAGAATTCCTTTCCATCCATTGTTTCAATTTCTTCAAGGCGTTTAGCAATATAATCAAGAAGATCTTTATGATCAGTAAGAACCTTTACTACATATTCATATCGTTCTTCCATAATTCTGGCAATTTCACTATCAATGTAGTTCTGAGTTTCTTCTGAATATTCACGAACTAAAGTTGGTTCACCACCACGGTTTCCAAGAACACCCTTACCTAAAGTCATATTTGGGAACTTTTTAGACATACCAAACACAGTAATCATGTTTTTAACGATTTCTGTAGCACGGGCAATATCATTTGAAGCTCCAGTTGAAATATCTCCAAGCAAAATCTGTTCAGCGGCACGGCCACCAAGCATAGAATCAATTTCATTAATCATGTCTTTATATGTAAGACAGAATTTTTCTTCCTGTTCTTCGCGATACTGAGTAAATCCACCAATTCCATGAGAACGAGGTACAACTGTAATTTTATTTACAGGTTCATGGTCTGGAGTAAAGGCCGCAATAAGGGCATGACCAGCTTCGTGAACTGATGTAAGGCGCATCTGCTTTTTATTATCCTTGCGGGACTTTTTCTTAAGACCAATACTTACCTTATCAATTGCCTCATTAAAGTCTTCCATTGTTACCTTTTTACGACCATTGCGAACTGCAAGAAGTGCAGCTTCGTTTACAACATTAGCAAGATCAGCACCGGCAAAGCCTGTTGTTCCATGAGCAATAGATTCAAAATCTACATCTCCATCAAGCTTTACATCACGGGAATGAATTTTAAGAATATCTTCACGACCTTTTACATCTGGTTTTTCTACAGGAACCTGACGGTCAAAACGACCAGGACGGAGAATAGCAGGATCAAGAACATCTACACGGTTTGTAGCCGCAAGAATAATAAGACCTTTATCGTTATCAAAACCATCCATTTCTACCAGAAGCTGGTTCAATGTCTGTTCTCGTTCATCATTTGAACTGAAACCGTTAGCACGAGATTTTGCAAGGGCATCAATTTCATCAATAAATACAATACAAGGAGCCTTTTCCCGGGCCTGTTTGAACAAATCGCGGACACGAGATGCACCAACACCAACAAACATTTCTACGAAGTCTGAACCAGAAATACTGAAGAATGGAACTCCAGCTTCACCTGCAACAGCACGAGCCAGCAAGGTTTTACCAGTTCCAGGATCACCTACAAGAAGAACCCCCTTAGGAATCTTACCACCAATATCAGTGTATTTTTTAGGTGATTTAAGGAAGTCTACAACCTCTACAAGCTCATCTTTAGCTTCATCAACACCGGCAACATCTGAAAAGCGTGTCTTAATTTTGCCTTCCTCTACAACCTTTGCATGAGAAGAACCAACGCTGAAAATGCTGCCCATTCCGCCACCAACTCCACCACCCATTTTGCGCATAAAAAGGAACCAGATAAAGTAAATGATTGCAAATGGAATAATCCAGCTTAAAAGCAGCTGAAGTAAATAATTGTTCTGTTTTTGAACAAATTTATATTCAACATTATTTGCATCAAGAAAAGCAATAAAATCAGAATAAAGTACACTGTTTGTTCTAAACTGCTTGCGATTTCCTGCAGGAGAAGTCTTAAATATCTGAATTCCCTTTGGAGCTTCGCTATCACTTAACACAGATTCACTGCCATAACCAATACAATAAGATTCGCCAATTTCAACACGGGTAATTTCACCGTTAGCAATCTTCTGTTTGAATTTTGAAAAATCTATAGAAGCATCTGTTTTCTGGAATACAAAAAGATCCAATACAATAATTACAAGAAATGTAATTAAAGCAATTGGCCAGAAAGGAAAACGCTTTTTTCCATCCTTTGGTTTTTTACCATCTTTTTTTTCATTATCATCTGAAGGTCCAGCAAATTTGAAAAATTTGTATGGATCATTTTCGTCGTCGTTTTCGTTTCTCTTATCCTGATTTTCTGCCATAATTGGTTCCTAATAAAAAAATACTTGTCTAATAAATATACTAAGAATGTTTTGAAATTTCCATTTTTTTTGCACTTTTTTCTAAAGTAAATTTCTAAATCTCCGAAAATCAGAATGAACCATACTATATTCCAGGGAGGTTTATTATGGGATTTCAGAATGCATACAATGCCTATCAAAAAACAAATGTTAGTACTGCAAGTCAGGGACGATTAGTAGTACTTTTATACGAAGGCGCCGTAAAGCACATGGCCGCTGCTATGAATTTGTTTGAACCTAATGGCAAAATTAAGCCATCAAACATTGAAGAATACGGTATTCACATTCAAAAAACACAGGCAATCATTACAGAATTGCAGGTTTCACTCGATATGGAAAAAGGCGGTGAAATTGCAAAGAATCTTATGTCTCTTTATTTATTTTTTAATGAAGAGCTTCTGGATGCCTCAATCAGACATAACAAAGATAAGCTGCAGTTTGTTCATAAGATGATGAATGAACTGGCAGATTCTTGGAGAATGATTTCTAACAGTACAGCTAATGCACCTGCTGCAAAAGTAAACAGTGCATTAAACATTGAATATTAAGTAAAAACTGGGTCTTTAGGGATAAGGGAGGACTATATGGCAGATATTACACAGGAAGAATTAAACGAAAGAGTTGCACTCTTGCACAAATTCAAGGATTTACTTGAACAGCAGCGTTCAAAGTTTCAGGAATACCTTACAGTTCTTGAAAAACAGCAGGATTCAATTACATCTGAAAGCACAGAAAAGCTGATTGCTCATACAGAGCTTGAACAGCAGATTGTAAAAAACCTTGTAAACCTTCAGAAAGTAATTGTTCCAATGAACAAAATGTACATTGCTGCAGGTAAAAAAAGCACCGCCGAAGATGCTGCCATTGAAAATATTCAGAATGAACTTAGCGTTTTACAGAGCAAAGTAATGAAGCAGAACGAAATCAACCGGGATTTACTTAGAGTTCATATCGAAAATATCCGTACTCAGATTAATACTCTTAAAAACCCTTACAAAACAAACCGCAGCGTATATGCACAGAAACAGGCTGTTGCACAGTATGTTCAGGTTGAAGCATAATTAAGTAATGTTTGGATTAAACTTACACAAAAATAAAGACCCCCAGGTTACCATGCTTGTGGCCTATACAAAAAATGGTCGTGTTATTGGTAATCAGGGGAAAATTCCATGGAAACTTGCCAGCGAACGGGATCGATTCAAGGAACTGACCGCTGGCAAATCTATTATTATGGGGCGAACTTCTTTTGAAGAAATTGGACACGCCCTGCCCTACTGCACAATCATAATCCTTTCAAAAACTATGAGGTCTGTCCCTTCTGGCTGTCTTCTAGCCCATTCATTAAATAAGGCTCTAAAACTGTGTAAAAATGAAATTTTAATAGCTGGGGGTCAAGAAATATACCAGCAGACAATAAATATAGCCACAAAAGTGTATGCCACAGAAATTGAGGCTGACTTTGACGGCGACAGATTTTTTCCGGAATTACAGGGAAATTGGAAACGGACAGTAGAAGCCAGAAAAGAAGAAGCCGGAATTAAATACGAGTATGTTTATTATGAAAAAATTTCTGAGCAGGAAAAATAAAACCCTTATTTTACGAAAGGCATATCAACTGTAATTACACACAGAACATTGCCTTCCCGTTCATAAATATTCTTAGCAATTAAAGCTTTTAATTCGTCATCAGTAAGAGTACAGTCAAAAGGCTTTACAACATCAAAAATAAGGTTAGTATGTGTTGGACCAGGAACCATACGAACATCATGACAATGTAAGTCTTTATGAATCTTAGTCAATTCTTCCTTAAGAACTACTTTTAATTCTGCAAGTCGTTCATTTTCAGTATCAATTGGATCCATATGAATTACCACATGACAGTTCAGTTTCTGAGAAATATCATATTCAGCCACATCAATTACATCGTGAATATCAAAAATATTCAAATTTCCAGGAACTTCTGCATGAAGACTTATCATTTTTCGGCCAGGGCCATAATCGTGGACAACAAGGTCATGCATACCAGCAATTGGTTTATGCTTCATAAGCTCTTCTTCAATTGCAGCAACAAATTCCTGTGTAGGAGCCGAACCTAACAAAGGAGAAATTGTATCCTGAACAGATTCCCATCCAGCCTTTAATATAAAACAGCCGACAACAAGTCCCCCAATACCATCTACAGGAAGCGTTGTAAAACGGGAAAGAATAATACTTACAATAACAACAGAAGTTGAAATCATATCTCCAAAGCTGTCTTTTGCAGTTGCTTCCATACTTACAGAATCAATTTTCATTGCAATAAGATGATTATATAAGAACATGTAGAATTTAATCAGAATACCAATGACCATTACCACAACAGATAAAACTGAAGCATCTACAGGCTCCGGATGTATTACAGAAATTATGGAAGACTTTAATAATTCCACTCCCATATAAAGAATAAGGAAGGAAACTATAAGCCCCGCAATGTATTCAATGCGTCCATGTCCAAAAGGATGTTCAGGATCAGGCTTTTTAGAAGAAAGCTTAAAACCAAAAATCTGAACAACAGAACTGGCCGCATCGGAAAGGTTATTAAAGGCATCGGCTACCATAGCAACGCTGGCTGCCATAGTACCAAAGATAAATTTAAGGGCGAAAAGAATACAGTTAAGGAAAACCCCAAAAGCTCCACAAAGAATACCGTAATCTCTACGAACATTCAGATTGCTATAATCGGAAGGATTTTTTATAAAGATTTTTGCCAGTAATTTTATCATTTTATGCCTCTATATTTATTTACAGTCTTGTATAAACTTTAGATTCCAGAGCATCTTCTATTGAATCAGGAAGAAGTTCAAAGAAATCGTAACCAATTAAAGCTTCAATATCATCGATTGAGCAAAGGAACTGTTCCCAGTCACCAGTTTTTCCCATTCCCATCTGATTTGGAACATTAATTGCAATTACTGTTGAATCCTTAGAAATACGACTCATATCATCTGAACCATCTGGAATGGCAATTAAAACCTTCCATGTATAAGCAGGTACATTCATATGTAAAACTTCACCAGACTTAAGTTTAATAGGAACTTCATCAAAAGTACCCTTAGCACCAGTACCGCCAGTGCCGTAAGGTCCAGCAATAATATAAACTTCGTTACCCTGCTTTACCAGTTCCCGTTCATAATTTTCAAAGTGCATCCAGATTACACGATTATTATCAGGAGACTGAGGAACCATGTTTGTCATAAGGAATGTCATGGAATTGTCTTCTTTAGTTGCAGTACGGTCAGCAGAAGGACAAACATGACCGCGGTCGTAACCGTAAGCATTGTACTGATAGTCGGCTTTCTTTACGCCGTACCAGCCTTCTGGAAGATCTGGATCAGGACGGAAATCATCCATACGGTCGGCAGATCCCATATCTTCTGCACAAAGGTGCCATGCTACCCAGTTAGGACACAAAGTTTCTGTATTATAGGAAAGTGTGTACTGAGGTTTTACCATAAGATAATTTGTATTATTCTTAACATCAGCAAAAGCATCAGTTGGATTACCAAAATGCAAAGGATTGTTTTCAGCGTGATTCAGATCAGCCTCTGCCGATGAATATTCTGATCCTGATTTTTTAGAAGCAGGTTTAACAATTGTTTCCGAAGATTTTTCAGTAGCTGGGGCAGATTCAGCAGATTCAGCAGGTGTTTCAACTACCAGCTTTTCTCCCACTCCAAATAAATCAGTTTTAAAAGGTACAATTTCCTTTCCGGTAATACGATTAATTAACGGCTCTTCTGTTTGTGCAATGTAAAAACCATCATCATAAACTGTAAGATTTGGTTTGCCACCAAAGAACCACACAACACTGGCAATTACAAGTATTGCAAGGAGGACAGTTTCCCATACACCTCTCTTTCCATTTTTCCTGCCTTTTGATTTTGAATTCGTTTTTGTACTTGTTTTTTTAACTGTAGAACTCTTTGTTGTTGCATTGTTCTTTTTTTCTGCATTCGACTTAGTTGATTTCTTTGTTTCACCCATGGAAATATTTTTACTATATTTATTAGAAATAGTCATCAATTATCTAAAATTATGTTATTAGGAATTATTCCTATTTACAAATGTAAAATTGTATTATATAAATTAAATTATCTTATTAGTAATTATTCCTAATAACTAAAACAATCAGGAGGAACCATTGAATACAAAAGCTTTTTATAACTTATCATACGGTGTTTTTGTTCTGGGAGCAAAAAGCAACGATAAAATCAACGCATGTATTACTAATACCTGTATGCAGGTTGCATCTGATCCTACAAGAGTTGCTATTTCTGTTTTAAACAAAAACCTTACATGCCAGATGATTAAAGAATCTGGAGAATTTACCCTCTCTATTCTGGACAAAACCTGCACCTTTGACATTATTAAAAACTTTGGACTGCAGAGCGGAAGAGATGTAAATAAATTTGCAGATTTTCCATACAAAACTACAGACAAAGGCCTTCCATACATTACAGACAGCATCTGTTCTTTATTAGAATGTAAAGTTGTTTCTAAGGAAGATTTAGGCACCCATACTTTATTTATAGCAGAAGTTGTAGAAGCTGAAGTTTTAAACTCCAATGCTCCACTAACCTATGCTGACTATCAGAACAATATAAAACCAAAGCCAGTAATCAATACTGGTAAAAAAATCGTTGGATGGAGATGTAAAATCTGTGGATATGTATATGAAAATCCAGAACTTCCAAAAGATTTTGAATGTCCGCTTTGTGGTCATCCGGCAGAGGATTTTGAACCTATTTACGAATCAATTAGTGAACCTACAGCCGCAGTTGCAGCTGAAAATAAAATAAACTCAACAGATAAGGAGCATAAAATGAGCAAGTACGCAGGTACACAGACAGAAAAAAATCTTCAGGCAGCATTTGCTGGAGAATCACAGGCAAGAAATAAATACACTTATTTCTCATCAGTTGCTAAAAAAGAAGGTTATGAACAGATTTCTGCATTATTTTTAAAGACTGCAGATAACGAAAAAGAACACGCTAAAATGTGGGCAAAAGAACTTGAATTGATTGGTTCAACTGCAGATAACTTAAAAGCAGCTGCTGACGGTGAAAACTATGAATGGACAGATATGTACGAAGACTTTGCTAAAACAGCAGAAGCAGAAGGCTTCAACGCTTTGGCTGCAAAATTCCGTATGGTTGCCGCTATCGAAAAGCATCACGAAGAACGCTATCGTGCACTTCTTAATAATGTAGAAACAGCAGCAGTATTCGAAAAATCAGAAGTAAAGGTTTGGGAATGCCGCAACTGTGGACATATTGTAGTAGGAACAAAAGCGCCAGAAGTTTGTCCAGTATGTGCACATCCAAAAGCATACTTTGAAGTAAATGCTGAAAACTACTAGAAATTTGGCATATTGCCAGGGTAAATATTATGCAGGTTAGAAATACTAATCAGCGTAAAATTATTCTTGAAATCTTGAAGAATAATTACACTCATCCCACTGCCGATGAGATTTTTGAAAAAGCCAGAGCCATTGATGAACATATAAGCCGGGGAACTGTTTACAGAAACTTAGGTTTTCTTGCAGAAACAGGGGAAATTCTTAAGGTAAAGGTTCCAAATGGTTCTGACCATTATGATGGTACTCTTCATGAACATTATCATTTTTGCTGCGATAACTGCTGCAAAGTATATGATGTTCCTGAAAATGCAAAAGTAGAAGCTTCTCAGGTTTCTGAACAGATGCAAAAAGCAGGATTCGACGTGAATTCTCACGACCTTATATTTACGGGCTTGTGTCCGGAATGTAGAAAAACTATTTAGCGTACTTTAATGGGTGCGCTTACACACACTTACTCAGGAGTTTTATAACAATGAAATTTTACAAATGCAAAACATGCGGAAAAATTGTAGCTATGATTAAAGAATCAGCAAGCGAAACAGTTTGCTGTGGAAGCAACATGGAAGAACTAAAAGCTGGAACTACAGATGCTGCTGTTGAAAAACATGTACCTGTTGTTACCGTAACTGGAAACACAGTTTCAGTTTCTGTTGGCTCTGTAACACACCCAATGGAAGAAAAACACTACATTGAATGGATTGCTTTAGAAACTTCCCAGAGCTTCCAGATGAAATATCTGCAGCCAGGAATGGAACCAAAAGTAACTTTTTCTTTAATTGAAGGCGAAACAGTTGTAAAAGCATATGCAAATTGTAATCTTCACAATCTTTGGGCATCAAACTAAACAATCACAGGAGTAAGAAATGAGTAAATACGCAGGAACAGAATCAGAAAAAAATATTCTGGCAGCTTTTGCCGGTGAATCACAGGCAAGAAACAAATACACATATTTTGCACAGGTAGCAAAAGCAGAAGGTAACGACAAGATTGCCGATGTTTTTACAAAAACTGCCAGCAATGAAGAAAACCATGCAAAAATGTGGTTAAAAGAACTTGAAGGAATTGGCGATTCAAAAGCAAACCTTACAGCTGCTGCTAACGGCGAAAATGCAGAATGGACAGACATGTATGTTAAATTCGCAGAAACAGCAGATAAAGAAGGCTTCCCTGAACTGGCAGCAAAATTTCGTGCCATTGCAGCTGTAGAAAAACGCCACGAAGAACGCTACCGCGCTTTGTTAAATGGTGAAGATGCAGCTTCCAGTCAGCTTAAAGACAGCTCTGTTAAGATTTGGGAATGTCTTAAATGTGGTCACATTGTAGTAGGAGCAAATGCACCTGAGTATTGTCCAACTTGTAACGAATACAATGCTTACACACAGGTTACAGAAGAAAACTACGAATTAATCCGTACCTGGGGATAATGAAAGCAAAAATCTTTACTTCCTTAAAGATAATAATTGCTGCAATTCTGGCAACCTTAACTGCACATTTCCTAAAATTAAATTTTGCAGTTTCCGCTGGAATTGTAGCAATTTTATCTGTACAGCCAACAAAAAAAGAAACCCTCAACACTGCCCTTTCCCGTTTACAGGCATTCATCATTGCCCTGATACTTTTTAAAACCTGCAGTTGTATTTTAGGCTTTACTTATTATGCCTTTTTCCTTTATCTGATTGTCTTTATTTTTTTATGTCAGTTTTTTAAATGGTATTCAGCAATGGCTATGGATTCCGTTTTAATTTCACACTTTTTAACATTAAAAGCCTTTGGAGCTGACGAATTAAAAAATGAAATACTTTTATTTGTAATCGGCGTTGGCTTTGGAATTCTGGCAAACATATTCCTTCGCAAACAGACAGATAAAATTGAAGCCTTAAAAAAAGAAGCTGATGAACAGATAAAACAGATTTTAAACAGAATGTCCCAGAGAATTCTCGATCTTGATTTTTCAAACTATACCGGAGACTGCTTTAAAAAACTGGACACTGCAATACTAGAAGCAAAGATTTTCGCAGAAGCTAATGCCAATAATCAATTAAAAAAAACAGATAATTTTGACCAGAAATACATAGAAATGCGTAATGCTCAAAAAGAAGTTCTTCAGGAAATTTACAAATACATAATTGAACTAAAATCCGTACCAGCCACAGCCCAGACTGTTTCTGATTTTTTCAAAAAAGTTGCAGAAGAATACGAAACAAACAATGATGTTGTATTATTAATAGAAGAACTCCAGATTATTCATTCAAAAATGAAAGAAGTAAAACTTCCGCAAAACCGAAATGAATTTGAAGACCGGGCTCTTCTTTTTATGATGCTGAACAGAATGAAAGATTTTCTATATCTAAAACGAAACTTTTACATTAGTTATGGCTGCAATAAAAAAGGTTTAAAATAGATGGCTAAAATTTCGCCATCTATTTTAAGTCTCGAGTTTTTTACAAAAACTCTATTTATTTACATGTTCGCTCACGCGAACGTTTTGTAAATCCTCAGTTGTTGAAACAACTTGCGGTTTACAAAATTATATTAAGTATTAAATCTTAATTCTTAATCTGCTATACTGTTAATATGAATCTACTTTCTATCAGCAATCTTTCAAAAATCGGACGGGAAAAACCTCTCTTTACAGGCGTAACTTTTGGCATTCAGGAAGGCGAAAAAGCCGCCCTTATTGGCCGCAACGGAACCGGAAAATCAACACTTCTAAACACAATTGCAGGCGTTTACCAGCCAGACGAAGGAACCGTTGTCATAAACAAAGAAGCCGGAGTTTCCTTCCTCCCACAGAATCCTCAGTATAATCCTGAAGACACAATCCGCCAGCATATTTTTAAAAGTGATTCAGCAAAATTAAAAATCATAAACGAATATATGGAACTGTGCGCAAAGCTGGGAACATCACAGATGAAAGCTTCCCTGCAAAAACGCTACGACGAAATAATGCTTAAAATGGACAATCAGAACCTGTGGAATTACGAAAGCCAGATCAGTTCCATTTTAACAACCCTTGGCATTACAGACATGAACCGGGTAATGGGAACCTTAAGCGGCGGTATGCTTAAAAAAGTAGCCCTGGCCCAGGTTCTGGTAGAAGACACAAAGCTTCTCCTTTTAGATGAACCAACAAACCACCTGGACATCACAACAATCAGCTGGCTGCAAAAATATCTGCACGACACAGACCGTTCAGTTTTAATGGTAACCCACGACCGCTACTTTCTGGACGCAGTATGCAACAACATTTACGAGCTTGCCCGCAACAAGCTTAAGCTTTATGTAGGCAACTATTCCCAGTATCTGGAAAAGAAAGAAATAGAAGCCGAAATTGAGGCAAACACAGAACGCCGCATAGAATCAGTTCTCCGTTTTGAACGACAGTGGCTCCTTCGCGGTCCATGTGCCCGAGGAACAAAAATCAAAGCCCGCATTCAGCGGGACCAGGCACTTATTAACAGAGAAAAGTTCCAGCAGGATAAAGGCTTTACCTTTGAAGTAAAAGGCAAACGACTTGGCGGCAAGGTTCTGGAGCTCCATGGAATCAGCAAGAATTATCCTAAGGGATTTGTTAATGAGTCTTCAGTCGTCAGTCATCAGACATCAGAAGGTAATGCAGGTAAAGGCAGTGGTAATGAAGTTGTTCCTGTAATAAAGAACTTCTCATATAAGTTTACAAAAGGCCAGAAAATTGGAGTATTCGGCGATAACGGTTCTGGAAAATCAACCTTCCTTAATATCATTACCGGCAACCTCCAGCCAGATACCGGCACCGTAGAAGCTGGTGAAAATACAAAGTTCGGCTATTACACACAAAATCCAGTTTTCAAAGACACAAGCCTTACAGTTCTTGAATACATAAAAGAAACCGCAGAACACATGACACTGAATAACGGAGACAAAGAAGTAAGCGCCGCAAAGTTTCTGGAAGAATTCGGCTTTGAAGGCAAAATCCAGTATTCTCCAGTAAGCACCCTCTCCGGCGGAGAACGAAAGCGCCTTTTCCTTGTACGTCTGCTGCTGGAAAATCCAAACTTCCTTATTCTGGACGAACCAACCAACGACTTTGATATTTTTACAATGAACATTCTGGAACAGTTCCTTATGAATTACGAAGGCTGTCTTCTTATTGTTAGCCACGACCGTTACTTTATGGACAAATGTGCCGACACCCTTTTTATTATGGAAGAAGACGGCAATATTTCCGGCTTTGTAGGCAAATGTTCAGAATATATTGATTACAGAGAGGAGCAGAAGAAAGAGTCATCAGTCATCAGTCGTCAGTCATCAGATAAAGGAGGGGAAAGCCTTCCCCTGGCTGCAGCTGCTAGCGCATCTTCCGCCACCCCTTCTGCGGGCTCAGACGCCGCCCGCAACGCCGGCTCACAGGAAACCGTAAAAAAAGCTAAACTTTCCTATAAAGAACAAAAGGAGTTCCAAGCTCTTGATGCAGAAATTCCAGCATTAGAACAAGAACAAAAAACTCTTGAACCACTTATGAGTTCCAGTGATTTTTCAGTTGTTTCCAAGGCAAGTGCACGCTACAATGAAATAACTAAACTGCTGGAAGAAAAATATCCCCGCTGGGAAGAGCTGGCAGAAAGGACTTTATAAAAAATGTTAGAAAAAATTGGAAAGGAAGTTCGCAACAGAGTTACAAGTCTATTATATACCTTAGGCTACATAGGAAAACTTTTAACAGCATCTACCTTATTCATTACTCGTGGTGGAATAGCAGCCAGAAAAATTCTTATTATGCAGTTGCTCTTTACCTTTGTAGAAGCCCTTCCAATCTGCTGCATTCTGGGAATTGGTATTGGCACATCCATTCTTCTTATTGGAAACACACTTTTACTTTCCATCGGACAGGCAAACCTTACCTACACTTTAATGGCTTTAGTTATAGTCCGGGAATTTGGACCAATTCTTGTAGCCTTTGTAATTACAGCCCGTTCTGCCACTGCAATAGCCACAGAAATAAGTTCAAATGTTGTTAACCACGAAATAGAAGCTTACATAGCCACAGGTGTTGATCCCATAAACCATCTGGCAGCACCCCGTTTTTTAGGAGTAACCTTCTCTACAATTTTACTCAGTATTTACTTTTCAATATTCGGACTTTTACTTCCAGCTTTTGTAGTTCAGTTTATTTCTACAATCAGTATTACAGATTATTTTAACAATCTTTTTACTGCACTGGAAATCAAAACCATTCTTATTTCTATTCTAAAAAGTTTAATTTTTGGAATGATAATTTCTACCTCTGCCACCTATTATGGTTTTAACGCCGGCAGATCTTCCACAGAAATTCCTATGGCAGGCTTACACGCAGTCAGCAAAGCCTTTGTATTGATTATTCTGGCAAACGCCTTTATTACGGTTCTGTCTTACATTCTGTAGGTGTGTTATGGCAATTCTCGAAATGAAAGAAGTAACTTATAAAGATGCAGACACAACTATTGTTCACGACATCAACATTTCAATTAATCCTGGAACTATAACATCCCTTACAGGCGAAGCTGGTTGCGGTAAATCATCAGTTTTAAAACTTATGGCGGGACTCATAGTTCCTACCCATGGCAAAGTATATTTTGAAGGCACAAACATCAACAAAATGAATCGGGAAGAAAATCTAAAATTCCGTAAACGCTGCGGATTTATGTTTCAGGATTCTGCACTTTGGGCCAACCAGGACATTTTTCATAATCTGGAATTGCCCCTGTTAACTCATTTTCCAAAAATGACTTCAGAACAGCGAAAAAATAAAATCAACGAAATTGTAAAGCTTGTTGGCTACGACAAACCTTTAACAAACCGTCCGTCAGCACTTTCTATTGGTGAACAAAGAAGAATCAGTTTTGCCCGTGCAACAATCTGTAATCCTGATGTACTCTTCCTTGATGAACCAGATACTTCACTTCCAAAAGAAGCCTTGGAAAACTTAATCAATCTGCTTCAGGATTACATTAGCCAAAAGAAAACAATTGTATTTGTAAGTCAAGATAATTATTTCATATCATCCTTTTTTTGTGATAAAATCTACATGGACAAAGGGTGCATAATTAAAAAAGAAGTTTTGAGCGAAATGCTTATATAGGATTTAAAATGAAGTTTAGAATTAAATTTGCAGATCAAATTGTGGGCGCCTTAAGTATTATTGCAATTGCAGCCCTTATTTTTATTGTTTTCTTTATTGGCTCAAAACAAAAATGGTTCGTAAAAAAGCATCCTTTTTACACAGAAGTAAATTCGGGCTCCAGCCTTTCAGAAGGAATGAACATTCAGTATAAAGGCTTTGGAATTGGTAAGCTTAAAAAAATCACTCTAAACGATGATGACAATGTAATCCTTCACTTTTATATTCTGGACGAATACATAGACCGAATTACAGAAGGCTCAATTATAGAAGTTTCTGTAAGTCCTATTGGGCTTGGTTCTTCCCTTATTTTTCATCCTGGTAACTCTAAAATCATTATGGAAGATGACACCCTTATTCCAGAGCTTAACAGCAAAACAGCTAAACAGCTTATTAAAGACGGTAAATGCAGCATTAATGTTACAAACGACTCTATCAACACAATTCTTGGTTCGGCCACAAGCCTTATTCAGGATGTAGATGTTCTTATCCGCCAGCTTAACGGTGTTATGAGCGGAGATCCGGAAGTTACACTTACAACCACAATCACCGAAGTAAACCGCATTCTTAAAAATCTGGCAAATCTTACAGAAGATCCACAGGGGCTTATTCCAAAACTTTTGGAAGACGATACCTCAAAAGGCTCAATTGGAAACCTGCTTTCAACAGTTAACAAAACTATTAATGATGTAAATGTTCTTATTGCCAGCGAAAGTCCTGATGTTTCTATTTTAGTAAAGCAGCTGCAGGTTCTTATGACACAGGCACAGGATGTAATGGAAGGTCTTAAAAACAATCCTTTATTAAAGAATGGAATTTCTGACAGACCAGAAAAAGAAAGTGCTACACCAAAGTTAAGGGATGGTAATTTCTAATGAAAAAATCACTTTTACTTTTAGCAACAATTCTTTTTTCAGTTGTACTTACAGCCTGCTCTTCCGCTCCTAAGCGCACAATGCAAATAAACACCATTTACAAAAATGTTACCACAACCTTAGAAACAGCAAATTCAGCAATGATTAATGGAAACTATGAGCAGGCAGAAAATCTTTTAGGTTCAGCTTATCAGTCAGCAATGTCTATTGATAATTACGATCTTCTTACAACAGTCTGCCTTTCTTATGTCAGCCTTTACCTTTCCTTTGAACAGCCAGATACAGCAAAAGCAAATCTGTTTATGGAGGAAGCTAAATTCTGTGCCACCTATGCAAACAACCCAGTACAGCAGGAATCCCTATGTACTTTAAGTCAGATACGACTTGAGCTTGCCCAGGGAAACACAGAATATACAAAGTATATTTCACAGCTGGATACAGCACAAAAAAGCTTAAAAGCAAATGCCTACAACGATGGACTTTTTGCCAGCGTTAAAGGCGATGTTTACCGTGCAAAAAAGGATTATGTAAATGCAGAATCCAGTTATTCCCAGGCCGCAGCCTTGTTTACAAAAAACCGTTACTTAGGCGAAATCGGTATTACCTGGTACAAACTAGCTCAGATTCGTTCCTTAGCCGGTAATAAAAAAAGCGCTCTGGAAGCAATCCAGAACGCCATTAAATACGACCGGGATTCAGAAAATTCCATCGCTCTTGCCACAGACTATTATGCCATGGGAAAAATCCTGACAAAAGGTACACCTTCTGCCACCGAACTTTCCCAGGCAAATTACTGCTATAACCATTCAGCCCAGATTTTTGAAGCCATAGGAATGAAAGCCCAGGCAAAAAGAAGTCTGGAAGAAGTCAGGAACTAAACTGCTAAAAGATATATTTTTCCTACACTTCCTTAGCACTTTGTTTTACATCTTCCATAGTAAAGGATTCTCTTCCGCCCTGGCCGGCAAGTAAAGCGGCGCGGTTTAATGAAGCTTCGATTTTTGCACAGCTGAAACCTTCGAACATTTTTGCAAGTGCAGAAGGTGTTACATCATTAGAATAAGATTTTCCCTTAAGGTACATTTCTGCCAGCTGCTGGCGGGCTTTTGTGTCTGGGTAAGGAACACTGAACTTTGCATCAAAACGACCAGGACGAATAAGGGCTGGATCAAGAGCGTGAATACTGTTGGTAGCAGCAAGAACAAGAACACCCTGTGTTGGTTCAAAACCATCAAGTTCATTAAGTAAGGCTGTAACAATACGGGTATTTTCTGTTTCGATTGCAGAACCGGAATAATTTCGCACAGTTCCAATACCGTCAAATTCATCAATAAAAACAATACAAGGAGCCTTGCGTCTGGCTTTCTTAAATAAAAGCTTAACTTTCATTGGTCCAATTGCCATAAACATAGATTCAAAATCTGTAGCCTTTGCTGGAATAAAATTTACCTTTGCTTCCCCTGCCAGGGCTTTTGCAAATAGTGTTTTACCGTTACCAGGTTCACCTTCCAGCAAAATACCTTTTGGCATACGGATTCCTTTTTTAGCATAAGCGGCAGGAGCTTTCATAATTTCCATAACCTGTGTCATATCCCGCTTAAGGTTATTCATACCAACTACATCATCAAACTTAACACCAGTTTTGCGTACAACCTTGAAAGTATTTGGACTAATAAATTTACGGAAGGCAATGAATACAATACCAAAGAAGAACAGATAAAAAAGAACATCAAATACCAGAGACAAGATTTGGTCTGCAGGCTTTTCTTCCTTAACAGAAACTCCATTCAAAAGAAGATATTCCTTTAATGTTGGAGATTCAGGATTATCAACAGTAAAAACTGTATCCTTCTCAATTACGGTAAATTCAATTTTGTTTTCTTTTACAGTTACCGAAGAAATTTTTCCGTCTCCTACCAGCTCGTAGAATTCCCTGTAGCTGTATACATCATCATTTTTTTTCTTGAATAAATCTTCTGGAGCAAACAGATACACAGCGGCACCTGCCAAAATCAGTGGGGTCAAAATAGTTAACAAAGTCTTTTTAATCTTCATAAATTGAAATATATCGCTTTTATTGCTAAAATTAAACTATGATAGCAACATTAATTATTCTTATTTTAATAGTAATTTTCCTGGCATTTTTTATTGGCTTTAATATTCAAAACTTTTGTGATCTTTGGTTCTTTACTACTTACGAACATGTTCCTGTTGTTTTATTAATCTTTATTGCATTTGCTGCCGGTGTTGTAATCGCTCTTCTTATTGTTCTTATTGCTAAGCTGCGCACACCTTCTAAAACTGAAGAAGTTGTAGACCGTAAAACTGAAAAAGCAAAGAACAAAGAACTTAAAGAAAAAATCAAAAATCTTGAAGATAAAAAAACTTTTGGTTTTAAGAAAAACAAGCAGAACAAAACAGATTCCTCTGTAACTTCTACAACAACAGAAGTTTCTAAAACTGAGGAAACAAAATAAATGATTAAAAAGATTTTAGGAATTACACTTTTTCTTATTTCTGCGGCAGCATTATTTGGAGCAGACCTTAAAGCTAAGGATGTAACTGCAAAAGCTGCGGCACAGGATTCTATCGAAAATTCCATTGCCTATCTGGAAAAAACTGCACCTACAATTTCTATTGCTGCAGAAAAACGCGCTGTCTATATTTTCATGGCATCTTTATACGAACAGATGAATCAGTTTGATGATGCCCAAAGAGCTTATGCTGTTGCCGCTGGTATTGCTGCAGGAGATGCAGAAGGCATGCCTAAAAAATCAAACGAGCAGCTGGTACTAGATGCAGTTCGCTGTGCTCTTAGTGCAGGCGACGCAGCAACCGCAGACAGCTACTTGAATTCTGCAGTCCGTAATTCTAAGAACGAAAAAGTTCAGGCTCACATTAAGCTTTACAATCAATGGAGCGAACTGTGTAAGGCAAATACAGTAGAAGATCTTCAGGAACCTGTTGTAATGCTTCAGACTTATTTAAAACTTGATTCCATGAAATCTGTACACAGCACAGTTTTATTAACTTTATGGTACATTACTGGCGATGAAAATTATTCAAAGCAGATAACAACAAACTTTCCAGCTTCAACAGAAGCTGCAATTGTTCGTGGCGACATTCAGCTGCTTCCTACTCCATTCTGGTTCTTTGTACCTAAGAGTGGCGAAGTTGAGTTAGGTACGGGAACATTTGCAAAAGAAACCACAACTGCTTCATCATCTGCAACTAAAACAACTACAGAAACAAAAGCCCCTGCAGCCACAGCCAGCACAAAACCTGCAAAGCTTCAGCTGGGACTTTTTAGAACTGAAAGCAACGCAAATCTTCTTAAAGAAGAACTTGTAAAAAAAGGCTTTGCCCCATACATTACAAAAGAAACTCGTGCCAGCGGAACCACATATTACATTGTACTTGTAAACGAAGATTCAACTAACTCTGTAGCCGAAAAATTAAGAAGTGCCGGTTATGAATGTTATGTTGTTGATTAGAAAATAAAATCACTTATATATACACAAGGAGAACTAGCATAAATGGCTAAGACATTTGACGACAAAAAAATTATTTACACCATGGACAGAGTTGGCCGTGCATACGGTACAAAAGTTGTATTAAAAGACATTAGTATTTCTTATTACTACGGTGCAAAAATTGGTGTAATTGGTGCTAACGGTGCCGGAAAATCTTCACTTTTCAAAATCCTTGCGGGAATTGATAAAGACTTTACTGGAGAAACTTCTCTTGCTCCAGGTTATTCAATTGGATACCTTGAACAGGAGCCTTACCTTGAACCAGGTAAAACTGTAATGGATTGTGTAAAAGAAGGTGTAAAGGAAATTACAGATCTTCTTGCTGAATTTGACCAGATTAATGAAGCATTTGGGGATCCAGATGCAGATATTGATAAGCTTTGTGCTCGTCAGGGCGAAGTTCAGGAAAAACTTGATGCACTTGATGCCTGGAATCTTGATGCAAACCTTGAACTTGCTATGGAAGCTTTACGCTGTCCTCCAAGTGACCAGATTGTAGATGTTCTTTCTGGAGGTGAACGCCGTCGTGTTGCTTTGTGCCGTTTACTTTTGCAGAAGCCAGATATTCTTCTTTTGGACGAACCTACTAACCACCTTGATGCAGAAACTGTAGCATGGCTTGAAAAACATCTCCACGATTATCCTGGAACTGTAATTGCCATTACTCACGACCGTTACTTCCTTGATGATGTTGCAGGCTGGATTCTGGAATTGGATCGTGGTGAAGGATTCCCATTCAAAGGTAACTACTCTTCTTGGCTTGAACAGAAAAACCAGCGTCTTGCCCTTGAAAGCAAACACGAATCTGAACGCCAGAAAGAAATCCAGAAGGAATTGGAATGGATTCACATAGGTGCAAAAGGTCGCCAGGCTAAACACAAGGAACACATTACTCGTTACAACGATTTAATGGCTCAGGAATCTAAAAAGCAGCTTAAAGATACTCAGATTTCTATTCCTGCTGGTCCTCGTCTTGGCGGTCAGGTAATTGATTTTGAAAATCTTTCTAAATCTTTTGGCGATAAATTATTGTTCGAAAACTTAAACGTTCATATTCCAGCAGGTGCTATTGTTGGTATTGTCGGTCCTAACGGTGCCGGTAAAACTACTCTTTTCAAAATGATTGTAGATGCAGCTGGCCAGGAAGGCGGCGAAAAACCAGACTCTGGTACAATTAAAGTTGGACAGACTGTTAAGCTTGTTTATGTAGATCAGATGCGTTCAGGTCTTGATATGAACAAAACCGTTTACGAAACTCTTGGCGGCGGCGGAGATCTGGTAAAGCTTGGTGCTGTTGACGAAAAAGGCCGCGCTTTGGAAGGTGGTGTTCGCGAAGTTAATGCTCATGCATACTGCGGATGGTTCAACTTTGTTGGTGCAGACCAGAATAAAAAAGTAAGCGTACTTTCTGGTGGTGAACGAAACCGTTTGAACCTTGGTATGATGCTTAAAGAAAGTGGAAACGTACTTTTATTCGACGAACCTACAAACGACCTGGATGTTCAGACAGTACGAGCTTTGGAAGAAGCCCTGGAAGACTTTGCCGGCTGTGCAATGGTTGTAAGCCATGACCGCTGGTTCCTGGACCGTGTTTGTACACATATTCTTGCATTTGAAAACAATTCAGAAGTTCGCTTCTTTGAAGGTAACTGGTCTGAATACGCAGAATGGAAGATGAAGGAATTTGGAGAAGAAGCTGGCGTTCCAAAACGCACAGTTTACCGCAAGCTTTCACGCTAGGATTTCTGGGGATAAACAAATAAGGCTGTCAGAAAAACTGACAGCCTTTTTCATTTAACTAAAACTTAATCTACATTTCGTAGCTTTTGTTTTTAGCTTCAAATGGACCTGCAGTAGGATTTACCTTTCTGTGATTTCCATAATAGTCTTCATTAAAGATAATCTGTGAGCCATCTGGATTTTCAAACTTCTGTTCTGGTTCAAAAGCCATTCCTAATGTTTCTGTAGAAATTGTTTTTGTACCACTATCAGGAAGGAAGTCGTAAACATTTGTTTCAAAAATATACTTTCCATTCTTTTCTTTTAAACTGAAAGTCACATTGTTCTTTTCATCAACAAAAGCGTCCCCTTCCTTCTTCATAGGTTTTGCACCATTAAAGTATGCATTTCCTTCTGCCCAAACAGGTAATGGATTGTAGTAGCGGTCACTTGGAGCAGAACCCATTCCACAATAACCATCAAACTGTTTAACCCATTCTTCGTAAGTTGGGTAAGAGTCGTAAGGGATTGTTCCGGCAACAAGATTTGCATCTGTCCATTCATTTCCCTTATTAGCATTCATAATTTCAATCATTCCAGGGCGCATTGGTTTCTGAACAAAGATGTTGTTATAGAAACGAGCATCACCGTGAAGAATTGTCATAAAGCCCATTACTTCAGTTCTGTGCTGAACATGGTATGGAGTATAACGAGGTGAAAGTTTTGTTTTTGCACCATTGTTTACACCAAGACCAACAGCAGTTAATGAACCTGCAATAAAGTTGTGGACAAATGCCAGGCCCTGAGTTGGAAGCTTACATGCATGGTCAGAAAGAAGAATATTATTATCGATTAAAGTTGGACCATGAGAAACCTCTACGAAAATATCTTCTCCAAGACCATCTGCATTTAAAAGATTTGCATTGTAGTCTGAAGGGAAAGTATTATCGTGGAATAAGTTCTGAGTAACACGAGTTCCCTGAGCCTGCCAGTCTAACCACAAACCTCTTGTACAATGATGAAAATGATTGCGGCGGATTATTACATCAATTGCGGCATGCATTTTAATACCGCCAATTTCAGCACCAGCAAGATTCTGTTTGTTATTGATATGATGAATATGGTTATCTTCAATAATTGAGAATACACCACCTAAGTGTCCAACAATACCTGTCTGACCACAGTCGTGAATGTTACAGCGGCGAACAATATGTGAACCAATATTTTCTTTTGTCCAGCCTTCAATCTGTGCCTGACAAATGTTATCTCGTTCAGTCTGTGTACCGTCCTTGAATTTCCACTTTAACCATTTATTATCATTATTTGGCTGTTTATATTTACCAAGGGAAATACCAGAACATTTAGAATCACAGACTTCGCAGTCTTCTATAATCCATCCTTTTGACCAGTGTGGACCAATCATACCTTCCTGGTAAGCTGTTGGTGGTGCCCACTGAGTTGCAGCCTGTTTTACAACAAAACCAGAAAGTGTAATGTAACCAACACCTTCTTTTGAAGGATAGAAACAGTTTTCACGAACAGAGATTTCTACATTTTCCTTGTTAGGATCTTTACCGTGGAAATTAGCATAGAATACAGTTTCGTTTGTTTTTTCGTCCTGCTGTGCAAACCATGTATAAACTGAAAAATCTGGATCCCAAGATTTAGGATAAACTTCAGGTTTTAATACACCATCAAGAGTTGTAGCTTCATACATAGATTTTCCGTTCAAGAAAACATCTCCTGTATGAGCAATGTAAGTTGCAATAAACCAGTCACCACTTACAAGTGTTGTGTAAGGATTGTAATTACCAAATAAACCATTTGAAACTCTGGCACACCAAACATCACCGTCATACTTAGTCCAGTTTTTAACTTCTTCTGCCCCTGTAATTACGGCGCCAAGTTTTTCTTCAGAACGATACACAATTCTATTATCAGCTGTACCAGCATTCTGTGGATCTACATATTCGCGATACACGCCTTTTGCAACAACAACTTCGTCACCAGGTTTTGCAACCTTTGCAGCTGCAGTAATAGTTTTAAATGGATATTCTTTTGATCCATTTCCACTTTTTGGAGTATTACAATTTACGTAATAAATCATCTTATTCTGCCCCTTTTCTACCAAAATACTTTGTATTTGATTGGATGTTTGTATTATAATATTATTGAACGATTTAATGGAAAAAAACTAGGTAAATTTCTGTAATATTATAGAATAATTTCAGTTAATCGTTTTACTAATTCAAATAATCATGTAGAGTAGTACAAATGAAAATAAATAAAGCCATATCTTTACTTATCATCTCAACACTATTTTTTTCAACTCTTGGAGGAGTGGAAATGACCGAATTACAAAAATTAATGGCCACAAAAGCCATCAAAAATCCTGCAGAAAACAATCCTGCTATTATTCACAAATTCAGTGCGGATCCTGCCGTACTTGTTTACAACGACACCGTTTATATTTATGCAACAAACGATGCTCAGCAGGCAGAAATTACAAAATGCAAGGAAGATAACGCATATAATAAAATCACTAATCTTAACATTTTCAGTTCAAAGGATTTAGTAAACTGGACAGACTGTGGAGAAATTGCAGTAGCAGGAAAACAGAATCCAAAAGGTGCCGCAAAATGGGCAAACAATTCCTGGGCACCTGCAATCTGTACAAAAAAAATAAACGGTAAAGATAAGTTCTTTCTTTACTTTGCAGACAACGGTAGTGGTATTGGAGTTCTTACGGCAGACTCCCCTACAGGTCCTTTTACAGATCCTATTGGTAAACAGCTGGTAGCAAGAAGTACACCTAACTGCGCAAAGGTTTACTGGCTTTTTGATCCTGCTGTTTTTGTTGATGATGATGGTACAGGCTATCTTTATTTTGGTGGCGGTGTAGATAAGGATCCAGCTCATCCTAAATCTGGCCGCTGTGTAAAGCTTGGTGATGACATGATTAGTCTTGCTGGAACTCCAGAAGAAATTGATGCTCCCTGGCTTTTTGAAGATTCAGGAATCAACAAGATTGGAAATAAATACTACTACACTTACTGTTCAAACTGGGCAGAACGAGGTGATGCAAAAGGCCCGGATGTACCTCCAGTTGCAGTAATTGCTTACATGACATCTGACTCACCACTTGGACCATTTACTTACCAGGGCTACACTCTTCAGAACCCAGGAACACTTTTTGGAGCATGGGGTAACAACCACCACTGGATTTTCCAGTTCAAAGGAAAACACTACATTGCATTCCATGCACAGTTTGTAGAAAAAGCTATGGGAAATGAAAAAGGCGGTTACCGAAACATTTGTATTACAGATTTTAAAGTAAACGAAGATGGTTCATTACCTATGCAGCCGGCAACAAAATCTGGTGTTCGCCCTGTAGAAAAATTCAATCCTTATCAGACTATTCCGGCAGCAACCTTTGCAGCAACAGCAAATGCTGGCGTAACTTCAAAACAGACATTAAAAGCTGTAACAGATACAGGTTATGTTTGCATTAAAAATGCAGATATTTCAAAAGGAGCAAAAGAATTTGTTGTTACAACTGCAGAAGGAAACAAAAAAGGTATAGTAAAAATCTACAAAACAAGCCCTGCAGCAGTAAATCTTTTAGGCGAAATAAAAACAAAAGGTAAAGGAACCTTTGCTTGTAAAATTAATCTTCCAGCCCAGGCTGACGCCACAGCAGATATTTACATTCAGCTGAACACTCAGTCAGAATTAGAATCTTGGGAACTTAAATAAGGTGCAGATATGACAAAACTTGAACAGGAAAGAACAGAAGAAATCAACGCACTTATCAGCGAAATGAAACTTGAAGAAAAAGTTGCACTTATGCTTCACGAAAGTCCAGGAGTTCAGCGACTTGGAATTAAAGAATATAACTGGTGGAACGAAGCACTTCACGGAGTTGCCAGAGCCGGTACAGCTACAGTATTTCCGCAGACAATCGGTCTTGCAGCAACCTTTGATACAAAGCTTGCTCAGGAAGAATACGAAGCCATTTCCGATGAAGCCCGGGCAAAATACAACGAAGCCCAGAAAATTGGAGATTACCGCCAGTTCCGCGGCCTTACCTTCTGGACTCCAAACATCAATATTTTCCGTGACCCTCGCTGGGGTCGTGGTCAGGAAACCTTTGGCGAAGACCCTTGTCTTACAACTAAAATGGGTGTAGCAGCAGTTCGCGGACTTCAGGGAGACGATCCAGAAAACTTAAAACTGGCAGCCTGTGCTAAACACTTTGCAGTTCACTCTGGTCCAGAATGTACACGCCACACAGCAAATGTAAAACCTTCTAAAAAAGATTTCTGGGAAACTTACATGCCAGCATTCAAAGCTCTTGTAGACGAAGGAGTAGAATCTGTAATGGGTGCTTACCAGAGACTTTACGATGAACCTTGTAACGGAAGTAAATATCTTTTAGTTGATATTCTCCGCAACAAATGGGGCTTTAAGGGGCATGTAGTAAGCGACTGCTGGGCTGTTAAAGATTTCCACGAAAATCATAAAGTTACAAAAACACCAGCGGAATCGGCAGCACTGGCAATTAACAATACCTGCGATTTGAACTGTGGTTGTACTTATCACGCAGCAATTGATGCTGTTCGTCAGGGACTTCTTTCAGAAGAAAAAATCAACGAATCAGTTTTCCGCCTGCTTATGACACAGGCAAAGCTTGGAATGTTTGATTCCTGGAAAAAATCAAAGTGGAAGAACCTTAGTGCAAAGGATGTAAACACTGCAGAAAAACGGGCACTTGCCCGCAAAGTTGCAGGAGACTCAATTGTTCTTCTTAAAAATAAAAATGGTCTCCTTCCTGTAAAAGAAAACATTAAAAAGATTTTTGTTGTGGGACCTTGCGCTACAAATGTAAATGCAATTCTTGGAAACTACTACGGATTGAATTCCCGTCTTGTTACAATTCTTGAAGGCTTACTTGAAAAAACAGAAGCTCGCCCTGACATAAACATTGACTACCATCCAGGTGTTGGAATGTACAGCGACAGTAAACAGCGAGGATGGACAGTTGGTATGGTAGAAAGTGCAGACCTTGTTGTTGCCTGCTTTGGTCTTGATAACATGATGGAAGGCGAAGAAGGTGACTCTGTTGAAACAACAAAAGGCGACAGAGACTTTATTGAACTTCCACAGCATCAGTTAGATTATCTTAAAGCAGTTCGTGACCGTGGCATCCCAGTTGTGCTGGTGCTTACAGGTGGAGCTGCAATTGCATTCCCAGAAGATATTGCTGATGCAATCATTATGGCATGGTATCCTGGAGAAGAAGGTGGTTCAGCAGTTGCCGATGTAATTTTTGGAGATACAGTACCTTCTGCACATCTTCCAGTTACATTCCCTAAATCAACAGCAGATCTTCCAGATTTTGAAGATTACGCAATGAAAGGCAGAACTTACCGCTATGCCACAAAAGAACCTTTGTTCCCATTCGGCTTTGGACTTTCTTATACAAGCTTTAAGTTTGATAATGCAGAAGCCAAAGTTGATGGTGATAAAGTTCAGGTCAGCTGTTCAGTTAAAAACACAGGAAACCTTACCGCAAAAGAAGTTGTTCAGGTTTATGTAGCTAAAGCAAACCGCAAAGAAGATGATCCAATTTGTTCTCTCCGTGATTTTACAAAACTTGAAATCAAAGCCGGAGCTGTAAAAAATGTATCTTTCACTCTCCCACTTTCTGCCTTTGAAACTATTACAGCCGAAGGTGAAAGCGTAATTGAAAAAGGTGAATACCTGATTACAATTGCAGATTCAGTTCCAACAGAACAATCTAAAAAACTTGGTGCATCTGACCCAGTTACTATAAAAATCAGTTTATAACAAAAAAAAATGACCATGGAGACTTTTTTTCATGGTCTTTTTTTGACTCTGTGTAAATCAATTTGAATTTATAGGGGAAAGCCTTCCCCTCGCTCGCACTTCGTTGCTCGCTACCCCTTCTGCGGGGACACCCCGCAACGCCCCGCTATTTAAATCAATTCATTTCTTAAATTAGTATAATTGGAAACAAGTATCATTTTTATCTTTCCATAAATCAGCATATAAAGAATCTACTTTTTCTTGCCTCCACTTTTGCAGAATATCCGCAGAAATATTCAAGCTTTGGAATTCTTCATACTTTCTTTCACTATCCAGACACATAAAATATCCATTACCATTTGTCTGCTTGAAAAATTGTTCTGCTTCTTTCATTGTCATATGTATTTTCCTTCTGGATTGCTATTGCTTATGGTTTGTAGAAAGAACAATGCAACTATTATTGTTTGGAGTAAGTAACTATTGCTGATAATGTGTTCCACACTGAACTATGAAAAGTTTATTATCCTCAACTTTATAAACAAGACGATTTTTCTGATCAATTCGACGATTATAATAACCTGACAATTCATGTTTCAGTTGTTCTGGCTGACCTTTTCCTTTATCAACACCATTTCTTTCAATGTCTTTTATTAATTCATGTGTACTTTTAATTAAATCTTTCTGATGTTTATTAAAAAACTCTAAATAGTCGTTCCATGCTAGATCAGACCAAACTTTGACCATTAATTAATCTCCTTAAGTTCATGAATCTGACCTTTCCCTGATTCAATCTGATTAATGCTTTCTCTTAAGTACTTCATATTCTCTTCAGAATAAACATAAGGATCTTCAGAAGCTTTTAATGCAAAAGGCATACCATTTTCTCTGATTGTTGCCTTCACAAAAGCATTTATGGCAGATGAAATATTGATTCCCATAGATTCACAGATTCTTTCAAAAGAAGATTTATCATTACTATCTATTTTTGCAGAAATTGTAGTCATATGTATTACCCCTTACTACAATATATTACTTTATCTTTATTACGTCAAATATTTCTCGAACTATACTTTCCTTATCTTTTACTTTCAATATGTCTCTACAAATAGCATCCTGGGAAATAAGCATAGTGTTGGGACCGAATAATTATTGTAAATCTTTTGCAACAGAGGTTTTTCCACTGCTGAAATTTCCCCTCAAAATAACTAATTCACTCATAAATTCATTTCCAACATCAATTCCTGTTTATAGGCTGAGTCTTTCCTCATTACATAGCAGCAATTAAAAATGCTACTTCATCAAATTTAATACCAATCTTTTGTTTCTGACATATAAGTAATTGAATCACCCAAATTATAATCAAAATAAACTATATAATCAGAATCACTCATTTTTTCGTAATAATACTTTATTCCTTTTCTTTTTGTTGCCATTCCACCCCAAAAATCATCCGTCACTAAATTTATATCATTGAAAGAATCTGGAAGATGTCCTTTTTCTGTCCTATACTTCTCGATACTGTTTACTATATGGTTACCATTTTTTATAGCCAAACTTTTATAAAAGAATTTAATAGACATGAAATAAAGTAAAATTGGAATGATTGCAATTACAATGAATGAAATAAAAATTTTTGCCTTTTTCAATCCTTATTCCTTTATCCCCATCAATTTGTATTGATTGGGGATTAAAAAAGTTAGTTTTCTTCTCTTGTTTCCCTTAATGCAGAAAGTATTTCTTCTTGCTTAATGTTTGCAAGTGTTTTTATTCCGATAAAGGGAGATTTCTTTTCGATTTCTGGTGTAATTCTAAAAGAAGATCCGTCAGCTCTTTTTACAACAACAATGCCATCTTTTTTTGAAGTATCTAATACTGATGCAAAATTCTGTCTGGCTTCTGAATATGTTACTACAAGCATTTTATGCCTCTCTTTTCCGCAGTTTCTTTCATTTTATCATCATAAGTAAACAAAGGAAGAACCTTTTGAGCTGCTATATTGAGATAATAACAATCGTACAAGTTTAAAGTCAAGAAAAACAGAGATAAGTACTTAAATCAATTTGTATTGATTGGAATATTTTTTTATTATTTGAAAACACAACCAAACATATAAGGTGGAATCTTAATAATTTTATCTTCCACAATTAAATTTTTGGGATGGATAATATATGAAGTTTCTATCTTATTCCCAAATTTTCCCTTAAATACATTTAATGAAGTTGTTGTGTAATTTTTTGATGATTTTACTTCTAAAGGAAAAATTTTAAAATTCAATTTACTTTCATTTGAAATCAAAAAATCTACTTCAATATCATTTCTATGTTTTTCTTCACTGTAATGTGTATAAAAATAAAGTTTATGGCCACTGGAAGCTATCATCTGGGAAATGACATTTTCATACAACATTCCTTCATTAAGTGAAAGCTTTCCATTCATAATAGATTTATATAGTTGTTGAGTTGAAATTTCATTTTCACTAAATGCAAGGCTTACCAATAATCCAGTATCGCCCAAATAACATTTTACAGCAGCTTCATTTTTGTTTAATGCAAAGCCAACACAAGGGTCATTACATTTATAACAAAGATTACAAATCATAGAATCATCAAGCCAGAATAATGGTTCATCATAACGGTCAAAAGTTGAACCTTCTGCGATTTTACTCAATACGACTTTCTTTTCGTGAGTCGAAAGATAAGCAGGTATATTTTCAAATAAAGCAGAAACCTTTGAATTATATCGAGCTGCAGCTTTTTGAATGTCATCTCTATACAAATTGAGAATATCCCTTTTTTCTATATCGCTTTTTTCAAAATCTAAAGAATTCTGTAAATATGCAACTATACTCTGTGGCATTCCACCAACAAGGATATATTCCCTAAAAATATGCATTGCCTTGGCATGAGCTTTCTGATCTAAAGGAGTTTTGGTCTTCCAGCAAGTTTCTATATATTCCAACAAAACATCCTCACCTTTTGCAGACATAAACTCTTCAAAAGTAACCGGATACATTTTAATTTTGCGTTCTTCCGAAGGAACAGTTATATTTTTTACACTTTCTTTTATGGAAATCAAAGAACCTGTTTCTATAAAATCATAGCGTCCGTCTTGCACAAGATATTTTATAGCTTCTCGAGCCCGTGGAAATTTCTGTATTTCATCAAAAATAATAAGGGATTCCCGTGAAAAAAGTTTTTTATTATATTCCAAGGAAATTGTCTGATAAAACAAATCAAGATTATTCAAATTTTCAAAATTATCTTTGATTTTCTTTGAAGCATTATTGAAATCAATAAGTACATATGATTTATAATTTTCTCGGGCAAATTTCTCTGCAATGGTTGATTTTCCAATTCGTCTCGCCCCTTCAATTAAAAGAGCTTTAGATCCATTGCATTCATTTTTCCAGCTAAGAATTTTGGAGTAAATATTTCGTCTGATTTCCATACTATGAGCATAGTACCATTTTATAAATATTTCAATAGTGCGCAGAGTAAAATATATTATAATTCAGCATAAAGCGCAAAATATTTTAATTTTTAGAAACAATCTTTTTAACGAACATTTCAGGATTTTTCAATTCTTCATCAGTTAATCTGTTCCCAAGAAGAATTACCATAGCTGGAACCCATTCTTTCCCGATTGGATACAGACAGTTGTAATATCCATTCCAGGCTCCCTGATAAATCAACGCCATTACAAAAGCATCTCCACAAAGCTGATACTTTAATTCTTCCGGAACCAATTCGCTAAGATGTTTAGGAGGCTTTACAGGATCTACAAAAAGCTTACATAATTCGTTTTTAAACTTTGATGAAAAATCTAGAATACTGTTATGAATGATATTTCCAAAAATCTCTTCAGATTCTTCAGCAGTTAAAACTGGAATATTCAAAACTACAATAGAACTGTTTTCATCAGGATTTTCAGAATCTGGTTCTTTACTTAAAAGATTATATTCACAATATTTTTCTATTGTCTCAAAAAACTTTGGAGCAATTAAAGGAATATCTGCTTCTTCTTCCGCATACAGAGCATAGGCTGTTTTCAAGAACTGACTACCACTTAATGGCCAGAACTGCCCGAAAGTAAAACCTGCAACCACATCATAAGCCATGTATTTTAAGTCCGAAAGATTTTTATATAGACCTGTAGATATTACATTACATCCATTTAATTTGCATAAACTGTGACCTTTTACATAATCCCAGTCAGGTTTTGAGTCTAAAGGTTTATTAAAACCATAAGCACAACCAGTCCAACCAGAATTGTGTTTTTTTGACATAACATCAGCTTTGGGAATTTTGTCAGTTTTAACCTGGCGCATTGCTTCATGAATAATAAATATTGCAGCAAACTGAATAAGACTTGCCTGCTGTCGCTTACTCATTTTACTATAGCATTCTGTTCTACGAATCTGTTCAAGATATTTTTCCAATTCCAGCCACATAGGTTTTGCATATTTTTCTGCAATGGCTTTATCGTTATCGTAAGCTTTGTTTTTTTCTTCTTCTGAAAAAATAATAAAGCTTGTATATACCTTGTCTCCACTTCTGGCCATAAAATCATAGGAAATAAGTTCCTCAACTATTGGTTCAATATAAGCCGCAGAAATACCAAGGCCTTCAGAAATTTCAGAGATTGTGACCGGTTTTTTGTATGCTAAAATCAAAATATTCTGATGAATGCGACGGGTCCAGTCATTTGTATAAAAAGCGTTACAGCCTTCTTCCATATCTCCGTACATCCAGATATCTAACTGCTCAGGTTCATAGCTTTGTTTTTCATATTTTTCCATAGAATCATTCTCCATTTGCTTTTTTACAGTTATACGAGCGGTGTTCAATCTGGATTTAACAGTATTAACATTGATTTTCAAATCATCTGCAATAAAACCTACATTCTGGCCATGAATGAAGTGCCTTACCAGAACTTCCCTGTAATTTTTTGAAAGCTGAGAAATAATCTGGCGAACCTTTTCGGCTTCTTCTTTTTGAATCAGCTGATTTTCCACACTTTTCTCGTTACTTGCAAAATCATACTCGGGAATTACGCCATAATAAATTGTAGGCCTTGAATATTTAGAACGGAGAAAATCATTGAACTTATGATTCAGAATGACTGAAAGATATGCTTTTAGATTATCAATTGATTTTCCATCTCTTAAAGAAACAAGAGCACTTATTAAAGTTTCAGAAACCAGATCTTCAGCCTGCTCAAAATTATTAGTTTTCTTAAGAGCAAGAGAAAGCAAATATTCTGCGTTATTAAATAAATCTTGTTCCTTCATAATTCAATTCTACCACAATTTTTCGTATATATTATTAGTCGTGGAAAAATGAAATCAGGTCGATGAAAAATAAATTTTTTTTTATCCAAATCAATTCCTGTTTGTTTAGTTAACTTATTAACATACCCAATTTTTTCAAAACAAAGTTCTTCATCCATCTAAAGTATCAGTTAAGCTTTCATCAACTCTTCTATCTGACTTTTCTCTGGCATTACGCAAAGTGCGCCTTTTTTAGTTGTAATCAAGGAAGATGCAGCATTGGCAAATGTAAGCATTTTGGTAAGTCGTTCTTTTGTAAAACTTTCATAACCGTTTTCAAGAATATCATGAAGAATACAGGCACAGAAAGTATCTCCAGCACCTGTTGTATCTATAGTCTTAACATTCATAAAAGTTGGAACTTCAACGTAAAGTTCTTCACTTCCCTTTTTATAGAAACAGCAGCTACCATATTTTCCTTTTGTAACTGTAATCAAAGGAATTTCATATTTTTGACGAATTACAGAAATACCCTTTGCAATATCTTTTTCACCAGTAATAAATTCCAGTTCTTCTTCAGCAATTTTTAAAATACTGCACATGGAAATTCCATACAAAATTCTTTCTTTTGCTTTTTCCAAAGAATCCCATAAAGGTTTACGTAAATTTGGATCAAAAGAACGAAGCACACCACCCTCTTTTGCAGTTTCCAGTGCAAACTCTGTAGCGGCATTTACAGTTTCGGTTGTCATAGAAAGAGTTCCGTAATGAAGAATCTTAGAAGACTTTATTGCTTCTGGATTTACATTTTCTTTTCTCAAAAATGCATCTGCGCCAGTTTTACGATAAAAAGAAAAATCTCTGTCACCATCTGGAGCTGTGTGTACAAATGCCAAAGTTGTATTATATTCATCAGAAAGAATAAGATTGGAAACGTCTATATTAATAGAAGAAACTCGTTCTTTTAACATCTTTCCAAACATATCATTTCCAACCTGGCCAATAAAGCCAGTTTTATGACCAAGCTTTGTCAGCATTGCAAGAACATTACATGGAGCTCCACCAGGATTTGCTTCCATAATCCAGTTTCCTGAATCACTCATTCCATTCTGTGTAAAATCTATTAAAAGTTCGCCAAGAGCAGTTACATCAAATTTCTTATCCATTAATATTCCTCCAATTTCCAAAAATCATAAGAGAGTTCTTTAGAAGAAGCGTTTTCTACAACAAAATTAGAAGCAGTATTTTCAAAGAAGAAGGCATTTGTAAATGCCATAATTCCGTCGTTAATAAAAACCTCAAGTGAACAGGTGTCACAAATAACTTTAAGATTTTTTAGTTCACCCTCGATTCTAAGTTTTGCTTTTCTAAAAGGAATTGCACCTGGAGTTGCTGTTTTTGTTCTGTCAAAGGAAATAAAGCCTTCTTCCGTATTAACTTCAAGAACAACTTTTTCTGTCTCTTCGCCTAAAGTCATTTTTACAACACCTTTGGCATCATAAAGATTCATATCAACTTCGAATTGACGATTTCCAGAATAAATTACACAGGGGTCTGTCCCCTTTTGCACAGTTCCAGACTTTTTTTCTTTCTTCCAGCTTTCCAGTTCTCTTACCGGAACTTGATAAAGTCTGTTATTTTTTAAACTCAATTCACGAGGAAGCGTCATCATGCCAGACCAGATGTAATTCTTTGGAGTAATGTAAGATTCCCAAGCCTGCATCCAGCCAATCATGATTGTGCGGCCGTCCTTAAGTTTTGTAGTTTCTGGAGCGTAAAAATCAATTCCATAATCTACAAGGGCAGCTGTATAACCATTTTCAGGACGAACTTCACGGGTAAACTTACAGTTTTCGTAATCTAGGTTTCCGGTTACATAAATACTGTTGTTTCCATCATGAAATCCAAGTTTCTCATTTTCCCGAACTTCCTGAGGGGAAAAAATCAGACAATCTTTTCCATCAATTACACTTACATCCGGACATTCCCACATATTGCTAAGACCGTCCTTACTGGAATCAATCATTCCCCTGTAAGTCCATTTTTTAGCATCATCTGACTGGAACATTACCATTGCGCCACGGTCATCTTTCTGTTTAAGAACACAAACCATGTAGAATTTTCCATCTTTTTCCCAGATTTTTGGGTCACGGAAATGCTCATTGTTATATTCAAAAGGAATATCAGCTGCTGTTAAAACAGGATTTTCTGACAGTTTTTCATAAACACAGCCGTCCCCTACTGCAATACACTGGTTCTGAATATCTACAGTTCCATTATTTGTAACTCCAGTATAAGCAACAATATGTTTTCCATTATGTTCAATTGCGGTCCCAGAAAAACACCCTTTACAATCGGCAGCAGAATCTGGAGCAAGAGCAACACTCTGCAATTCCCAGGTCAGCATATCTTTAGAAACAACATGCCCCCAGTGCATAGGCCCCCATTGTGTTGAGTAAGGGTGATACTGGTAGAAAAGATGAATCTTGTCACCAAACTGCGAAAATCCGTTTGGATCATTACACCATCCGCCTGGAGTTGCAAAATGGAACACAGGACGCTGATTTTTAATCTCACTTGCGCCTAAAATCTTTTCATTAAGTTCATCCTGTTTTTTCTGTGCATTATCAAAAATTTCACTCATAAAATTAACCTTTAACAGCAGATGAACCAACTGATTCAATAAAGAATCTCTGGAAAATAATGAACAAAATTAAAACTGGAAGTAACATTACAACACTTGCAGCCATAAGCTGATCCCAATAAATATCTCCACCAGTTCCAGTGAATGAAGAAATTGCAACAGACATTGGTCTTACTCTTTCATCTGTAGTAACAAGAAGTGGCCATAAGTATTGATTCCACATATCCATTCCCTGAAGAATACAAACTGTAATAATTGGAGCTTTATTCATTGGCAAATAAATGTCTTTAAATACTCGCCAGAATGATGCCCCTTCAAGTTCAGCATTTTCTGAAAGTGAAACTGGTACTTCCTTAAAGTAATTATAGAAAAGATAAATATACAAAGGACTTGCTATGAATGGCAAGATTTGAACTGCATAAGTATCTGTAATTCCCCAGGAAGAAACCTGATACATTAAAGGCAACATAATTGCTTCCATAGGGATAATATAAAGTGAAAGAACTCCAAGAAAAATGAATTTTCTGATTCTTAATTTACCGCGCTGCAAAGCATAACCTGTCATTGAACAAACTACGGCTGTTAGAACAACAGTAATTACAAGAACAATCATTGAATTAAAAAATGAACGTCCAAAATTCTGAACTGATTCAAATAAAATCTCTTTGAAGTTGTGCAATGTTGGATGAGTAACAACAAATGCCTTTAAACTTCCCATATCCTTCATAATTTCAAATCTGTCATCTTTTAATGAAGAAACAAACATAAGGAATATAGGTGTAATAATTAAAAGTCCAAGTATAAAAAGAAAAGTTGTAAATGCTATATCTTTTGATTTTCTCTGTACCATACTAATCCTCCTGCCCTAATCTCTTGCTTTTTCTTCTTTTCCACGAAGAAGTTTATTCTGAACAAGGAAAATTATAAGAATAAGAAGGAATAAAATAACAGAAGCCGCCGAAGCATAACCTATCTTCTGTCCCATAAATCCGCTTTGATAAATATAATGAACTAAAGTATTTGTAGATCCATTTGGTCCACCTTTAGTCATAATGTTTACCTGAGTAAATAATTTTAAAGCCTGAATAGTTGTAATAATCAAAACAAGAGTATTTGTTTCTTTCAAACTAGGCCAGGTTACATGCCAGAAAACTTGTCTTGAATTTGCACCATCAATATTTGCAGCTTCGTAAAGTGATGTTGGAATACTCTGTAAAGCTCCTAGATAAATAATCATCTGAAAACCAAAAGCCTGCCATGCAGAAAGTATTGTAATTGCAATTAACGCGCTGTTTTTATTTCCAAGCCAGTCAATTGAATGAGCCATTCCAAAAGTAACCAGCTTAAGTGCAAGATTTGCAATTCCATCTGGATACTGATAAATAGATTTCCAGATTACTGCTACAATTACCATTGGCGTAATGTATGGAAGGAAAAACATACTTCTTAAAAAGCCTTTAAGAAACCTAACCTTGTTTAATGCATTTGCCATTAAAAGAGCAAAACCACACTGCAAAGGTATTACCATTATTGTAAACAAAATTACGTTTTTAAAAGCCTGCCAGAAACTGACATCTTTAAAAATCTGAATATAATTTCTTAATCCTACAAATTTTGCAGGAACCATTGGATTAGGAATAAGTTTTTGATTTGTAAGTGAAAGTCCGAATGCTGAAAAAAATGGAACGACCATGAAAATTATCAGCAGGATACATGCAGGAAGAAGCATTAAAATTTCCTGTCGTATATTTCTTTCTTTAAGTGGAGAAAAAAATTCTTTTTCATTTTTTACCTCTTTAAAATTGAATACCGCAGGAAGTTTCAACTTCCGAGGATGTTCAATTGGTTCGCGCGAGCGAACACGTCAAATATGTGTTTTCCAAGAAAACACATGTTAAACTGGACGGCACCATTTTGCCGTTCAGTTTAACCCCTCTTTTTTTGTAGAAGGTGATAAAAAACTGGTGACTTTTTAAGCCACCAGTTGTATTAATCAATTATTTTTTTCCAAAAGGAGGATATCCATCATTATCTTTAATGTCTTCATCAATTTTTGCTGCAGCTTTTGTAAGTTCAGTTTTAATATCAGCGCCATTTAAGATAGCTTCAAATGCATCTGAGAATGCAAGTGTAATTGTTGGATAAGCCGGATGATTTGGACGACTGATTGCATAATTTGACTGTTCGTAAGCGATAGCCATTTTTGTTGGGTCCATGTAAACTTCACAACGTTCAGCGAACTTGTTCAAAGCTGGGTAGCATGCATTTGTTTCCTGAACATCAAGGAAAGTTGTATCTGTCATCATGTAGTTCAAGAACTGACCAGCTTTGTCTGGATTTTTAGAAGTTGCAGAAATACCCCAGATCCAGGTAGCGTTTGGAGTACGTGTTCCCTGTCCAAAGTTTGGAAGAGGAAGAGCAATTACTTCATCACCCATAGCAGCTTCACAAGTCAAATAGTTCCAGTTTCCGTTCCATGCAATAGCTGTCTGACGTTTGTCATTGTAAAGAGTGTTTTCACCAGCTGATTTTGGTACAATCCAACCGTTTGTTCCCCATTTCTGGAAGTATTTCATAACATTTACAGAAGCATCGCTGTTTAATGTTCCTTCAGCAACCCAAGTATCACGATTAATAATATCTGAACCACCAGATGCCAATGTTTCGTAGAATCCGTATGTTCCCCATTCAGAACCTGCAATATTCCAAGACCACATTAAGTCTAATGGCCATGTTACTTCTGGAAGTGCAGCCAATTTTGTAAGAATGTCATCAAATTCTTCTGCAGTCCATGCATCTTCTACACTAGTTGGAATTCTGGCTCCAACTTTGTTCAAATAAGTTTTGTTACAATACAAAAGAACTGTTGAATCTGCATAGCTGATAGCGTAAAGCTTGTTATCAGCTGGATATGTACACTGTGCTACGTTAGAAGGAGTCATATCTTTAATGATTGCAGGATCAATATAAGGTTCTACACTCTGAATTACTCCAGACCAGGCAAGGTTAGCCAAAACTGGACCATCAATTGAAATAATATCTGGTACATTTTTGTTTTTAATAAAACTTGCTAATTTTGAAGTATAAGAATCGTGTGGAGTATACATCAATTCAACTTTAATTCCTGTTTTTTCTGTAAAACGTTCAGCACAATCTTTAAGAGCCGACTGTTCCAAATCAGAACCCTGGAACATAATACTGATTGAATCTGATGATGATTTTTTTCCACCACATCCTACAAATGTAAATGCCGCAAGTACAGCAGCTGCAACTAATCCTAATTTTTTCATTTTATTATCCTTGAGAATTATGAATCTCGTTTTGCTAAAGAAGGTCTCAGAACAATACTCTCTACCACAGAGTTGCCTTCTTTCTGTTCATTAGTTTTTTTAATTAATAAATCAAAACTTTCTGCCGCAATCTTATCCATTGGCTGGCTTACAGAAGTCAGAGTCGGGTAAGACATTGTACAAACGTTGATATTATCAAAGCCAACAATATTCAACTCTTCAGGAACTTTTATTCCTTTTCTATGAGTAGCATTTAATGCCTGAAGAGCATACAAGTCATTTACACAGAACAAACCAGTTTTCTTAGCTGTAAGCTTAGTCTGCATAAAATCATCCATGACTTTTGAAGCTTCTTCTAAATCTGAGTAGTACCAGTCTTTATCTCCAAAAACCTGGATATCTTGTTCATTAACACCTTTTTCAAGCAATCGCTTCTTAAAACCCTGAAACTTTTCATCTTCTTTTAGGCCAAAATAGAAGAATCTTTCACAATGATTGCTTAAAAAATAATCAGCTGCCAAACTACCACCTTCCAGGTGATCAATTCCAACTGAATTTAAGCCCTCAATGTTCCGAGCCATAACTACAACTGGAAATTTTGCAGTTTTTAGCACAGGAATCATTTCAGACTTTACTTTCGTCATACAGATAAGCATTCCATCTGCCTGACGAGCCATCATTTTAGTAACTATGTCCTTCTCTTTTTCACTGTCACCCTTAGAATTAAAGAAAATCATTGAGTAGCCACTTTCAACGCATTTCTCCTCAACTTCAGACAAAAGCTTGGAAAAGAAAGGATTTTCAATATCCGGCAGAATAACTGCAATAAGTCTGGATTTTCCCGCCGCCATGGTTCGGGCAGTTTCATTTGGACAAAAGCCGGACTGTTTTACCAGTTCCATAACTTTTTCCTTTGTTTTTTCAGAAACTTTATTGCTTCCGCTGAATACTCTGGATACAGTTGCAAGGGATACGCCCGCTGCATCTGCCAATTCTTGCATAGTTGTGATTGATGTAAGCGCTTTCATTTTTACTTGTCAAATTTTATTTTCATTTTTTTTGAATTTAATTATAAAAAAAGATGAAAGCTGGTTTTTCTTTTTACAATTCGACATCCTGCACAATTCCTGTTTGTCTGATTAAACATACCACACTACGCATTCATCCGCGTTTTTCTGCGGTTCAATTTTTCTGACAGACGCTGTCCTCTGTATTCCGGATAAGTAAAAACGCAGCTTACCCATGGTTTCCAAGTTTCCCGACCTGGAACTGTAATATCTACTTCATCATTTCGTACAAGACTCACAAAATTTCTGCATTCTCACGGGCTCCAGCAAGACCTGATTTCTTCATATATTGTTTTTCTGGTAATTTAATTGATTCATTATAACATAGATTCTGAAATGAAAAACTCGTTTTATCTTCTCCTAACTCAGAACTCTTCCTACTCTTCCATTTTTTCGTTATACTAACTGCTATGAGTAACGAAAACAATCCTTTATTGTGTCACTGGGCTGACCAGATGGCAGACAAAATCATTCGCGAAAAAGGTGATTTAGATTCTTATACATGTGCTTCAGGTATTACACCTTCTGGTACAGTTCACCTTGGAAACTTCCGCGAAATTATTACAGTAGATTTAGTTGTACGCGCTTTGCGTGACCGCGGTAAGAATGTCCGCTTTATTTATTCTTGGGATGATTACGATGTATTCCGCAAGGTTCCAGCTAACATGCCAGATCCTGAAATCCTTGAAAAATATCTTCGCTATCCTATTACAGAAGTACCTGATACTACTAACCGTAACGAAAACTATGCGCGCCACCACGAAGTTGATATTGAAACACAGCTTCCTCGTGTTGGTATTGCTCCAGAATTCCTTTATCAGGCAAGCCGCTACCGTGCAAACAAATATGCTGAAGGTATGCGCAAGGCTATGCAGAACCGCGATGTTATTAAACAGTGTTTGAATGAATACCGCGACGATGCTCACAAAATGAAGGACTCAGATGTGTACTGGCCAGTAGCAATTTTCTGCGGTAAATGTCAGAAAGATACAACTGAAATTACAGACTACGATGGAGAATACGGCATTTCTTACAAATGTGAATGTGGTAATTGCGAAACTGCAGATATCCGTACATTCAAAGGTGCTAAACTTGGCTGGCGTGTAGACTGGCCAATGCGCTGGAACGAAGAAAAAGTTGTATTTGAACCAGGTGGAAAAGACCACATCAGTCCTGGTGGATCTTACGATACAGCAAAATTAGTTTCTAAGAGAATTTACAATTGGGATGCACCAGTTACAATGCGCTATGACTTTGTTAACTTAAAAGGTGTTCCAGGTAAAATGTCTTCATCAAAAGGAAAAGTAATTGCTTTGCCAGATGCTCTTGATGTTTATCAGGCAGAAGTTCTCCGCTACTTATTTGCAGGTACTCGCCCTAACACAGAATTTGCCATTTCTTTTGATATGGACGTTCTTAAGGTTTACGAAGACTACGATAAAACTGAACGCATTGTATACGGCGTAGATAAGGCTAAGAATGATGATCAGTTCAATAAAGAAAAACGCATTTATATGCTTTCTCAGATTGACGGAAAGATTCCAGAAACTATGCCATATCAGATTACAATCCGTATGCTTTCAACAATGCTCCAGATTTACTCTGGTGATGTTGATGCAGTAATCAAGGCTCTTGGTGATGTAAAACCAGAACAGGAAGAAAGACTTCGCCGTCGTATTGCCTGCGCATGGTTCTGGATTCAGCATTCAGCTCCAGACTGTGCTCCAGAATTCTGCTTTGCTCTCCGCAAGGATGGCTCTAAAGCTGACATTCAGGGTGATATGCTTACAGCAGTTAAACGTGTTCGTGACGAGGTTGTACCAAAGGTTGGAACAGAAGCTTTCCCTACAGACAAAGACTGCCAGCAGGCAATGTACGACATTGCTACAGAACTTGGTCTTGATGCAAAAGCTTTGTTCACAGCATTGTACAATGCCCTTATCAACAAAGATCAGGGTCCACGCCTTGCAAACTTTATGAAGATTATTGGTAAAGAAGAATTAACAAAGATTCTTTCAGTTTACTAATTAAAGAATAAAGACAAAAAAGAAGCTCTGATGATTATAACAGAGCTTCTTTTTTTTACTTCTAATCCTTTTTATCAACCAAAATAAGCAGCAGCATTACAAAATATGGCAATGCCAAAAGAACCGAGCTAGGAACTGCTGGCCATACATTCTGAACATGGGTTGCAAAATAATCTGCCGCCGCAAAAACTAAGACTGCTATAGAAATCTTCCATCCTTTCTTTTTACCTAAGTAAACAGCCGCTAACGCCATCCACCCTCTTCCGCTGGAAATATTTGGAACAAAGGAGCTGATTTTCATAACCAGCATACTTCCTGCAATGCAACCATAAACTCCTGCTGCACCCCAGGAAAGACAGCGATAAAACTCAGGTTTTCCACCTTTTGCTCTAAGAACCTCTGAATTATAGCCAGTAACCCTAAGATTCAATCCCTGCTTTGTAAAAGCAATAAAAAGAATGCCTCCACAAATCATTAATGCAGTTATAACAACAAGCCATACATTCATATTTTTAAATTTAAGAATCTGATTGGCAAAAACTTCTGAAGTTAAAACTCCTCTGGTTCCAAAAAACTGAACAGAAAGAAAACTGGTTAAAAATGCAAACAAAAGATTAATAGCAATTCCTGCAATAAATACATGAGCCTTAAATTTTTCTACTAAAAAACTAAAAAGACAGCACAAAATACAGCAGCACAAACATGAGAGAATTATACCTGCTGCTAAATTACCTGTCATAACAGTAAAGGAATAAGATAAAAATCCCCCCAGACAGATTAATCCTTCCAGAAAAAGTGCCAGAACGCCTGCAAACTCACTGAATAAAGCCCCAATAGAAGAAAGCAGCAAAGGACAGGAAGAACTTAAAATATTAAAAACCATTATTTCTTCCCCCTTATAAATGGAATTGCAAAGCAGAATAAAACTGCAGCCTGAATAAAACTGGAAATATCGTATCCAATATTATGATAAATGGCAAAGTTATCGGCATAAGTTTTTGCAAACCCCATTACAATGCCACCTGGAATTACCAGTAATGGATTGGAACCTGCAATTAAAGAAGCACACAATCCGTTCCAGCCCATACCTGCATAAAAACCACCATGGCAGGCAAAATATGTTCCGCAAACAGCACAGGCACCGCAAACACCATGGAGGCCACCAGAAACTACAGCCGAAACAAAATCTATTTTTCTTCCATCGTATCCGCAATATTTACCAAACTTGACAGAAGTACCGTAAATACAAAGCTGTCGGCCAAAGGTTGTTTTGTACAAAAACCAGAACCCAAATACACACAATCCTATTGCTGCAACAAAAGTAAGATTCATATCTGAAGGTGACATAATTGAAATAAACTGAAACTTTTCTTCTATCATTTCGGTTGCCAAAAGATTTCCTGCTTTTCCACGGCAGGGACCGCTTATTAAACCATCAATTACAGGAATTACTGCTGCAGAAACAAGAAATGATGTAAACAGAAAGTCTGCGTTTTTATAGCGTTGCATAAGAGCACTTAAAAAACTAAGCAGGGCACTTACACCAAAAGCGGCTATAAATGCAAGGGTAACTGCAAATACACCAGGGACACACCTCATAGAAGCCAGCAGAATACCACAGATAAATCCACCGGCATAAACCTGCCCTTCTCCACCAAGATTAAAGTGTCCGCTTTTAATAATAATGGCATCGCCTAATCCTGCAATCATATATAAAGAAGCAAGATTTAAAGCCTGACCAAAGTAATACAGGTTCATTTATCTGCCTCCAGAATCACAATTTCTTTTCCGCTATTTACAAAAGCCTGCAGCTTCAGGTACAAATTTTTACAGGCTAAAAAATCCAGTCCCTGGAATGGTTCACACAAAACCATAACATCAGGATTTTCTGCAAGCTCTCTTTCCAGAATGATTCTTTGAAGCATACCTCCAGAAAGATTTGCAGCTTTTTCTTCAGGCTTAATATTTATATCAGCCTTTTGCAGCAATTCCCCACAAAAAGCATTCAGTTCCTTTTGCTTCATTCCAGTTTTAAGAGCTGTACAAATCTGGAATACTGTAAGATTTGGATTAGAGCCGGTAAAAGTTCTTTCTGATGGAATTATTCCGCATCTTTTTCCTTCTGCAGTAACACGAACCGAAAGTTCAGTTTCATATTTTATAAACTCTGGAATGCTTCTGGTTTTTATTGATTTTACACCCGGCTGAGTTATAAAAGTCTTATATTCTTCCGAATGATTAAAATCTTCTGCATCAATTCCTTTATATAAAACCTTTACAATTTCCTCTTCTGTAATTGAATCGGCTTGAGCAACCTGCTCTACAACCCCATTTTTAAGAAGAATCAAATAATCAGATTCATTTAAGGCTTCCTTAATAAAGTGTGTAATAAGCAGAACTGTTAATCCTTCCTTAGTTTTTGAATGAAGATAATTAAAAAGACTCTCTATTCCTTTTTCATCCAGCAAAGCTGAAGGCTCGTCCAGAATAAGGAAAGATGGATTTTTTAATAAAATACCAATAAGGGAAACAAAAAACCTTTCACCTAAAGAAAGTTCTCTGACTAAGGCTGATAATTTTCTTTCTGGTAAAAACATTGACAGCAATTCTGCAGCTTTTGCTTCATCCAGTTTTTTACTACCCAGCAAAAAGTTTTCTTTAATTGAAATGTCATCACACAATAAAGGACGTTGATGTACACACATAATTCCATTCAAAATTGCGTCCTTTGGTGAGTTGAATTTTCTTTTTTGGGAATTCACAAAAATTGAACCGGAATCTGCAGGTCTGTCCCCGCAAATAATTCCGGCCAGTGTGGATTTACCGGCACCGTTTTCTCCAAGCAAGGAATAGATTTTTCCATCCTCAAACAAAAGGTTTACACCGGCAAGAACTGTTTTATATGAATACTTTAGAACAATATTATTTAATTGTAACATTTCCAGCTTTAATATCGTCTACAAGTTTCTTAAGTTTATTTCTATTTGCTTCGCTTACAGTAGAAACATAAAGAGGATTATCATCAACAAAACGAACATATCCTTCCTTTACACCTACAGTATCAGCCTGTCCCCAAGGAGTTTTTCCTTCAAGATATTCAGTTGTCATTTCCTTAGAAAGTCTAACCTGTTCCATAGTTGTACTTGAAACTACAGTTCCTGGAACTTTAGCAAATCCATCATCATCAAACCAGGTAATCTTAATTTTATTTGCAATTGAAGAACTAATTACACCCTGAGAAGCACCGCCACAAATTGGAAGAATAACATCAACTCCTTTTTTAGCAACAGCTTCTGTAAGCTCTGCCCCTTTAGTTGCATCATACCAGTTACCAACAACACGGAATTCTACAGTAGATACAGCATTTGCAGCTTTAGCACCTTTTTCAAAATTTGGAAGAATCACATTGTTCATAACCGGATATTCCTGTGCAGCAATCAAAGCAAGTTTATTTGATTTTGAATTAAGTGCTCCAGCATAACCTGAAAGATAAGCCTGTTCAGCCTGATTATAGCTTACAGTACGAATGTTTGGATTTCCAGCACAAGTTGCATCAAGAATAACAAACTTCTGTTTTTTGAACTTCTTAAGAATTGGAAGTGCAAGATCAGGAATAGAAGGATTTGATGAAATAATTACTTCATACTTTCCAGCAGCAGCCAAAGCTGTAAGCTGATTTCCCCATTCAGCCTGATTTGTACCAGCTTCCATAACAAACAATTTAACCTGCTGTTCACCAGCAGCGTTATATTCTGCAACACTTTCTTCTACACCAGCTTTAAGCATGGCATAAGTTGGACTGTTATCACAAATTCCTGGAATAAATAAAGCAATCTGCCTTGCCTTTGGCTTAGCAAAACAACCTAAAGATATAAATAAAAGAGATGATAATACTAAAATTGATTTCTTCATGCTCTAAATATAGTTTTATATAAAACTAAAGTCAATATAATTTTATATAAAACTAATTTTCTGTATTAAAATTTTCGTGAATTCTTTCCAGATACCCCAGAAACTGGAGTTTTTCTTCTTCAGTAAAACCTTTATAAAAAGTGTCCAGCAGCTGCTTTGAAATATTTGAAGTCACCTTTTCATACTGCATTCCCTTTGCAGTAAGAGTTATAAGCTTACTTCTCTTATCTTCTGCAGAAGGTTTTTCTTCTACATATCCTTCCTTCATAAGCTTACGAACAAGCACAGTAGTAGTTGATTTATCCCGGTTTATTTTTCTGGAAAGCTCTCCCATTGTCATTTGAGTATTCAAACTAAGCTGAAAAAGAATATTTCCGTGGGATGTTGCAAAATCGTCAAACCCCTGGGCTGCCAGTTCCTTTGTTAAAAAGTCAGCTGTTATTCCGTGAATATGGGAAACAAGCGAAATACTTGAATTAATGTTTCTTTCCATATCCCTATTCTACCACTTTTTTATTGTTTTTAAATCCGTTTCTTGTTATCTTTAACACATGTACGGATTCTTACTTAAAAAAAGTTTTTGTGATGGCTGGGATAACTTACTCTCAGTAATCATTACAAACGTTATTCTTTTATTTACTTTACTTGGAAGCCTTTATTTGGCTGCGCTTTCTGCAAAACTTGATAATTCATTAATTCTTGCAGCAATTTTTATTTTAGCCTGTGTAGTAATTTCTATCTTAACATTTGCCTATGGTGATTGTGCTGCTGAAATTGCAAACTTCAACGGCATTGGTCTTGCAGATTATTTTAAGGCTATTCCTGGCTGTATTAAAGACGGAGCTCTTTTTGGCCTTTTGGTTAGTGTTGCAGCAATTCTTTCATTTTTTGCCTTTGATTATTACTACCTTCAGTTAAATTCCTTGATTGGAGTTTTCCTGGGATCAATTATTTTATGGCTTGATGTTTTCCTTATGCTCAGTCTTCAGTGGTTCCTTCCTGTAAGATCATTAATGCATAATGACTTTAAAAAATGCTTCAAAAAATGTCTTATTATTTTCTTTGATAACACAGGATTTTCTATTCTTGTAGGACTTCACACCTTGTTATCACTAGTAATTACAGTTGTATTTATTGGTTTTATTCCAGGTTTTGCAGGTATTTTAATTCACAATACAAATGCTCTTCGCCTTAGATTATACAAATATGATTATCTTGAAGAACATCCTGAATTAAAAACAAGAAAAGAACGCAGAGCTATTCCCTGGGAAGAACTTATTTATGAAGACCGTGAAACACTTGGTCCCCGCAAGTTCAAAACATTCCTTTTCCCTTGGAAAGATGAAGAAAGATAAAAAAAAGGCAGTCAGTTTTATTTCTGACTGCCTTAATTATTTAACAAACACTTTTATTTTGTAAATAAAAGTGTTTTGGCATCAAGAACAACTTTACCATCTCCATTTTTAAGGATAGACAAAGTTACTTCTTTACCTTTTGCTGCAAGATGAGAAACTGTTGCAAAGGCTTCCAGCTTAGGAGCTTCCAAAGTTTCCTTTAATGTTTCAGCTTCATTTGTATAACTAAACCATGAAGTCATTTCTTCAGATTTAATAAATTCTGCAAAACAGTCCAAATCTTCTTTTGAAGTATTTGCAAGATTAAGTCCATCTACAACAACCTGAGAAAGATTAATACCACTTGCTTTTAATGCTTTAAGTGTATTTACAACCTTTGGAAGAGTAAAAGTTTCCTGATTGAAGTTTAAGATTGTTCTGTTTCTATAGATTGTAGAACTGATTTCATCAAGATTAACATTTCGTTTTTTAGCAATTTCAGCAAGAATACTTGAATACCAGGCAATTACATTTGATGATTCCTGGTCAAAAGAAACATGTACAAGTCCTTTTTCGTTTAATAATGTGTCAATTCCAAACTGTACAAGAACAGAAGTTTTTCCCAGGCCTTTCTTTGCAGTAATAAGTCCCATTTCGCCAGATTTTAAATTAGCTTCAGTTGCTTTTTCAAAGTAGCGGATTGGACTGAATTTTAATAAATCTTCTTTTTCCATAAACATACCTCGCTGTGGTTTATTGATATATCAATAGTAACACAATCACACCAGAAAACAACTGTAATTTAAATAAAAAAAGCTGCCTTACTTAAGTAAGACAGCTCTTATATAAGTTGCAAAACTAAATAATTACTTATTTATTTTTTGCAGCTTTTGCTTCCTGATATTTCTTCTGGAGTTCTTCAGATACGTTGTTTGGAACTTTACCGTATTTTTCGAATTCCATTGTGAATTCACCTTTACCCTGAGTTGAAGAACGGAGGATAGTAGAGAATCCGAACATTTCAGAAAGTGGAACTTCAGCGTTTACTGTAGATGTACCGTTTTCATCAGTTGTATCAACGATTACACCACGGCGCTGGTTGATAAGACCGAACAAGTTACCCTGGAATTCTGTTGGTGCAGAAAGCTGTACCTTCATGACTGGTTCAAGGATAGCTGGTTTAGCTTTCATATAACCTTCACGGAAAGCACCAATAGCTGCTGTCTGGAAAGCGTTATCGTTAGAGTCTACTGGGTGTGACTGACCATCATTGATTGTGATTTTAACACCAACAATCGGAGCACCAATCAAAGAACCTTCTTTCATAGCTCTCTGGAAACCTTTATCACAAGATGGGATGAATTCGTTAGGAATTGCACCACCCTTAATTGCGTCTACGAATTCGTAGTCTTTTTCTGTGATTGGTTCCATGAAACCTGCTACACGACCGTACTGTCCAGAACCACCAGACTGTTTTTTATGTGTGTAGTTGAATTCACCTGTACCAGAAATTGATTCACGGTAAGCTACCTGTGGCTGACCAGTAATAACTTCACAGTTGTATTCACGTTTCATACGTTCTACGTATACATCAAGGTGCAATTCACCCATACCTTTAATGATTGTTTCATTTGATTCAGGATCTGTATATACGCGGAATGTTGGGTCTTCTTTTGTAAAGCGGTTCAAAGCTTTAGACATCTGCATTTCTGAACCTTTATCTTTTGGAGTGATAGAGTAAGAAATTACAGGTTCTGGAACGTACATAGAAGCCATTGAGTAGTTTACACCACCATTAACGAATGTATCACCAGAAGCACAATCTACACCGAAGAGTGCAACGATATCACCTGCGCAACCTTCGTTAATATCTTCCATCTGTGCAGAGTTCATACGAACAAGACGTCCAACCTTGAAGCGTTTCTTGTTACGAGTATTGTAAAGTTCTTCACCCTTCTTAATTTTACCCTGGTAAACACGAGTATATGTTAACTGACCGTACTGACCATCATCAAGTTTGAAACCAAGTGCAACACAAGGTTTGTTATCAACTGATTCAAGTTCAACTTCTGCTTCGTTGTTATCCAAGTCAAGAGCAACGTTCTTTACTTCGTTTGGAGCTGGGAGGTAATCTCTTACAGCGTCCAACAAAGGCTGGATACCTTTATTTACGTGAGCAGAACCAAGGTAAACACCTACGTACTGTTCAGCAATTGTACCCTTACGGATAGCAGCTTTGAGTTCGTCTTCTGTTGGTTCTCCACCTTCAAGAACTTTTTCCATCAAAGCATCATCAAAGTTACAAGCTTCTTCAATCATTTCCTGACGATATTTCTGAGCATCATCCATAAGGTTAGCAGGGATTTCTGCATAACGGAGATCTTCACCGTTAGGACCATCGAAGTAAATTGCTTTCATTGATACTAAGTCTACAACACCTTCAAGCTTGTCTTCCAAACCAATTGGAAGTTCCATCATGTGTGCATTAAGACCTAATTTTTCACGGAGCTGTCCACATACACGAATAGGATTAGCACCCTGACGGTCACATTTATTTACGAATGCAACGCGAGGTACATGGTAACGTTTAAGCTGACGGTCTACAGTAATTGACTGTGACTGAACACCAGCAACGGCACAAAGAATCATGATAGCACCGTCAAGAACGCGAAGTGAGCGTTCAACTTCTACAGTGAAGTCTACGTGTCCCGGTGTATCGATAAGGTTGATAGTGTAGTCTTTCCACTGAACCTGTGTAGCAGCAGACTGGATTGTGATACCACGTTCACGTTCCAATTCCATGTTGTCCATAACAGCACCAACACCATCTTTACCACGAACTTCGTGAATTGCGTGAATCTTGTTACAGTAGAACAAGATACGTTCTGAAGTTGTTGTCTTTCCAGAGTCAATGTGGGCACTGATACCGATATTTCTTACTTTTGAAATATCCCAAGCCATATTATTACCTCTTTAAAAATAAATTTTCCAATAATAGTTTTATTATTTTAATGAATTTTTTTGCGATATTCAACCACCAAACTACACCAAACTACAACAAACTACATTTCAAGCTTAACGCTTACCTTTCCAGTCAGATTCAGCCAGCCTTCCTTTGACTGTACTCCCCCACCAAAAGTAAGGCTTTTATCTGTAATTTTCCCCGCTTGTACAGTGTGACTCCAGGAGGCAGTTACCATGCATTTCATATTCTGCCCGCCAGAAACAGCCGCTGAATATTTTTGAGTAAATGATATGCTGTTGGAAAGATTTCCGCTGCCCAATGCCACAGGACTAAAGGTCCAGTCTCCGTTTATACTCCCTTTTACCTCCCCAAAATGCCTGCTGCAGGAGGCGGTAATTTTTTGGGAAGTAAAGGTTATATCAAGTGATTGTGCCGCCGAACTTAGTGTGAAGCTTGAGAGGGTGCGCAGATTTATAGTTGTAAGCGGGGCTGTAAGCTGGAGGCCGGCGGCCAATTTTAGGGGGTGTTCAGTCTGTGACAAATTAAATCTTGCATAGCCATTTATTCCTGATTTTACAATTACTGGTAATCTAAGCTTTAATATACCGTTGTGTTTTACACCTGAGCGTAAAACAAGTTTTTTATTTAAAAATGAATCACCAGGCAAATACAGGTAATCACTAGGATTGAAAAAGACTGTTAAGGTAAAATTAAAAGCTCCAGCCTTCAGCATGTTTTCCAACCTGTAAACAGTTTTAATTCCACCTGACTGATTCTGATACAATCCTGTAAAAAGCCACAACTTATAATTAGGAGAATTTAGCGCAAACTGATTTCCAAAACAACACATAGTTCCACCATGAAAAAAAGCGGCTCCAGAATTAAACCAGCTGTTAAAATCCTTATCCAGGTACGGAACAACACCCGCAGCAGTTGAAAAACCAAGAGATACCTTTTTTGAAAGCTTAAACTGAAGTAATCCTGAACCTGTTACAATTTCAGATTCAGGATCATACCAGCAATTAACATTTGCTGCGGAAACAGTTTTTTTAGTATTTGAATAACCAGCCTGTATAAAATAACTCATATTCTGGGGAAATGAACTATAGCTGCTTAATGTTGCAGTAACAGGCTGCACACTGGTTTTAGTAGAATAAAAAGGAGAAAATGAAAAGGCAGGCTCCGGAGCTTTTAACATTGACCACAGTCCGCCACAATTCATATTTCCTGCTTTTATCTGGCAGGGATAGTTTTTCCAAAAGCTGTCGGTAAAAAAGGATATACCGTAATTATTCTGATCTTCCTTTTGAAAATACCGCAGCTCCAGAAAAGGAGTTTTAACCTTTCCACCCAGTGCCCAGGAATCCAATTTTACTTCACTACAATGAACATTGCAGGGAACCACAATTAAAACTAATGTAATAAGACAAAAATATTTTATTTTCACATATATAATATGTCCATTCTGAATCAGTTTCGGAGTAAAAAGTTAAAAAAAAGGGGCATTCCCCACAGAATGCCCCATAAAAATTAGGAGGAAAAGTGTTTTTTATGATTAAAGTTCTGTATTTGTACTTGTTACATAACTTTCAGCTTTAGAAAATTCACTGATTTTAATAATCTTTGAGCGCCAGTATTCAGCTTCACTTTTTGTAGTATAAGGTCCAACACGAACGCGATAGAAAAGATTACCTTTAGCATCTTTGTGTGTAAAGATATCAGCTGTAATTTTATTTGCATCAAGAACTGCACGAGCATTTTCAGCTGTTTTTTTGCTGGAGTAAGCTGCAACCTGAACCCAGAACTGAGTTTTTGCAGCAGGCTTTGCAGTTGTTGTTACTTTTACAGAAGCTTTTGAACTTGTTTTTGTTGTAGTAGTAGTTTTTACAGGAGTTTTAACTGTAACATTAGATTTTGTTTCTGGTTCAACAGTTTTTGTTTCTACCTTTGTTACTTTCTGAACAGGTTTTTCTTCTGTTTTGGCAACATAATAATTATCTGCTGGCACAACTTGTTTTTCTGGTTCCTTAATTTCAACTGTAATATTGATATCCTGTGAAGGAGCAACTGCAGGACTGTTTTCTGCTCTAAGAGCATTCAAATCGATTGTTGTTCCAGATGAAGAATCTGAAGATGTGTCAAAGCCATATACGTTTGCATTTTCTGCAAATACTGTAAGATCATTAACAGCAATTTCGTTTGGTACAGCAACTGGTTCATTCCATCCATCATCTGCCTGAGGTGTTCTTCTAGAAGGCTCTGGAAGATTTCTTGTAATTGTCTGTTCTACTTTTGGAGCTTTAGGATACATAATAAATGCTGGTACGAGAATGACTAATAAAAAAGCCCCTACTGCAGCAATAATCCATAATGTCTTTTTCTGATCCATAATTTTTCCTCTTTGCACCGATTTGTATCGGCCACCTTACTCAAAATATCGGATTTTGAAAAAAACACTTTAGTATTATTTTTTAATTATGTTTCAGCAACCGAGGTGGAATAAATAATGCTAAAACCACTTAAACTAAAAAAATCCCTACCGGTCAGTAAGCAGACAACAAAACCGCTAGCTAGCGTCGCTACACGCTGAGCCCGGTAAGGAAACTATCTTTCCGGGCTCAGAGTGTTTTTGTTATCCACTTCCTTCCCTCCCGGGTTTTTATTTAATATTTTAATTTATTTATTTGTTAGTCTTGTTACTTGCGGGCTAATTACGCACAATTCGGATTGAGGTACCAGTTTTCTTGTAGTCTTTTAATAGATTTCGCTGGGCATAGAAACGTTTGAAGATTTGTTTATATGGCAAATGATCTCTTTTTCTTGCGCGGATTATTCGTTTAATAAGACCTGCTTTAACAAACAGAACATATTCGCACATATTAAGCAATTCTGGAGTTTTGAATAAAACTGTGGCATTTATGATTGTTTTTTCGTGAGTCTGAATAAAATCTTTTACCATTTGTGTAATTGCAGGATAGACAATGCTTTCCTGTTTAGACAGAAGGTCAGGCTTAGCAAAAAGCAGTTTTCCCAGTTCCCTACGGTCTACAGAACCATCATCATTCTGGATTTTAAGATTCATTGATGAAGCGTCTTTTCCAAAGGTCTGGAGAATCAAATTTTTATTGTCTTCAATAGCTTTATGTACCAGAAGGTCTGCATCTACACTGCTCCACCCTTCTTTTTCCATTTGAGAACAAATATAATTTTTTCCCGAGGCCATTTTCCCCGTAACCGCAATCACCTGCATCCTACTTCCTCATTCTCCAACATCCCAACTCTTAATTATTAATGGAATTCACCCCAGTTCTTTCCATACTCAACAGATACTCTTAATGGAACACTAAGCTTTACAGCGTTTTCCATTTTATCTTTAATTAAGGCAATAGTTTCATCAATTGTTTTCTGATCATCAGGACATTCAAAAATAAGTTCATCGTGAACCTGAAGAAGCAGTTTTGCTTTTGAACCAGATTCTTTTAGTACTTGAGTTACACCCAGCATTGCTTTTTTTACAATATCAGCAGCACTACCCTGTACAGGAGAGTTTACTGCAATTCGTTCAGCAGCACCTTTTTCAATCTTATTACGACTGTTTATTGCAAGAATTGGGCGACGGCGACCAAGAATTGTTTCTACATAACCTTTTTCTTCTGCAGAGCTGATTGTACTTTTAATAAAATTATTGATATCTGCATACATTTTAAAGTAATTGTCTATGAACATAGAAGCCTGAGTTCTGCTTATACCTAAATCCTGTGCAAGGCGGAAGGCAGACATACCGTAAATTACACCAAAGTTGATTGTTTTTGCAGTACGGCGCATATCAGGAGTTACAGCATCTGGCTCTACTCCGTAAATCATAGCAGCAGTAGCCTTATGAACATCTGTACCTTCATTAAATGATTTGCACATATTTTTATCGCCGCTTAAATGAGCAAGAACTACAAGTTCAATCTGTGCATAATCGGCAGAAATCAAAACCTTTCCTTCCGGAGCAGTAAAAGCAGAACGAATTTTACGGCCTGCATCTGATCTTACTGGAATATTCTGAAGGTTTGGTTCACGGCAGCTTAAACGGCCAGTTGCAGTACCTGTCTGAACAAATTCAGTGTGAATACGACTTTCTTTATCTACCAGCTGAGGAAGCGTTTCTACATAAGTAGACTGCAGTTTTGCAAGTTCACGATATTCCAGAATCATTTTTGGAACAGGATCTTCGTATGCCAGTTCTTCAAGAACAGAAGTATCTGTTGAATAACCGGTTTTAGTTTTCTTCCCAGGCTTAAGCTTGCGTTCTTCAAAAAGAACTGTCTGCAGCTGTTTTGGAGAAGCAATATTAAATTCGTGACCAACTTCCTTGTAAATATTCTGCATTACAAGTTCCAGACCGCGGGTAAGTTCCTGGTTGTAGGAATTAAGGAAAGCAGTATCAAGGTGAATGCCTGTAAGTTCCATTTGAGTCAGAACTGGAAGAATCTGCATTTCAAGGTCGTACAAATCACGGATTGCCATGTCGCCTTTGGCTCCTTGCAATGACTGAGAACTGGAAGCAGCTGTAATATGGGCTTTTTCGCACAGGGTATTCCACAACTGTAAAGTAAAATCCGCATCTTCGGCAGCATATTTATATGCTGTGTCCAAGGGAACATCCTGGAAGGTCTGTCCCTTTTTTACAATATCACTAAATTCAATTCCTTTAAGCCCCAGCTGAGTTTCACCCAGGTATTCAAGAGAATATCCTGATTTTCCTAAGCGGTCAGGATTAATAAGCCAGGCAAGAATCATTGTATCGGATAATTGACACTGAATAGCTGAACCTTTTAATCTGGAAGTAATTTCCGAAAAGTTCTTTAACTGAGAAACAAAAACTTTAATATCAAACTTAGCATTATGCATTACAACCTTTACATCTTTATTAGAGAATAAGCGTAAAAGTTGAACAAGAGCATCTTTTAATGAGATATAATCTGTCTGTGAAAACAAATCATCGGAATTCTGCTGAATTGGAACATAAACAGCTTTGCCCTTTTCGTAACAAAGAGAAAAACCAATCATATTACAGGTAAGAGTATCCAAAGAAGAAGTTTCGCAGTCGTAGGCGATTGGAGTCTTCAGTCTTAAGTCATCAGTCGTCAGATACTTTGAAATATAAGACTCCAACTCCTGCAGGGAAGTTATGGCTTTGTAACCGGAAGTATCATTCTGTCTTACAACAAGACTTTCTTCATCACCCTGAACAGCAGCTACCCCTGCATCATCAGCTGATGACTGATGACTGATGACTGATGACTTCTCCCCCTTCTCGTTAACCAGTCCGTTTTCTCTAAGGTGCTCCTGAACTGTGGATTTTATATTTGAAGTAAGTCCTAATTCTGTATAGCTTTTTGCTACATTCATTACTTCGTATTTGTAAAGAACTTCTGCTGCAGCATTAAAATTGTATTCATAAGGATCATGATTTATAGCTTCCGCAATTTCTGGACAAGGGACTTCGTTGCAAAGACGAACAAGCTTCTGACTAAAGTAAGCGTTATCTTTTCCGTCTATCAACTTTTTCTGCATAGCGCCTTTAACTTCGTCTATGTGGGCATAAATGCCGTCAAGGTCACCGTAATCTGCCAGAAGTTTAGCTGCTGTTTTTACACCAACACCGTGAACACCAGGAATGTTATCGGCAGTATCACCATAAAGAGAAAGAAGATCCAGAAGCTGGGAAGGCTCTACCCCCCACTCCATTTTTACACCTTCAATTCCAGTAACTTTCCAGGTTGAAGCGCCACTTTCTGGTTTAAGAATCTGAGTATTTTCTGTAACCAGCTGCATAAGGTCCTTATCGCCAGAAAGAATACGGCATTGTCGACCCTGTTCTTCGCAAAGCTTTGCAACAGTAGCAATAACATCATCTGCTTCGTAACCATCGCATTGTAAAACAGGAATTCCTAAAGCCTGTAATACATCTTCAATCCATGGAATCTGAGCATGCAGATCATCAGGAGTTTTATTACGGGTAGCCTTATACTGCTCATACATTTCGTGGCGGAAGGTTTTAGTTTTAGAATCCATAGCCGCAAAAAGATAGCAAGGTTTATAGTGCTGTAAAATCCAATGAAGATTGCGGAAAAATCCAAAAAGGGCACTTACATTTTCGCCTTTAGAATTTGTAAGAGGGCGTGAAATAAAAGCAAAGTAACAGCGGAAAATAAGTCCGTAGCTGTCTAAAATATATACTGTGTTGTCGTTTGATTGTATCATACGTTTAGTATAACTGAATTGAAGTGAATTAAGAAGTGGTTCGTATGAAAGTCTTCAGTCATCAGAATTCAAATACTGAAGACTGATGACTATCAACTGATGACTATTTTACCAGTTCGTTAGCTCTTTCCAAAGCTGGAACAATGTTATCAAAAATATTGTCGTGGCCAAGAATATCTGCTAAACCTGTTTTTTCAAGTAACATATATGGCTGAGTATGAATACCTGAAATTACAATTGTAATACCTTTACGGTCGCAGGCAGCTTTACACTGTTCCAGGGCTTTAATTCCACCTGCATCTAGATAAAGTGTGTTTCTCATACGGAGAATAAGAACTTTACAGTCAGCCTGAGCCCGTTCTGTAGCAAGCTCAAATTTACGAACTGTACCAAAGAACAAAGGACCTTCAATTTCGAATACAAGTGCACCCTGTGGAATATTCAAATTTTCTGATGGCTGATCCTTTTTAATACCGCCTGTAATAAGACTTCTTTCATCCTGAACTTCAGAAAGATCAATCATTTTCTTAATAAAGAAGAAGGCAGCAAAACCAAGACCAACTTCAATTGCCACTGTTAAGTCTACAAATACTGTAATTACAAAAGTAGCAAGGAATACAAAAATATCTGATTTCTGACCTTTAAGCAAAGCTTTGATTGCTGGGAAACCTGCCATATTCCATGCAACATTAATAAGAATTGCAGCTAAGGCTGGCATTGGAATAAAGGCTGCATACTTTCCAAAGAACAAAAGAATCAAAAGCAATGTAAGAGCATGAATGATTCCGGCAATTGGAGTGCGTCCACCATTTTTAATGTTTGTTGCAGTGCGGGCAATAGCACCTGTAGCTGGAATACCGCCAAAAATCGGAGATGCAATGTTTGCAACACCCTGAGCAACAAGTTCCATATTTGAATCGTGTTTTGAACCAATCATACCGTCTGCAACTACTGCAGAAAGAAGTGATTCAATAGCAGCAAGAACGGCGATGGAAATTGCTGTTGGAAACAAAGTTGTAATTGTTTTTATGCTGAAGTCTGGAAGTGTTGGTTTTAATTCTTTGATTGATGGAATTGCGTAGTGAGCAGAACCATCGGCAAAAGTTCCAATTGTATCGCAGCGAAGATCTGTAAACTTAGTAAGTAAAACAGAAAGGATTGTTGCTGCAAGAATTACAATAATTGAACCTGGAATCTTTTTTATAAACTTAGACCAGATAAAAATGAAAGCCAGACATACTGCTGCCATAATAAATGAATACCAGTTTACTGTTGCAGCAGATTTTACAAAGGCAATCATTTTTGGAAGAAAGTCCCCTGGAAGTTTATTGTAAGTTTCTCCAAGAATTACCATTGGAGTTGAAAAATCCGGATGAAGACCAAAGAAGTCGCCAAGCTGACCAGAAGCGATTGTTACTGCAATACCAGCAGTAAAACCAGTAACAATTGTATATGGAATAAACTTAACAAGACCGCCCATTTTGAAAACGCCAAGCAAAATCAAAATAACACCGGCCATAACTGTGGCAGTTGCAAGTCCGCTTAAACCAAACTGAGCAACAACACCATAAACGATTACAGCAAAAGCACCTGTAGGACCACCAATCTGAACACGGCTTCCACCAAATGCGCTGATACAAAAACCTGCAATAATAGCTGTGAAAATTCCGGCGGCAGGACCAACTCCGGAAGCAATAGCAAAAGCGATAGCCAGTGGTAAAGCAACAATACCAACAATAATACCGGCAATTAAATCGCTGATAAAGGCCTTTCCATTGTAGCCTTTTAGAGAAGAAATTAATTCTGGTTTCATAATAAAAAAGATTATAGTGATTTGAAATAAAAAAGAAAATAAGACTAAAATAAATCCAGCATGCTGTCCAGATAAACTTCTTCTATAACCTTAAGCTGATATTCTGGTTTCTGGTCACCAAAGCCTGCACGACTACCACCCCAGATACAATCGGAAGGGGCTCCGTAAATAGAACCTATATCACACCAGTCATAAAAATATTCTTTATGCTTATAGAACTCAAAGAGTCCTGGAAGATGATAATGGGCTAATGTTGTAAAGTTCCCTTATAAGTATGACCATTAAGTTCATCAATTTTTACCATAACAAACTTACCAATCATTGATTTTTCAGCTTTAAAAGCTACTTTTTCGTGCTGCTCTGTCTGGCCTAAAAGCTCTTCTTTGTCATCGCGGCTTACAGATTCTGCCAGAACCTTTACAGTCTGACCAACCCGTTTTTTCATCTGTTCGTCAGTGTGAATAAGCTGAAGATCAATTACCTTCTGTAAGCGTTCTTTGCGGACTTCTTCAGGTAACTGTTCAAGTTTTGCAGCAGGTGTTCCTTCACGAGGATTATAATAATACATCATGGCAGATTCATATTTTACCTGGCCCATTAAATCAAGTGTATCTTCAACGTCCTGTTCGGTTTCACCAGGGAAGCCCATCATAATATCTGTTGTAAGAGATACATCTGGAATGCGGTCTTTAATTTTCTGAACCAGAGCCAGATACTGTTCACGAGTATAACGACGGTTCATTTTTTCAAGAACTGCTGAAGAACCGTGCTGAACTGGCAAATGAATATGACGGCAAATTACCTCTTCTTTAGCAATTACATCAATTACATCATCAGTAAAATCTTTAGGATGAGAAGACATAAAGCGAACCCATTCTATAGAAGACTTAGTTTTTCTAAGGTGATCCGCAATTATCTGAAGCAACTGGGCAAAATTGATTTCCTGAGTTTCTGCTTCTGATGACTGACGACTGATGACTGATGACTTATAACTATTAACATTCTGCCCAATTAAAGTAATTTCACGTACGCCATATTTTGTAAGAACATCAATTTCATTTAAAATTTCGTCTACAGGACGACTAATTTCCCGCCCACGCAAATATGGAACAATACAGTAAGTACAAAAGTTGTTACATCCGTGCATAATTGGAACAAAGGTTGAAAAAGCCCCCGGCTCTGCAGAAACCGCTGCAAATTTATACTGTTCTGTATCATCAACTTCGAATGGCTTACGACCTTCTTCTATTGATTCTATGATTTCTCCAAAATGATGTTTTGCATAAGTTCCAACAACATAATCAATAAAAGGATGAGTATTTTTAAAATCATGAAGGAGACGTTCTGCCATACAACCCATTACAACAAGAGTCAATGGTCTAGGACCATTTGCAGCAACATAATCTGCAGCTTCCTGATGCATTTTACGTTTTGCACCTGGATGTCCAGCTCTTACAGCTTTAAGCCCATTGTACCAGCCAAGACGACCTTCAATTCGTTCTTCTGCCGAGCCACGAACTGAACAGGTGTTAATAATAGCTACATCTGCCACTTGAGCCGACACTGCCTTTTCCCACCCTCGAGCAATAAAAAGCCGTTCAACCGAAGCCGACTCAGCAATATTCATTTCGCAACCATAAGTTTCTATAAAATATTTCATTCCTATTTCCTAATTCTTAATTCTTCATTCTGCATTCTTAATTGCAGGATTTTCGCTCTGTGAAAATTCTGCGCAAGCATATGCATTGTGATTATGAATGCTTTCTTCTGTTTCGGCTTCTACTGTAAACCACTGAAAGTTCATATTTTTTAACCCTAAGTAAACATCCCGCACCATATCTTCAACAAAGCGTGGATTTTCGTAAGCATGTTCTGTTACATACTTTTCATCCTGCCGTTTCAAAACTGAATATAAAGGTGTTGAAGCACAGTCTTCTATCATTTTAATTACATCTTCAATCCAGAAGAAGTCTGAATAAAGCATTTTTACTTTTACATAACCACGCTGATTGTGAGCACCATATTCTGAAATTGCTTTAGAACATGGACATAAAGTTGCTATTGGCACTTTTATTGAAATAAAAAAGCGGGCGTTACGGGCCGGCGTTTGAGGCCCGTTAGAAGGGGTAGCGGAAGACTGCGCAGCAGGCTGAAGCGAGGGGGAGACTTCCCCCTTATTCTGCATTGTAACTTCCCCCTCATAAGTACAGGTGTACTCCATAATGCCGGGAGCTCCACTGACTGGTGCGTTTTTTTCTATATAATAAGGGAAAGTTATGCGGCCAAAGGCTCTTTCGGCATCAAGTTTGGTGCCCATTTCTTCCAGCATTTCAAGGAAGCTGTTCATGGAAATATCGGTGTGATATTTATGGAAAACTTCGATGAAGCGGCTCATATGGGTGCCTTTAAAATTATGAGGAAGATTTACAAACAGATTTACTGTTGCTGTTGTATTTTGAGTCTTTTTGTTTTTATCTAAAACCTGAACCGGATACTTTACATTTTTTACACCAACCTTCTGCAGTGGAATTTCTCGTGTATCCTCTTCGTTCTGAATATCCCTCATATACTCTTCCTGCTTCCCTAATTCTTAATTCTGCATTCTTAATTCTAAATTATTTTCAGCACTTTCTAATGTATTCTGCATAAGCATAGCAATTGTCATTGGACCTACTCCGCCTGGAACTGGAGTGATATAGCTTGCTTTTTCTACTAAGTCGTCAAAATCGCAGTCGCCAATTAAACGGAAGCCTGATTTTTTAGATGCATCTGGAATGCGGTTTACACCAACATCAATTACAACGGCACCGTCTTTTACCATATCCCCTGTAAGTGTATGAGGATGACCAGAAGCTACTACAAGAATATCTGCCTGCTTTGTAATTTCTGCCATATTTTTTGTACCTGTGTGGCACATTGTTACTGTACAGTTTGTATCTTTGCGGGCAAGAAGAATGCTTACTGGCTTACCAACAATATTTGAACGGCCAATTACTACGGCGTGTTTACCGCTTGTTTCAATTCCCATTTTCTGTAAAAGAACGATGATTCCGTGTGGTGTACAAGGAAGAAAGCCTGGGCGGCCAATCATCATGTTTCCAACGCTTACTGGGTGGAAACCGTCTACATCTTTTTCTGGACTGATGGCCATAATTACTTTATCTTCGTTAATATGCTTTGGAAGTGGAAGCTGAACAAGAATTCCGTGAACTGCTTTATCTGCATTAAGTTCATCAATGAGTTTTAATAATTCTTCTTCCGAAGTTGATTCTGGCAATGTAATAGAACGGTCTACCATTCCAACCTCGGCTAAAGCCTTGCGTTTTCCTGTTACATAACTAACTGAGGCAGGATTTTCTCCAACAAGAATAACTGCTAAACAAGGAGCAACGCCCTTTTCTTTAAGCTGACTAACCTTTGCTGCAACTTCTGCACGAACATCTGCTGCAATCTGTTTTCCGTCGATAATAACTGCACTCATAGTAACCTTTCCTCTATATAATAGTTTTATTGATAAACACTACTAAAAATAGTATATTCATAAAATATATTAAAAAAACAAAAGGAACAATATGAAACGCATTCTTTCTATTCTACTTACCATATGTCTTTGTTCAGCCTTAGTTTTTGCAGACGAACAGGGCGATGAATACGATGACGGATATGAATATCAGAACAATATGTCTGGTGATCAGCTGTTAAAACTTGAACTTGACGGACATTTCCCATTGAATTTTGATGACCACCTTAAAGCTGGATTTGGAATCAATATTGGATATTATAAATTTATTGCACCATCCTTAGCTGTTGGTGGTGAACTTACAGTTACAAATAACTTTTCTATTGGTGGAAAAGCATTGTTTATTATTCCTATTACCTTTGGTGCCATGTACCAGCCTCAAATTGGCAAATTTGAATTCCCAATTATGGCAAACATTGGTTTTGCCACAGAAACCTGGGCAAATCAGTCTTACTGGCCAGCACTTACAGCAAGAGCCTCTGCTGGCTGTTATTACCGTATGTCAGAATCATGGTCTTTTGGGGGTTCTACAACTCTTACAACAGTTACTGAATATATGAATAAGGGTAAGAACTATACTGGAGTATTTTTATCTGCAGGTATAAATGCCCGCTACCACTTCTAAAGAGGAAAATGAAATGAAAAAGTACAATAGATTATTTTTGACACTGGCAGTTTTTACAACTTTACTCTTTAGCAGCTGTCATGCACCTGTTTTCTACTATATTAAAAACGATGTTGTTTCAGAAAAAGCTTCTGTTAATGGTGTTATTCGTTCAATTGCCCGCTACACTACTACTAACGGAAATGAATACATTGTTACAGTTGGTTCTTCAGGTTTTCTCTACAAAAAAGTTTACGATGCTGCTTCTAAAACATGGACAGAAGATACTCAGGCTCATGGAAAATGGACATTAGTTGACAGCGAACAGCTTCCTTTTGATCTTCATCACTACGATTACACAACTGCAAAACATTATGGGCAGCAGATTATTAAAATCATCTCTGATTCAACTACTCTTTATGTTTTTACTGTAGATTACAAAATCGATATGAACGAAGGTACTTCTTGTCCTGACAACATCTACATTTGGGCAGTTCAGCCACAGAATAAAGATTCAGACGGGAAATGGAATACTCTTAAACCAGAAGACTGGACAGAGCTTGTAGAAGCATATTCTATTGATTTAAGCAATGCCTTCTATATGAAAGATGATTATTATTTCTCGGAATTCACACCATTTTCTACAAATGCTCCACAGAAAGCAAACCGCAAGGCATATTTCCGTGTAGCAAATCCAGACTCTAAAGCTGCTGAAAAAAATCTTTATTATGAACTTTCAGGTAAAAATGTTAAAGCCATTACAATTCCTGAAATTGTTGGAACAGAAGATTCTGCAGACAAAACAGCTGTAAAAGGTGCTGCTTACTTTAATGGACAGGTACACTTCTTTACAACATCTGCAATTACAACAAACGAATCAAAAGATAAAGATGCAACAGTAATTTACTGGGGAAATGGCAGATATATTAATTATGCAAAGGATTCTATCGATGATATTCACTCTAAACATGTTGATGCAAGAAATAAGGTTTCTGCTCTTGCATTCTGTAAAGATACACTTTTAATTGGCCGTGGAGAAATTAACAGCCAGTCAACATCTTCATTTGGTGGTATTCAGAAAGTAGATTTAGAAGAATATGACATTCCTAAAACAGAATTAGGAACTTTCACAACAAATGCTCAGACACAGCTGCTTTCTTCATATATGATTTCAGTTTTATTCAACACAAACCCAGCAGATAATGAACTTGACAGCTCTCTTTATGCAGGACTTTACTTTATTGGTTCTTCAATAAGTGGTTCTTTTAATAACGAAGGCTTGTGGGCTTACTATCCTTCCCGCAGAAACTGGAACAGAGAATAGTATCCTGTAATCTTTCTAAATAGTTTTTTTTATACTATAATTAAAGCAGTCCATAAGGGGCTGCTTTTTTTTATGAGTGACTTATTTGAATCAGTAAAAATGACAACAGAACCTCTTGCCGCCAGAATGCGTCCAAGAAATCTTGATGAATATATTGGGCAGGACCACATTGTTGGTAAAGGCCGCCTTCTCCGCCGAGCTATTGCTGCAGACCAGCTTACATCCGTTATTTTTTACGGCCCACCAGGAACAGGAAAAACAACCTTAGCCCGTGTAATTGCTAATCACACAAAATCAAATTTTCTGACTTTAAACGCAGTTCTTACAGGTGTTGCAGATATTCGTGATTCCATAAAAAAAGCTGACGAATACAGAAATCTCTATGGCAGAAGAACAATTCTTTTTGTAGACGAAGTTCACCGCTGGAATAAAAGTCAGCAGGATGCTCTTTTACCATGGGTAGAAAACGGAACTATTATTTTAATTGGTGCTACCACCGAAAATCCATTTTTCGAAGTTAACAAAGCTCTTGTTTCCCGTTCCAGGGTTTTCCAGCTTAAACCTCTTACAAAAGAAGATTTACACAAAGCTGCTACAATGGCTCTTAATGATAAGGAACGAGGTTACGGCCACTGGAATGTAGAATTTGAAGAAGGTGCTCTTGAACATCTTATTGATACTGCAAATGGAGATGCCCGCTCATTATTAAATGCGCTGGAGCTTGCCATAGAAACTACACCAGAAGTTTGGAAACCAAAGGACAATCCTCCTGTTCCTGCTTATGGTACAAAAATTTATATTTCAAAAGAAACAACTGAAGAATCTATTCAAAAAAAAGTTGTATTGTATGACCGGGACGGAGACTACCACTACGACATAATTTCAGCCTTTATAAAAAGTTTGCGGGGCCGCGATCCAGATGCTGCAATGTACTGGCTTGCCCGTATGAACCGCGCTGGGGAAGATCCCCACTTTTTGTTCCGCAGAATGCTTATTTCTGCCTGCGAAGATACAGGTCTTGCAGATCCAAATGCAATTACAGTTGTAAATTCCTGTGCTGCTGCCTTTGACAGAGTTGGACTTCCAGAAGGCCGTTATTTTCTGGCCCACGCAGCACTTTACCTTGCAACAGCACCAAAATCTAATTCCAGCATGGCATTTTTTGATGCCATTCAGGCTGTAGAAAAAGAAGATGCCGAAGTTCCAAATCATCTGCGGGATGCTAACCGAGATGCGGAAGGCTTTGGTCATGGTGCCGGTTACTTATATCCTCATGCATACAGAGACCACTGGGTTGCACAGCAATATTTACCAGATACACTTATGGGACGGGTTTTCTATACCCCAAGTACTCAGGGCTACGAAGGAACAATCCGTAATGATGTTCTTTCCCGCCGTGAATTACAGATTGCATCAATTCTTGAAAAGCAGGAAAACGGTGGTCAGCTTACAACAGATGAATTAGCATCCAGCCCAGAAGAAACTGGTTCTATTAATGTCTTTAAAACTGAGCCAAAACAGGCTTCAGAATTCGGTTCCAATCCAATCAGTGAATGGTGGATTAACGAACACTTTAAATGTGGTGAATCTAAAAAAGATGAAAACCTTACCTTCAGTCCAAAAGATAACGCAAAAGAATTTGCATTGGACCGTGCAGACCGTTTCTGGCGTCAACGACTGGATTCAAACAAGGCTGAAATTCTGCTTGGAATCAGAGATACAATGATTGGAATGGCAGATATTAAGCGCCATCACCGAAGCCTAATCTGGAATGCAGATTCTGGACTTTTACTTTGGGAAGTTGCCCGCAAAGAACCAGAAGGCGTTACCTGCGGTGTCTGTAAAACAGAAAAAGGTAAACAGATTCTGGAGCAGTATGGCCGTACCTTAGGTAACCTGGACCGCCCGGTTTTACAGGTTCGTGGCGAATCACTTTCAACAGAATTTTTAACACCAAAGGATTTCTACAATATCATCATAAAATTCCAGTACAACGGCGCTGTTTTTGACCGTATGTTCTTTATTGATCCTTTTGTAAATGAGACAGCAATTATAGCTCTGGCAGATTCTCTTAAAGGCATTCTTACACCGCAAAGTGACAATATCTTATTTACCGAAGACCTGGTTTCTGACAAAGATGAATACGGCTTTGAATTTGAATCTCCTTTGGCAGAAGGCTACAAAATCATAATTTCACAGAAGATTCCAGCCAACGGTCAGAGGATTTCGGAAATTGTACGAAAACAGATTTTAACACCAGAAACACTGTCTGATTTCCGCCCTATTCTGGATAAAATGGAAGCCTGCGAACAGGAATTCTTTGGAGACAGAGAAAATCCATTGTTTACCTGGGATGGTATTTTTATAGCAAATGTATTCCGTAACAAAGGCTTTAATGTAAAGATTGCGGTGCAGGATGTTTATGAAAAGCGCAGAATTTCCCGGGATGAAATCAAAAAGTGGTTTGATGCAGAACATTCTGCCTATGGTGCTAAAATGAGCGAAAAGGTTGGCAATGCAGACCTCCAGAAAATCATTAATCTTCTGGAAGCCGCCTGCGACAAATCTATTTTTGAATGGAAGAACCAGATTGCCTTCCTTTCAATAAGTTCAGTTAGTCACGAATAGAATCGATATTAGCTTTTCCACCTGGTACAAAAGGTAAAACAGATTCTTCAGGATCTACACTGATGCGAATAAAGCATGGCTTATTCTGGCGGTTTGCATCAAATGCCTTTTTGTACCATTCAGGATCAGAATCACCGTCAATAGCTTCAATTCCAAACCCTTTTGCAATTCCAAGTAAATCTGGAACACGGTCAAATACAGAAGCTGAATAATTCTTTTCAAATAAGTATTTCTGCTGCTGGTAAACCATACCTAAAGTTCCGTTCTGGAATACAATTACAGTTACAGGAAGATTCAATTCACACAAAGTAGCAAATTCCTGAACATTCATCATAATTGAACCATCACCAGAGAAACATACAGTTCTTTTTTCAGGGTGAGCAATAGCAGCACCAATAGCAGCTGGTAAACCAAAGCCCATAGTTCCCAAAGAGCCAGAAGTAAGGAAAGATCGTGGACGAGTTACAGGATAATACTGAGCAGCCCACATCTGATGCTGACCAACGTCTGTAGTTACAATCAAGTCATCCTCGTTTACACCGCAAACTGCAGCATATTCAGGAACTTTAGAAATAACTTCTCGTGGGTTAGCAAGTTTTTCTCCCTTTGGACGACCCAAAACAATAGAATCATTTTCAGCCTTAATTTTATTAATCTTTTTAAGCCATCCTGCATCTGCAGGAATCTTCTTTTCGCTGGCAAGCTCAGCCATAACAGGGAAAATAGATTCAACATCAGCAACAATAGAAACAGAAGATTCAAGAATCTTATCAATTTCTGCAGCATCAATATCAATATGAATGATTTTTGCATTTGGACAGAACTGTTTAACAATACCAGTAGCGCGGTCATCAAAACGAACACCTGCAGCAATTACTAAATCAGCATCGTGCATTGCAACATTTGCAGCATAGCTTCCGTGCATACCAACCATACCAATAAAGTTTTCAGATTTTTCAGAAACACAGCCAATTCCCATTAAAGAAGTAACAACAGGAATTGAATAAACATTAAGGAAAGCTTTAATTCCAGCAGCAGCTTCTTCAGAGTTACATCCGCCACCACAGTAAAGAACTGCTTTTTTTGCAGCAGACATCATATCTGTAATCTTAGAAACCTTTTCAGAAATTTCTTCTGTTGTAGCATGGAATCTAACTTCTGCAGATTTTTTGCAGGCTTCTACCGCACTTTCCCATTTACTATCATCAATTTCAACTTCTTTAAGCTGAACATCACGAGGTACATCAATTAAAACAGGACCTGGACGACCAGAAGTAGCAATAGAAAACGCTTTAGCAATTGCATCAACCAAATCTTCCCCAGATTTAACCATTTCTGAATGCTTTGTAATTGGGAAAGAAAGTCCGTATGTATCAGCTTCCTGGAACGCATCAGTACCAAGCAAAGTTGTATTAACCTGACCAGTAATTGCAATCATTGGAATAGAATCGCAGCGGGCATCTGCAATAGCTGTTAAAAGATTCATAGCTCCAGGCCCAGAAGTTGCCATACAAACTGCAACCTTTCCAGTAGAACGAGAAATTCCCTGAGCAATAAATCCAGCTGCCTGTTCCTGACGCACAAGGACGTGGCGAATTGAAGATCTGTTTAACTCATCATAAAGTGGAAGAATGGAACCGCCTGGGATTCCTGCTACAGTCTTAATTCCGTACTGTTCTAATAACTTAACAATAATTTGTGCGCCTGTTAATTTCATTTTATTACCTCTAAAAAAAATTTGGATATAAAAAAAAGCTCCCCGTCTTAACCGGAGAGCTTGCTTTTTCTATATCAGTGCTTTAATCACAATAATATAACATCACTCTCTGGTTATCTGGTAACCACTAGGACGAGGACATTCACTACTTTGACTAAAGAATTTAATTTCATTGTTTCTATTTAACAGTATATGCCTGTGTTAGTCAAGGTGTAGTGTAAAAGTCATCAGTCATCAGTCATCAGTGCTGTAATACCTTGTCATTCTGAGTTGTAATACTCTGTCATTCTAAACTTGTTTCAGAATCTCTTGTAAAAAATCAACTTTTCATACAACTGGGGACAGACCTCTGGTACTTCCGCATCTACATTCCAGTCAAAAACTTCGTATTCAGAGAAGGCAAAGTCCAGGCGGGCGTTTTTTACACCACCATTTTGGTTCAGCAGTTCCCGGTGGCGGTCCTTATTGTACCGGTGTGTATACCACTGTGGAAAACCGCCCTGCTTTCCCCTAAGAACAAAATCATAACGCAGTAAATCATATAAGGGGGAAGTCTCCCCCTGGCTCGCACTGCGTTGCTCGCCACCCTCTCCAGCGGGGCACAAAATCTTACCCTGTTGCCCCGCAACGCCCCATTCAGGTCTGTCCCCTCTGGCCAGCAGTTCAAAATAGAAAGTTTCCCTATGGGGAGCGTCAAAAATACCTAAGGTCTGTCCCCATTTAGTCATATCATAAAAGAATTTCCAAAAACCAATATTCCGTTCTACATAAGCCATAACATGAGGAAACTTTCCGCTATTCCAGTAGGCATCCACCAAAGTTTCCAGATCTTTTAAGAACATCATATGTTCATATGGCATATATGGAGTACTGAAAGTTTCGTAAACTGGATTTTTCATCCACTTCCAGCCGTTTTCCTTAGCATACTTTTCCATCTGGGTGCCGCTAAGAACTTTTAGAAAGCCCAGCTGCAAAGCATCAGGTTTTAAAGCCATAACAAAGTCAAAGGATTTTCCAAAAGATTCCAGATTTTCAAAAGGAAGCCCCGCAATTAAATCCAGATGCTGGTGAATTGTACGAGGAATCTGCTTAATATTTTCTGCCAGCTTTTCAATATTGTCAGAACGATTTATTGCCTGCAGAGTTTTTTTATTTGCAGACTGAACTCCAATTTCAAACTGCATTACACCGGCAGGAACCTGCTGTAAAAATTTCAGAGCTTCTTTACTTAAATATTCTGCTTCAATTTCAAAGTGGAACATAGTCTTTTTATTGTGATGCTCCAGAATATATTGCCAGATACTAATATAACGCTCTGGGTTAAGATTATAAGTGCGGTCCACAAACTTAACCAAAGGAACATTTGCATCAAGAAAAATCTGCAAATCTTTGTACACCCGCTCCAAAGGCATAAAACGAACCTTTTTATCAACAGACGAAAGACAATAAGAACAGGAATATGGACAACCACGGGAACTTTCGTAATAAAAAATATGAGAATCTATCCAGCCTTTATGGGCAGTACCATCTTCCAGCATAGGATAAGGAAAATTAAGTTCCCCTAAATCGCAAATCAGCTCCTGTTCTCCGGTAAAAATATAGGTCTGTCCCCCTATACTATCACAAGAGATCCGTCCCCCTGGCTCCTGCCCATCATTATTCCGCAAAAAAAGCCCTCTAATATCTTTCAGCTTAAAAAGAAACTCTTCCTTCTCTGAACTCTCCTTTACTAATGCTTTCAGCACTCTCTCCCCTTCGCCCCACATAATAAAATCAAGTTCAGAAAGCATTTGTAAATAATGAGCAGCTCTATAACTGAATTCAGGACCACCGGCACCAACTATGGACTCCGGCAAAACCTTTTTAACATCAGGGATTATTTTTGCTGTTATTTCAGCATTCCAGATATATGTAGAAAACAAAACCGCATCAGGCTTTTGCTTTTCTATTCCCCGAAGAATTTCCCCAACAGGCTGATTAATTGTAAATTCACAAAATGGAATTCCAGTACAGGCACTTAAAGACCTTACTGCCAGTGATGTATGAGAATAAGAAGCATTTATTGCAACTAAAAGAAAAGTCATAGTGTAAGTATACTGTAAAATAAACAATAAACATATGTTTTAGTTATTTTCTAATAAAATGTATGCCATGTCCTGCGGAAAATATGCAACATTTCCACAACAGGACATACATTTTTTTGTATTTTCTAAATTCTGTATGTCTATTATTATTCACTTCCGCTTTTAGAAATCATTACTGTTAGATTTTCACATACATTTTCCCTTTTTTAGCAACTTTTGTATGTCTGACGCAACTTACACACCGGTTTCCACTGCAAAAAACACATACATTTTTTACCAAAAAAGCAATTTTGTATGTCCCCCTAGTTAATGCAGCTGATAAAAAAGGAGTTTCAGGTTAGTTTCATTAAACTATGTAGAGAAAATAAGCAATAAATGGGAAAAGCTACCATATAATTCCTTGCTTTACCTTTATTTGAATGACTAAGTTGTAACAGTTTTGCAGCTTCTTGTGATATACTGTCGTTATGTCTCTAAATTGTAACGAAATTAACTTAATATTAAACGAACTGAACCTTGAAGGTGCTTTTATTCAGGAAATTGTACAGCCGGGCTATGATACTATGGCTTTTTATACATACAGGGAAGGCTGTGCTAAAACTGTTGTTGTATGTACTGCACAGAATTCTGTACGAATGAATGAAACCCGCCGTAAAATTACAAAAAATGATAAACCTTTGCGCTTTATGGAATTCTGCCGTGCCCGCATTAAAGGCTGCCGTATTAATTCTATTGAACAAATTGGTGTTGAACGAATTGTAAAACTGGAACTTTCCCGTACGGTTACTATTAAAGACAAACCTAACGAAAAAACAAATCAGATTAAGCTGGCTTCTACTGCCTTTAATCTTTCAAACACAGCTGTTTCCAACAGTAAAATAAAAGAAGAAGAAATTCACGAAAACTATATTCTATATATAAAACTTTGGAATAATGCTGCAAACATTATTCTTTGTGACGAAAACAATGTAATTCTGGAACCAATGTTCCGCCGTCCTGAACGCAACGAAATTAAGGACGCAGTTTACAAACCTCCAGTAATAAACGAAGAAAAAATTGCAGAAGCCGCAGACCGTTTTCCTGTACGGGAATGGCTGGACGGGGGCGTTGCGGGGGTGTCCCCTGCAGAAGGGGTGACGGAAGACAGCGAAGCTGGCTGCAGTCAGGGGAAGACTTTCCCCTCCTTTAATGCCTACATCGATTACTGGTATTCAGAACATGCCGATAATTTAAGCCGTGAATCGCTGTTGGAAAAGGCGGAAAAATGGTACAACACCAACCGTTCAAAAAGGGAATCGGCATTGCAGAATCTGGAACAGAAGCTGGAAGAATTTAAAAATGCAGACCAGCTTAAACATCAGGGAGATTTGATTCTTTCTTACGGCTACAAAATTGATGGTACTTCAAAATTTCTGGAATGCGAAGACTACGAAACTGGCAAAACTGTACGGTTGATGATTGATCCGGAAAAGTCGGCTCAGGAAAATGCGGCGGTTTATTACAAAAACTACAAAAAGGCCCAGAGCGGAAGCGAAGAACTTGTTCATGATATTGAAATAGCAAAAAGTCAGATTAAAAAGCTGGATGATTTGTACGAAGAAATTAAAAATGAACAGAATCCTGTAAAAATTGAACAGCTTTTAAGAAGGGACACTGCTCCTAAACAGCAGCAGAAGAAAACTCACCCTGGTCTAGATTACACTGTAAACGGCTGGTATATTCTGGTTGGCCGGGATGCAAACGAAAACGATGAACTGCTGCGCCATTATGTGCGGGGCGATGACTTATGGCTCCATGTAAGGGACTTTCCTGGTGGATATGTTTTTGTAAAAGCCCGCAAGGGTAAAACTGTCCCTCTGGAAATTCTTCTTGATGCAGGAAACCTGGCAGTTTACTATTCCAAGGCCCGCAAAAACACAAAAGTAGATTTATATTATACTCATGTAAAATATTTACGCCGTGCAAAAAACGGACCTAAAGGACTTGTTATTCCGACTCAGGAAAAGAACCTTTGCATTACTCCTGACAAAGCAATTCTTTCCCGCCTGGACTCTTTGCAGAAAATGGGTGACCTATAATTATATGAAAATACTTTTCTTATAATAAATCCTACTCATAATTATATAGATGACGAATTTCCATATTTATTGTATAATTAACTGCTATGTATATTGAAAACTTAGGTGAAATTAAAGCAGTAGGATTCGACATCGATGGTACGCTCTATCGCTCAATACGATTGAATATCCGTATGACATTCTACGTTTTGTTCCACTTAAGAACTTTTCTAGCCTATAACAAGGTTAGAAAATCATTACATGGTGCTCCTGAGGTTTCTGATTTTAGAAAGATGCAGGCTGAAAAAGCTGCTGAAATTTTAAAATGCGAACCAGAAGCTGCTGAAAAGCTGCTTGATAAAGTTATTTACAAACATATGGAAAAATATTTTGTAAATATGAAAACCTGCAAGGATTCTATCCAGCTTATTAAAGACCTTAAAAGCATGGGCCTAAAAATCGCCTTGCTTTCGGATTTTCCTCCTGAGCAAAAGGGAAACATCTGGGGTATTAAAGAGCTTTGCGATGTTGTTTTAGGAACAGAAGATGCCGGTGCACTAAAGCCTTCGGCAGTTCCGTTTCAAAAAATGGCAGAACAGCTTGGAGTTCCTGCAGAAGAGATTCTTTATGTAGGCAACAGTCACCGCTTTGATGTAATGGGAGCAAAAAACGCAGGAATGAAGGCTGCATGGCTGCTTTATCCAATAAAGGGGATATTGGGTAAAAAATCACAGACTGCAGAAATTACATTCTGGCATTATAAACAACTTAGAAAAATATTGATAACTGACACTTCGACTAAATAGCGGAGTGCATATTAAAAAAACGGGTGGGTATAAAAAATGGTTATCGCAATTGCAATTCTTATTTCTATTGTCGTATCTTTAGGAGTTTCAATTTATTTCCATGGATTAAGTAAAAATAACAATTCTATGGAAAAGGTAAAGAAATACGCAGATAAACGACAGAACGATCTTGAAGACTTATACAAAAATGTTGAAGGTCGTTTCAATTTACTTATTTCTGAATTCAAAAATCAGCAGACTCAGGCAAATGCGGCTGTAAAGCTTATGCAGGCACAGAATGAAGAATTCAACAGCAAACTTAAGAACTTAAGTCACAACATTGAATCGGTGCAGAAAATCGAAGCCCACATTCAGCACTATTCAGGCTTGTTAAATGAACTTAACGATATGGCTGAACAGGTTGAAGAAAATCTTAGCCGTATTTCTAAGGAAAGCGGAATTGTAGATAAGCTTTCTGCCCGTCTTGATAAACAGGCTGCAATTGTTGCAGGTATTGAAAAACGCATTCCACAGATTTCTGACGATTTTACTAAACAGAACGAACAGCAGCTTAAAACTATTGGCACTACCCTTTTGCAGGAATATAAATCTAACGCTGCAAAGCTTCAGGCTGAAATTCAGATTGCACAGAAAGACGCAGAAAAAGCACTTTCTACTATTAAAACTAATATTCAGCAGGTTTATAACGAAGCTGCCCTTAAAGCTGAAAAGCTTGAAAATACAGCCTTTGAACATTTAAGCCAGCAGGCACAGCAGCGGTCTGATGCTTACAAAAATGAACTTGCTGCCCAGACAGCAAATCTTCATAAACAGCTTGATGTTGAAGTAGAAGCTCTTAAAAAACAGATTACAGAACAGAACACAATTTTAAGCAAACAGTATCAGACTCAGAATTCTCAGTTCCAGAAAGCTTTGGAAAACAAACAGGTTGAACTTGATAAGAGTCTTACAGAACAGTTTAATCTTACTTCTACTAAACTTACTGAACGCTTTACAAATAATCTTACAAAGCTTTCAGAAGATTACAGCTCTAAGGTTGCTGATATTCAGAACAAATACCAGACTCAGCTGGATTCCATTTCTGGTAAGAACGACAGCATTATTGCAAAAATTGAAAACCGTTTCGAAGAAGATAACGCAAAAATCAATTCTAAATACGAAGCACAGTTTGCGGCAATTCAGACTAAGGCTGATGATGACTATGCTAAGTTCACTCAAAAATACAATCAGGCCTTTGAAGCTGCAACAGCTGCCAACAATAAAAAGGTTAATGAATTCAACACTCAGTTTGTTGAAGAGCATAAGGCTTTACTTGAAAGCTACGAAAAAACTCTGGAAGAATTTAAAGAACAATATACTTCTCAAATATCTAGCTTCCAGAACAGTTATACTCAGGAAATTGAAACTTTCCGTAATGAATACGAAACAAACATTGCTCATCTTAAAGAAGATTACAACACTGACTTTGGTATTCTTAGAGACGGTTACCAGGAAGGCTTTGACAGCTTTAAAAATGAAGCTGAAGATAAATATGCAGACTTCACAAATTCTTACACAGATAAATTTGAATCCTTCCAGCAGACTTTTGGAAGCCGCATAGAAGAATTAAGTGGTCTTGAAGGTGATTACAAAGAAAAAATTGAACAGCTCCGTGCAGACCTTGATGACAGCTTAAGAGAATGTAATGACCGCTCTGAAATTTTGAACCGCAACATTACAGAAATGCAGGATTCTATTCAGAAGACTTTGGAACAGGTTACAACAGAAGCAAAGGAAACTGTTGCTAAGGCGGAAAAATCTGTGCAGGCTATCAAGGAACAGTGCGATGAAGCCTCAGAAAAGGCTCAGACTATTAAACCTGAACTTGATGAAAAAATCAGAGAAGTCAGTGCACAGATTGAAAACTTCCAGTTGGAAACAAATGGCAAAATTGATGGTAAAATCAAAGAAATTAATGCCGAAATTGAAAATTTTCAGATGGGAACTAAAGTTAAGCTTGATGGTCTTTCAAAAATCATTACAGATTCAGTACATAAGGCTGTAGAAACAAGCGAAGCTAAACATCTTTCTATTCTTGAAGAAGTAGATGGCCAGCTGGATGCTTACAAAAAAGACATTGAATACAAACTTTCTCAGATTCAGGTTTCTGAAACAGATGTTGATTCCCTTGAAAAGAGTTTGAAGGCTGCAATGAATGAAGTTCAGACTCGCGTTCTTAGAGACTTCAACAACTTTACAGAAGCACAGTCTCAGAAGCACGAAGAATTTGCAAAAGAAATTTCTGAAGATTCTAATGCTCTTGAAGTAAAGATTAAGGAAATCAACAGTTCTCTTGATGACCTTAAAGATACTGCTGCCGGAAATATGAACATTAAGCTTCAGGAATTCCAGAATGAAATCAATAAAAACCTTTCTGCCCAGAATGATGAAATTTCAGCTGATATTGCAGAATGGAAACACAACCTGGATACAAAGCTTACAGCATTAACAAATACTTACGAAGACAATCGTAAGGATGTTGAAAGCAAATACTACGAAGATCTTAAAGCAGATATTTCTAAAATCCAGACAAGAACTTCTGATTCATATTCAAAGCTTCTTCAGGATATTGAATCTACAAAATCAGATATGCAGGATTCTATTTCTGACATTCAGTCTGTTATTGCTAAATTCCAGGAAGAAACAAATCGTTCAATTTCTTCTATTTCAAATGAAAACGAAAATGAGCTTAAACAGGCTATTGCTGATAATTCTGAAAACATTAAAGCAAGTCTTGCCAAAGTTCAGAACGAGCTTATGGAAGATCTCCGTTCCTTCGAAGAAACAATTCAGTCTCGTCAGGAAACAGGTACTTCATCAATTGACGCTGCCCTTTCTGAATTCAATACATGGAAACAGCAGCTTAAATCTCAGATGGATGAATCTAATGCTGTATTCAAGGAGGAGCTTTCTACCTTCCAGTCAAATACTCAGCTTAAAATCAATGAAGTTGAACAGGAACTTCAGCAGAATATGACAGCTTACCAGGTATCTATCCAGAAGCAGCATGATGAATTAAATGACCAGATTTCTGATCTTCAGAATCGAACAGAACAGTCTATCAGCGCTTATGAAAAACGCACTGCAGAAATCCTTAAAGAATTAGATTCTATGTACAAAGAAATGGTTGAAGATTCAGATGTTAAAATTGATGCCCTTAGAAAAGACATTAGTGATGCAGCTGAAGCAAATCGTTCAAGCCAGTCTAAAATGATTCTTAAAATGCAGGATGATGCAAATACTCTCCAGTTCAATATCAGCGAAATTGGAAAGGATTTACAGAATGTTCGTGCTAACATTCAGAGTTACGAAAAAGCTGAACAGATGAAACGCAATCTGGAGCAGAACATTTCAGATTTGAACAAAGCCTTTGAAAAGCTTGATGATTTCAGTGAAAAGGCAGACAGAGTTTCTGAACGATACAATGAAATCATTAAAATTAATGAAAGCATGGCTCGTCAGCTTAATTCAATTGAATCACAGAAGCTTAAGGTTTCAGATATGGAACAGCAATTCAATAAAATGCTGGGCCTTTCAGACAAAATTGATTCAAGAATCAATGACTTAACAACAACTTATGATGATCTTCAGGTTATGGAAGTTACTGTCCGCGATTACAACGACAAGCTTCAGCATGTAAGTGAACAGTTTGACCGTCTTGAAAAACAGAGCGAAGTAATTGATCGTATTGCAGGTGATGTTTCAAGTTCATGGGATAACCTTAAGGAACTTGAACAGCGTCTTATTGACTCAAACCGTCAGGTAGTTTCTTTACCACAGGAAATTAAGGAAGTTCAGTCAAATGTTGACCGCATCCTTAAGAACGGACCAAAGATTACAGATGCCATTGGTAAGCTTGAAAACCTTGATGTTATGATGAACACCACACAGAAAAAGCTTGATGAATTAACTTCTGTACAAAACGGATTAAAACAGACTGAACTTAAACTTGAACAGGTTAACCGTGAACTTGATGATAAATATAAAGTTTTACGCAGCCTTACTCAAAATAAACTGCAGAAAGAAGGTGCTCCATCTGATACAGGCATTGCCCCAAGTGTCAGAGAAACAATCCGTGCACTTAAACGGGAAGGATGGACAATCCAGGAAATTGCTTCCCGCTTTAAGAGAACACCAACAGAAATCGAACTTTTACTGGAACTTCCAGATTAATAATATGTTTGATTATTTAGATAAAAGACAAGTGCAGTAAGCTTCAACAGCTTCGCCAGTTCCAACCGGAGGGAGTTTCTCTCCGGTTTTTGCTTTAACAAATACCTGATCAGCTTCAATTCCCATTACACTGGCAATGTTGTTAACTACCTGCTGACGAAATGGAATAAATTTTGGTTTTTCAAGTTTAATTACACAGTCAAGATTTTCAATTTTCCAGCCCTTTTCATATACATCTTTTAGTACAGCAGAAAGTAGCTGTGCTGAATCAGCATCCTTCCATTTTGCATTTTCTGGAGGAAAGTAAGACCCTATATCCCCAAGACCAGAGGCTCCTAAAACAGCATCAGTTATGGCATGAAATAAAACATCCCCATCAGAATGGCCATCCTCCCCTTTTTCAAAAGGAAGAACAATACCACCTAAAATAAGTTTGCGGCCTTCAATCAGTCTGTGTAAATCATATCCTAAACCAACGCGAATCATTTTGTCTCCAAAGTCTGTAAATCTGAAGGATAAGTGATTTTAATATTATTAACATCACCAGTGTAAACCTTTACAGGTTTTTCTGAATAATATTTTCCCCAGATTTCTGTATCGTCTGTGTATTCGTAATTATCATCACTGGCTTTTTTATGAGCAGCTAAAAGCATTTCATAATTAAAGCATTGCGGAGTCTGCACCGCCGCCAACCCAGAGCGCACCAGATGTTCCACAATAAATCCATTTTCATCAATTCTTTTTTGAGTATCTGTAGGAGTAACACCAGGAACACTGGCACCGTATTCAAAGGCAGTACTAATTCCATCCGTAATCAACTGAGCAGTAATAAATGGACGGGCTCCATCGTGAATCAATACTATTGATGGATTTCCTTTTACAGCTTTAAGGGCATTAAATACAGAAGCCTGTCTTGTCTGTGCACCTTCAACAATCTGAATATCCACAGCACAGGCTTTTAGCAGCTGAGTAAGCTCTTTATCTTGTTCAAGAATTTTCTGACACTCATTTATACCACCCTTAGGACAGGTAACAATAAAATCTGTAAGCTTATAATTATTAAGACAGGTATTTAAAAAAGTTTTAGCACTGTTACTTAAAACAGTGCCATTTTTATAAGGTAAGTATTCTTTTTTAGTACTGCCACCCATTCTTGTAGAAGAACCGGCAGCAGTAATAATTATAGCGATACTAGAATTCTTCGTCATCAAAGTCTTCGTCATCACCCATATCTTCATCAGATGAATCTTCTTCATCATCATCTGAATCATCAGAACGACCTTTAGACTTTGTTTTTTCGTTCAAATCGTCCATTAAGCCGTCATCTTCATCATCATCTTCAAGAACAGCAGTATGCTTAATTCTTAAAGCTGCTCCAGGTGGCTCAAGCTTCAAGTGAATCTCGTTTTCAATATCCTTTGCAGATTTTCCTAAAGCTAAAGAAATTTCATCTTCAAGAAGTTTTTTAGCAGAATCATAAAGTTTGCGTTCAAGAATTGGAAGTTCCTTTACTTTACTGCGGTTATAAAGACAGCGTACAATAGTTGCAATATCTTTGATAGTTCCTTTTTTAAGAAGGTCAAGGTTCATCTGATAGCGTAATTTCCAGTCAGAAGTGATTGGTTCAAAATCATCAGAAAGAAGATTAAGAGCTTCCTGTGCTTCTTCCTTAGTTACAATCTGACGGATTCCAAGATCATCAGCTTTATCAACAGGAACCATAACAACCATATCAGAAGCTTCGATATAGATTTTATAGTAATTAGTTGGATTTCCGTTGAAAACCTTTTCAAAAATTTCGGTTACTTTTCCAACGCCCTGGCTTGGATAAACAACCTTTTGATTTACTCTAAATTTTGCTTTCATAAGTAAAGTAATTATAACACAAAATTAAGTAAAAGTCATCAAGGAATAAAAACCTGTAATTGTATAAATATGGTATTTAAAGTAAACTCAATAACAATATATGAATGAATTAGACAATGAAAATTTATCTGTAGAAAATCAGAATATTGAATCTACAGAAATGGATGAAGTAGAAACATCGGAAACAATTGAAACTACAGACGAAAACGAAACTGTTACATTTGAAGACTTAGGCTTAGATGAATATGCACTTAAAGCCGTTGAAAAAAAAGGTTTTGTAACTCCTTCCCCTATCCAGATTTTAGCTATTCCACGCTTACTTACAGGTGACACAAACTTAATTGCAAAAGCACGAACAGGTACAGGAAAAACAGCTGCATTTGGACTTCCAATTATGCAGAACATTCACGAAAAATCGGATCATGTAGAAGCATTGATTCTTGAACCAACTCGCGAACTTGCAATGCAGACTTGCACAGAAATGCAGTCCTTTACAACCGAAACATTTCCAAGAACAGCTGTTCTTTATGGTGGTGCCTCTTATGCAACTCAGATTCGTGAACTTAAACGGGGTGCCGAAATTGTAGTTGGAACACCTGGCCGTATTAAGGACCACCTTGAAAGAAAAACTCTCGATTTAAGCAAAATCAAATACTTCATTCTTGATGAAGGTGATGAAATGCTTGATATGGGATTTATTGATGACATCCGCCAAATCTTCCAGCAGGCAAATCCAGAATCCCGAATTCTTTTGTTCAGTGCCACAATGCCAGCCCCAATCTTAAAAATTGCAGCTGACTTTATGGGTGAATATGATGTTATTGAAGAAGCACATGTAGTAGATGAAGCTCTGCTTATTGAACAGCAGTATTGGACAATTAAGGAAAGTGAAAAAATTGAAGCACTTGTTCGCTTAATTGATATGTCACCAGATTTTTATGGTCTTGTTTTCACAATGACAAAAATGGATGCTGATAATGTTACCCGTGCACTTGATATGCGTGGTTACGAAGCAGATGCACTTCACGGTGATATTATGCAGAATCAGCGCGAAAAAGTTCTTGAACGATTCCGTTCCAAAAAGACCCGTATTCTTGTAGCCACAGATGTTGCTGCCCGCGGTATTGATATTTCAGGATTAAGTCATGTAGTAAACTACTCTCTTCCATTTGATACTGCCACTTATGTTCACCGTATTGGCCGTACAGGTCGCGCAGGAACAACAGGTACAGCTATTACTTTTGTTCGTCCAGAAGAAAGACGCAAGTTGGGATTCTTCGTAAAAAATGTTTCAAAGGCTACAAAAAGCCAGCTTAAACCTGGCAAAATTCCTACTGTAAATGAAGTTCTTACAATCAAAGAAAACAGAATGATTGATGAGCTTAAAAACAAAATATTTGCTATGAACGCAGAACAGCCTGTTGTTGAAGCTTTACCAGAAAATGAAACTGCTGAAGCTTCAAGTGTACCAGCTGTAACTGAAAACACAAAGACTCTTAATCCTGTTGATGACAAATACGCAAAAATTGCCGCAGATTTATGTCAAGATCAGGATGCAGTTCAGGTACTGGCAGGCGTGCTTTCTGTAATGTATGGTGAAAAACTTTCTCCTAAGCATTATGGCCGCATTAATACAAAAGATTCTTCAGGACCTCGTGGGGACCAGATGCGTATCTTTATTTCTCTTGGTAAAAAAGACGGTTATCGTGCCAAGGAAATTGCAGATTACTTTAGTAAAATGCTTCATATTCCAGGACGTATGGTTGATGATATTGATGTTGCCCAGCAGTTCTCTCTTGTAAGTCTTCCTGTAGCTTCTGCTAAGAAGGCTGTTGAAATGTCAAAGTCTGATAAATCGCTGCCACACATGCACTTTGATGTTAAGGAAGAAGGACGAGGTTCCCGTAAAGGTGGTAGCCGTTCCCGCCGTGATGATTTTAACGACGATAAACCAAGAGCCCGTTCTCGAGGCCATGGCCGTGGAGACAAAGAACGAAGAGGTCCAGGAGACAGAGGGGACAGACCTCATAAAGACAGAGCTGAAAAAGGTTCTGTTCGCAATGCAGGTCGTTCAAAAGGTGCCAGACCAAATGTGCATACTCAGACAGAACGTTCTTCAAAAAGAAGTGGAAGCAGTAATGCTAAAGCTTTTGTAAGATTCTAAAGCAAAAAAGGTGTTGTCCCTAAAATTTTTGGACAACACCTTTTTTATAACCAGCAGTATAAAACTAGTGCTTTTTCTTTTTCTTTCCACCAGACTGTTTATCTGAAGATTCTTTACCTGCAGCACCATCAGAAGTTTCTGCTCCATTTTCAGCGGCACCATTATCAGCTGCTTTTTCTTCCTCAGCAGGAGCTGTTGCTTCTGTTTCAGTTTTATCTTCAACCACAGGCTCTGTCTTTGGCTGTTCAACTGGTTTTGGAGTTTCAGTCTGAACTGGTTTTTCTGCAGGAGCAGTTACTGCAGGAGTAGCCGCTGCAGGAGTTCTAACTGGAGATTCTTCCACATGTTTTGTTGGAACAACATAATCTGAACCATACAATTCAAGACGAATAGTTTCAAAGCGCTGCTTGTGTCTAGATTTAATAAGCAGAGTTCTGATTTCTGGATAATATACATAACCAGAAGAGTTGTATCTTTCAAAACGAGGATCTGTACGGAAGGCCATATTATAAATATAAATGGTCTTAAATGCTGGAACACCTTTGAATATTACATAATGTGTATAATTTTCTGGGAAATCTACAGTAAGAACCATTGAATCTGGAGTTTCAGAAGAATATGCAATGCTCTTAGAACAAGTCCATGCCCACATCTTGCGGCCTTCTGGATTTTCAACTTTTGTAAAGTGTGGATAATACCAGTTATCAAATGCAAGAATTGGATAAAGGTTAGACAAAGTTCTTAAATCGTAAGATGAGCTTTCGCTGATGTATGAATTTACTATTACATATCCAGCTTTAAGGTAAGTCTGATTTCCAACCGCAGCACCATAACGCATTAAAGTAACACCTGTTTCAACCGCCTGAATTACGGAAAGGAAGGTATCGTTTTCAGAAATTGTCAGTACATTTCCGTCAAAAGTACAAGCTTTTTCAAGTCTGTCTACACAAGCTTCCAACACAGGTTCAAGAATCTGTGCCAAAGCTGTATCATACTGCTTAAGATCAACATAAACCTGAAGAATACCTGTAACCTGGGCAAGATTTGCAGTAGAAATATCAGCATTCGCAGCCTTCTGAAGAACAGTTGCAACAGTATCCTGATTTGGATGAATATACATGTATGCAGCCAGATTACGAACTGTAAAGATTTCAAGACCAGCTGAATTTACACTGCGGGCAATAATCTGTTCGTTTTCTGCAAGAGTCTTATCAAGAATTACATTCATTTCAGCCAAATTATTAAAGAATGGTGCAGACAGATATGTTCTTGATTTGCTCTTCTTAAATGACTGAGGAATTTCTTCAATAGCCTGAACATAGTTACCCTTTTCTGCCTGAGCAGCAACATAAGAAACAACTGCCTGTTCTGTAAGATTTGCTTCTGCAGTATTTGCCTTAAATGCAGAAATTACATTTGATTTAAAGTTAGAAACTGTTGTGTTATAGGTTGATGGATTTGCAAGTGCAATATCAACAAGAGCTTCAAAGCTGAATGTATGAGAATTATCATAAACGGCATATGAAGCAATAGAATTTTCTCTGGTAAATGTTACATAGCCTGTTGAAAGATTTGCCGCAGACATTTCCCATGAAGAACGACGACCATCTACAATAACTCGTGAACCTTCATCCTTCTGGATTTTCATGTTGTAATTGAAGTTATATGGTAAATAAAAACTGCTTACAGTTGAAGGAAGCTTTACAGCTGTTGAAAGAGATGCATCTGGAGCTTCTGAAGAAACTGAGAAAACTACTGTAACTCCTTCGCTGAATTCCAGTTTAAATGAATGATCATCTTTGTCCCAGCTTTTGAGAACTACATTTGTTTTTGTACCAGAACCTTTGCGCATAATCTGAGCAGGACTCTGATCATCACAATAGAAATTTACACCGTTAAAAGTAACCTGTAGTTTATTTTTTAGTTCAGAAACATTATTCTCTGCTTCTGTAAGGGCTAAAGTTATTTGAAGATTACCAATTTTTTCAAGAATTGTTGAATCTGTTCTAAATTGAAGGACAAAAATGCCGATGATTAAGACGATATCGACTATAAGCAGTCCTAATGCTTTTCTAATAATATGCATGCTCATGGTCTTATCAGTTTAGTCTACTACGTGGTTAATTTCAACCACATACATATAAGAAAGAAAAGGATGTTAAAATGAGAAAAACACGTATTCTTGCTGCTTTTTTTATCTCAACCTGTATTCTTACAACTGGTTGTGCAAGCACACCAGAGCAGGAAAATTCAGACACAATCACTGTAAATCTGTCAAAAACTAAAACTCCTGCAAAAACAAACACAAAGGAAGAAACAAAAAAGCAGGAATCAAAAAAAGAACCTGAAGATCCTCCAAACATTAAATTTGTAAAACAGCTTCAGGCAAAACTTGATGCCGGAGATACAAAAGGTGCAATAGAATGCTTTGCTTCAATTCCAAAAGGTCTTGAAAAAGATATGGAGCTTAAACTTCTTTTAGGTGCCTTGTATATCAGCGATTCACAGTATGATAATGCAATAACAACAGGAAACAAGGTGCTGGAGGTTGAACCTCAGAATATGGATGCTCTTGAACTTATTTCCATGGCGCAAAGAGCAAAAGGTGATAAAAAATCTTACAAAGAAACTCTTGATAGAATCCTTACTGCAGATCCATTTAATTCCAGTGCAAATGTTCAGAAGGCAGAAGATTATGCTTTAAGTAAAAAATGGAAGTTGGCCCGGGAATGTTACAGAAAAGCCTTAAAGGGTGATAAAACAAATATGGATGCCCGCTTTGGTTATGCACAGATGACATATTACAGCGGTGATATAGACGATGCTAAAGATGCCTTCCAGTATATTATCGATGTAAACCCAAATGACGCTGCAGCCTATGCTTATCTTGGTAAAATTGCGGCAGAAGAAGAAAACTACCTTAAAGCTACAAGATATGTAACTAAAGCAATCGAACTTGATCCAAAAAATTATGATTACTGGGTTGATTACGGTAACGACCTTCGCTATCAGGGTAAATATGATGAAGCAATTAAAGCCTGGAATAAAGCTGTTGAATTAGATTCATCTTACTTCCTTGCATATTCATATCTGGCTGGCATTTACGATGAACAGAATAAATATGATGAAGCTTTAAAAAATTACCTTAAAGTAATTGAAACAAATCCTAAATATTATTATGCCTACGAAGAAATCGCTATTCTTGCATATCACCTTGAAAAATATGATGATGCAATTAAATATTTTAATAAAACTTACGAATATTCTGATAGTTTTGCCTATAAATTAATGATTGCAGCCTGCTATCAGAAAAAAGGCGATAATTTGAAAGCAAAAAACACACTGCTTCCAATCTTAAAAACCCTGAACAAGGATTCTACAGAATATCTTTTAGTTCGTTTCTGGTGCGAAGCATACAGCCGTAACGCAGAAACTTCTTTAATTGCAAAAATCAATAAAGAAGATAATAGCAACAAACGGGGTAAAATGTTATTCTACATGGGCCTGTATTATGAATTAAACGGCTTTGGTGAAAAAGCAGCAGAATACTATGCAAAAGTAACCGGAATGCAGGCTCCTATGTTCTTTGAATATAGAATTGCAGAATGGGGATTATTAAAATGAGCCAGACTCAGAGACAACTTGAATTAAACGGAAGAAAAATAACATTAATTGGTACTGCCCATGTTAGCGTCGAAAGTATTACAGAAGTTGAAGAAACAATTAAAAGCTTAAAGCCTGATTGCGTCTGTATTGAGCTTGATGAAAAGCGTGCAGATTCAATTCAGAATCCGGAAAAATACAGCCAGCTTGATATTGTTAAAGTTCTTAAAAACAATCAGGGATTTTTACTTCTGGCAAATCTGATACTTGCATCTTTCCAGCGCCGCATGGGTCAGAATATGGGTGTAAAACCTGGTGATGAAATGCTGGCAGCAATGAACACAGCTAAAGAACTGAACATTCCATCAAAAATGGTAGACAGACCTATTCAGGTAACTTTGCGCCGCGCGTGGGCAAAAAACTCTTTATGGGGAAAATGTAAGCTTCTGGCTTCTCTTCTTTCTTCAGCTTTCAGCAAAGAAGAATACTCTGAAGAAGAAATTGAAAACCTTAAACAGGGCAACGAAATGGATTCCATGATGAATGAACTTTCGGATTATATGCCAGTAGTTAAACAGGTTTTAATTGATGAACGAGATACTTACCTTGCAAGTAATATTTTTACTGCAGAAGGAAATAATATTGTTGCAGTTTTAGGTGCAGGTCACTTAAACGGTGTAGCTGCACATCTGGAAGCATTTGCTTCTGAAACAGAAAAAACCGATGTTTCAGAAATTTCTGATGTCCCTCCAAAAGGGGGCTGGTCAAAAGCCGCTGGCTGGATTATTCCTGCTATTATTATTGGAATTATTGTTGCTGGTTTTATTTATGGTGGTGTACATGCAGGAACAAAAATGCTTTCCAGCTGGTTCCTTTGGAACGCAATTCCAGCAGCAGTCATGTCTTTATTTGCTCTGGCAAATCCAGTTACTATACTGGCAGCTTTTGTATCAGCACCTTTTACTTCACTCTGCCCTTTTGTAGGCGTAGGATTTGTAACAGGTATAGTTCAGGCTTTAATCTGTAAACCAAAGGTAAGCGATATGGAAACCTTGCAGGATGATGTAGGAACTTTTAAAGGCTGGTATAAAAACAGAATCTTAAGAGTACTGCTGGTATTTATTCTTTCATCATTGGGAAGTGTTTTAGGAACTTTTGCCGGTGGTGCTGATATCATTAAAATATTTACTACTATAGAATAATTCAGATATTTTACAGTATTACTTTTTACTGAAAAGACCAGGATGTAAAAATCCTGGCCACTGAAAAAGTCTGTTAAAGACTGAATTTACAAACACCATTTGAATATAGTAA
>JAEDFM010000016.1 GCA_016292805.1 Treponema sp. | reverse complement strand
GGAAAATTTCCCTTCTTTTGAATTATATGCACAAGTATTTGAAAATATTGTGCATATTAAAAATATTGGAGTAATTTATGAACGAAAGCGATACAAGATTAAAGAAAATTAATCCTGCTTTGCGAAAACAAGGCTGGCTTGAAGTTGAAGGCAGCGAAATTCTCACCGAAGACTGTGCATATCGGATTGCCTCAGGACTTTTTTGACTTTATTATCATTGATAAATGTCACCGTGGTGGTGCAAATGATGAAAGTGAATGGCGTAAGCTTATGGAATATTTTCAGCCATCTTATCAGTTGGGTCGTACAGCAACACCCCGCCGTACAATTAATGGTGATACTTACAAATATTTTGGTGAACCGGTTTATCAGTATTCTCTTAAGCAGGGAATTGAAGACGGATACCTTACTACTTATCGTGTAAAAAGCTGTACTAATCAGATTATTGATGATTATGTTTACGATGATGAATGGGATAATCCAAATCCTGTTTGTCCAATCTGTGGAAACTTACCTTGTACCTGTCCAAAAGGAATTATAGCAGAACTCGGTTCTATGTTTGGGGTATAAAATACACCAGATAACACGAAATACCCGTAATACTTCTGGGCTACAGTATTCAAGTCCAAATTGTCATCAGAACTGTTAATTGTAAATGGAGCTATATATCGCTAGAAATGGTATTTAGCGCCGGCACCAAAGGAATGTTCTTTTCTTTCAAGGAAGCCGTCCATTGTGTAATCCCAGAAGCCATAAACTTCAACTGGAGTGCTGGTCATAAAGCCTGCTTCCAGATGGGAGTGGAAGGTTGCATTGCGGCGGATGCCTGTGTATTCATCGGTGTGGTTGTCGGAATTACTGAAGTTTCCCCATTCTGCACGGTATTCAAGAATTAATGGTTTGATAGGGTAGCTGCGGAAACCTATTCCTAAGTTTAAGCCATTTGCTGTATAAAATCCGTACAAGTGCTGCCATTTAATGTCAAAAATAAAAGAAAACGGATAGAACTGGCATATAGAAAACTGTGCTCCTAAATTCATGTACCCCTGTCTGAAGGCACTGTTCTGGGCAGATGAAATAAGTCTATTTTCAAAAACTGGGCCAAAGAATTTCCAGAGGTATGCTTCAAGTCTTACATCTGCTCCATAGTTATTAAATTCAGGAATATAAAATCCATTTGCATCTAAGGTAACGCGATACCACTGTGGTTCTGATGATTTTGCATCCAAAGTAATGTACTTGCTGCGTGTAGCATAAGGATAGTCATCAAAGTTTGCGTAGATATTGTTGTAAAAAGAGAGATAAATAAAAAGAGCTGTACAATCTGAACATAACTCATCTGAAAGGCTTGCCGATACAGAAGGTGATGATGGACGCTTATTAGGCGAACTTGGTCTCTGCTTTGCAAATGTAAAACAAGAAATAAATGTTACAGCAAATAATGCTAACAGAAGCTTTTTCATATATCAATCTCTCTTTTTGAACTATTATTCTACAGTTACTGATTTAGCAAGATTGCGTGGCTTATCTGGGTCAAAACCACGAAGAATTGCACAGTAGTAAGCTAGCAACTGAGCTGGAATAACTGTAAGAATACTTGCCAGAGTTGAAGAACATTCTGGTATTTTGAAAACCTGATCTGTTTTACCTTTGAAGGCTTCTTCATCCTGAGTGATTACAAGTACAGTTGCTCCACGAGCTTTTACTTCTACCATATTTGAACCGATTTTATCGTAAAGCTTTGGTTCGCTGGCAATTGCAACTACAAGAGTCTGTGGGTCAATAAGAGCAATTGGACCATGTTTAAGTTCTCCAGCTGCAAAAGCTTCGGAATGCATGTATGAAACTTCTTTAAGTTTAAGGGCTGCTTCCAAAGAAGTTGCTGAGTCGAACTGACGGCCAATGTAGAAAATCTTATCTTTATTGAACTGCTGTGAAGCAAACTTCTGGATAATATCTTTTCCATCAAGAATTGACTGGATTTTTTCTGGCATAGATTCAAGTTCTTTTAACAAATCTGTTGCCTGTGCATCTGTTAAAGTTCCCCGTAATTTTCCGGCTTTAATTGCAAGCATGTACATACAGAGAATCTGTGTTGTATAAGCTTTTGTAGAAGCAACTGCAATTTCTGGTCCTGCAAGTGTGTAGATTATATCATCTGCTTCGCGGCTTACTGTTGAACCTACACAGTTAGTAATGGCTACAACTTTAAGTCCGTTCTGTTTTGCAAGGCGGAGTGCTGAAAGTGTATCTGCTGTTTCGCCTGACTGTGAAACTACAATAAAAATATCATCTTTATCTAAGATTGGATCTCTGTAGCGGAATTCTGAAGCAACATCTACATCAACCTTCATGCGGGCAATTTTTTCAAAAGCGTATTTTGCAACTACGCCAGCATGATAAGCTGTACCACAGGCTGTAATTACAACACGTTTTGCTTTACGCCATGCATCATCCATTTTGTTTTCTTCAAAGTAAACATCCGTTGGATTTCCTGCTCCGTCGTGAACGATTCTAGGACGCATTGTATCTTTAAGACCTTTTGGCTGTTCATGAATTTCTTTTATCATAAAGTGTTCATAACCGCCTTTTTCTGCTGCATCCATATCCCATTCAACATGGCTTGGCTGCTTGATGATTTTTTCGCCTTCGAAGTTGAAAAGGTCAACATGGTCTGTGTATAAAACTGCAAGTTCTTTTTCGCCTAAATAATAAACATCGCGAGTGTGTTCAAGGAGGGCAGGTACATCTGATGCAATGAAGTTTTCACCTTTTCCGAGTCCTACTACAAGTGGTGATTCCTTACGGCAGCAGATTACTCTGTCTGGATAATCTTTGCAGATTACACCAAATGCATATGAACCTTCCAAAGTGTGGAGTGCTTTTAATACAGCTTTGAAAATATCTTTTTCTTCTTTGTAGAGTTTATCAATAAGATGAACTACAACTTCTGTATCTGTCTGAGAAAGGAAAACTGAGCCCTGTGCCTGAAGCTTAGCTTTAAGCTCTGCATAGTTTTCTATAATACCGTTGTGAACGATTGAAATAGAACCATCTGCACTAGTATGAGGATGAGAGTTTGTGTCGCTAGGTTCACCATGTGTAGCCCAGCGGGTATGACCAATACCTACAGAACCTTTAATAGTTTCATCAGCAATTTTTTCTTCAAGAAATTTAAGGGCACCCTTACACTTGCGTACAAGAATATCATCACCATCAATGATAGCAATACCTGCTGAATCATAACCTCTATATTCCAGCTTCTTAAGTCCATTAATAAGAATCTGAGAAGCATTTCTATTTCCACAATAACCAACTATTCCACACATACTCTTATAGCAAAAAACAAAAACCGTTTGCAGAATGAAAACGGTTTTTGTTTTTTACCAGAAACCGTTCATAATGTTGAGTCAAAAACTAAAATTGCGAAGACTTGGAGCAATTTTAGTTTTTGCGGTGTTTATGCCTTCCTCCAATTGTTCATAATGTTGAGTCAAAAAAATAAATTGCGAAAACATGGAGCAATTTATTTTTTTGCGGTGTTTATGCCTTCCTCCAATTAATTTAACCCTAGGATTAATCTAAACATATCACATCACCTAAAATATGAAAATACTACCAGTCAGATCGAGGCTGTCAAAATCGCTAGCTAGCGTCGCTACACGCTGAGCGCGGTAAGGAAACTATCTTTCCGCGCTCAGAGTGTTTTTGCCAGCCTCGCTCTTCCTTCCCGTATTTTCATAAGGAACTTATGTATTTTTAGCTTAGAATTAATCTAAGTTTTGAAAAGTTAATACTTGTATTCGGTAAAAGCACGATAGTGATTTTACCGAAGGGAGTGTTTATACTTTTCATTTTAACCCTAGGTTAATTTCCTTATCTATTCTACTAATATCCGAGAGTTTCGCCAACAAGAATTACCTTAATTCTTCCTGGAACTCTAGACATTCTTGTTACAACAAACTGACAACAGATACTATCTGTATAACAATCGCCACATTTTCCAGTTACAGCACAAGGTGTATTGCAGTTAAGGCGATTGCAGTTAGGTGGTGTAGCTTGGTTGCGAACACGACGGATGCCGTCTTCTACATTTGTAACAACTTTGTTCATACCTGCAACGATGATTACAGAGTCAGGACCGTAAATTAAGAAACTTACGCGGTTACCACGGCCATCGATGTTTACAAGTTCTCCATCAAGTGTGATGGCATTTGTACTCATTAAGAAAGCATCTGCATTAATCTGTTTAGCATTGCATTCTTTAACTTCTTCTGGAGTTTTATAGTTTTCGCGGATAACTAATTCATGACCAGCAGCTGTAACTGCATCTTTAAAACCGTTTTCGTCTAAAGTCATTGAGCCACCGTAGGCAACTGATTTTTTACCCTGGCCTAAAAGTTCAACGAGTTTTGCTCTGGCTTCTTCTACATTATTGCAGTAGTATCCATCCATTTTGCGCATGTTCAATTTTTTAATAATTGATTCAGCCTGATTTTTGTAAAAAGTTTTAATTGGTGTCAAAAATTACTCCTTATATTTTATGATTTACTATTATTTACCTACACAGAAATTAGCAAATATACTTCCAAGAACATCATCTGGGGTTACATCGCCGGTTACTTCGGAGAGAGCGTCTAAGGCATCTTCCAAATCCTGAACAACTGCATCTAAAGTGTAGTTGTCGTCGGCAGAAACCAGGGCATGTTTTGTACATTCTAAGGCTTCTGCAACTGCATCTTTTTGGCGGGCTGAACCTAAGCCTGCCTGCTGCCGTTCTGTTGTAAGGCCGGCTGTAAGAATTTTTGTTACTTCATCAAATAAGTTTTTTAAGCCGTTGCCATTTTTTGATGAGATTTGTACAACGGGGGCGTTACGGGGGTGTCCCCCGTTAGAAGGGGTGGCGGAAGATGCGCCAGCAGCTGGAGCCAGGGGAAGGCTTTCCCCGCGTTCGCTATCGCTCACTACCGAGTTTTCTTCGAAAACTTGCAGTTTTAGATTAGTACTATTTGCTAAATCTGATTTTGTATAAACGATTACCATTGGTTCCTGGCAGTTTTCTATAAAGGAAGTGTCATCTGGGGACAGACCTGCAGTGGAATCAATAAGGTAAAGCACAACATCAGCGTCCTGAGCCAGATTTTTTGTAAGCTGAACACCCTGGGCTTCAATAACATCGTCAGTTTCGCGAAGGCCGGCGGTATCGAAAAGTCGAACTGGAATACCGTTGATGCTTGCCCAGCTTTCCAGCCAGTCTCGGGTTGTACCTTCAATATTGCTGACAATGGCACGTTCTTCTTTTAAGATTGCGTTAAAAAGGGAAGATTTACCTGCATTGGTGCGGCCTGCCAGAACTACACGGGCTCCGTCCTGATAAAGCTTTTCACTTTTCCAGGAATCTACCAGGCTCTGAAGGCGGCTTATGGCTAAAACAATGTCGTCACGGTCAAAGGTGTCGGCAATGGTTTCTTCATCTTCGGGATATTCAATTTCTACTTCTATGGCAGCAAGGGTGTCTATTATCAGCTTTTTGATGGAATCGATTTCCTGGAACAAAGAGCCTGCAAGACGACCTGCTGCATGGGAGCGGGAATCGTCGGTATGGGAATCTATGATTTCTTTGATTGCTTCTGCCTTTGTTAAATCTGTTTTTCCGTTGATGTAGGCGCGGAAGGTGTATTCTCCCCGGTCTGCCTGACGGAAGCCGGAGCGGAGCATAAGATTCTGAATTGCTGTTACAACTGAAGGACCACCGTGGCAGAAAATTTCTACCATGTCTTCGCCGGTAAAGCTTTTTGGAGCGCGGTAAACGGCCAGCATTACTTCGTCGATTTTTTTGTTTTCTTCCTGAATCCAGCCGTACACAAGTGTGTTGCCTGGAGCTTCAAGGAGAGCTTTTGGGCGGCTGAAAACTTTGCTTACAAGTTCAATGCAGCCTTTGCCGCTGACTCTTACAATTCCAAGAGCGGCTGGGGCAAGGGCGGTTGCGATTGATGAGATTGGTTCTTCTGGTGTGTATTTTCCTATTGTCATTGTGGTAATACCTGCAGGAATGGAGTATAAACTCTATTTGAATAATCGTCATCCCCATATTGTTCGCGGATGCTGTCCAGAATGGAAAGATCGGCGGCTTCTATTGAAACTAATGGTTTGATTCTGTTGCCGATTGCTGGCTTACGGAATTCTGTAGAAGCTTCTGGGGCGGTTCCTGTAAATGGTTCTGTGTCGGAAACATCTGGTGGAGTCATGGAATAGTCGCCGGAGTTGTTCCAGCACATATAACCCCGGTTAATTGAGTCTCGGGTGCCAAAGAATTGTTTTGCGATATAGTCTGAATTGTAGTAAAGACGGTCGTAGCTTACGTTCAGGTAGAAGCTTTGAATCCATGGACGGATGATGGCCCTGTTGCGACACATTACTGTATTGCGGAATGAACCATAGTAATAAATGCGGTAGGTTCGGTCTGCCGCTGGTGCATAATTGAGGAAGCTCTGTTCAAAGTGGCTAGGGTAGAACATTGGTCCAATAACATCTACATATTCAGCAAGCATTGTGGCTGACTGTCCTGTTCTAGTTCCACTGCGATACCAGCCGTTTGCACCGTAAATATCAATTCCTATTGGTGCCTGAATGTTTTCGCGGGCATAAGAAAGGAAAGAAATCAAAGCTGATTCCATGTCCATTCCTTTGCTGCGCCAGCGGTACTGGGCATTGCGGAGGTTGATACCATCGGTAGGGAAGCGGATGTAGTCAAACTGAATTTCGTCAAAGCCGCGGGCGATCAATTCCTGGGCAATGTGAATGTTATATTCCCAAACTTCTTCTGAATAAGGGTCTACCCAGTTTTCATCGTAAAAATCGGTTTCCTGTCCTGTTACATTTCCTTCTTCGTCTGTAACATCGTTATAGCCGCGGATACCAACCCAAGGTTTATTATTTTTTGCATCCCAAACTGCATATTTTCCGCCGGCATAGCTGGCAAGAGTTTTATCTTTGAAGGTTACAATGCGGGCTACAAGATAAATGTTGTCTTTTTTGAATTCATCAATGAAGTGGTTCAAATCTGGAATTGCATACATTGATGTTTTTCCTTTTTTCAAAACCAGTTCATCGTGAGAATCGTAGCGTAAATAACCGTAGTCATCTTTCATATCAATTACGATTGAGTTCATGTTGCGGTCTTTTACGATTTTTTTGTATTTTTTAATACCGTCGTCGTTGCGGCACTGATAGGCTGAAGCATAAATACTTTTTTTACCGTTGGCTTTTTCTGCGTAAGGTGAATTGATTGTTCCCGGAAATAAAAGCCACAGTTCATTAAGGGTAAGGCCTTTGTTAAAGCCTGAAGACTTAGGTGGAAGATAAGCTGTATTTGTCATTCCTGGAACTGCACCAAAGGCTCTGTACCAGTCGGCTTCTTTTTTGGGAGTGCCCTGAGACTGTAAAGTTTCAATATTTAATGAACCAAAACCTTCCAGAGTTGTGTAAAGCAGTACATTGTTAATCATGGTAAGTCCATCGATTACCTGAACTGGTTCTGTTCCCTTGTATAATAATTCACCCCGTTTTTCTGTCCAGTTAAAGCGGTAGATGCGTGGAATGTATGACTGGGAAATATAGATTTCGGTAGAAACAGTTCCATCCTGATTGATTGTAGAAACTGGAAGAATATCTGCAATTTCGTCAGGGGAAGTGAGTGATTCCATTTTTTCAAAGCCGGCTGCAACATCTATCCAGGCTGGTTTTGCTGCGTCCGGGAGAATATAGGAAAGTCCAAAAATAGGGTGAGCCATGAAAACTACGGTTTGTCCCTGAATTGTTGCTATGGCTACAGCTTTATTGCCTGCTGTACTACGGCTCATAGAACCAATAGAAGTCCAGTTAAGACCTCCATCACGACTAATGTACACATTATCTTTTGTGGCGGTAACCATTTCCTGGTTGTTAATAGGATTTGCACAGATATCCTCAATTTCCTGAATTTGTTTTTCAAGAGTTGTTTCGCCGTTTTTATATTTTTTTACTGTAAGGAAAGGAAGTCCATTATTTCGTTCTTCAAAGTGTTCCAGATCGTAAGAAAAATAAAGTCCTTTTGAAGTTCTGAACATCCATGTTGCTTTCCAGTTTCCTTCTGCATCCTTGAGAGTTAAAAGCTGCATCTGGTCTACACGGCCTTCCTTCCAAAGAGGAATTGGGACATTTTTGTTTGTAACCCGGAACAGTCCTTCATCTGTACCAATCAGAATATTCTTTGCAACTGGAGATGTGGTTGAATCTATTTCAGAGCGGGCTGAAATGTATTCTGGAATTTGATACAGCGGTTTTATTTCCTGTGCAGAAAGTGGCGCTGGCTGTGCAATAAATAGTGATAATAAAAAGAGTACAATAGTCATACTCTTTATATCGGTGGATTATTGTTTTGAGTTAAATAAAAAAGCCGGCTTCCGCTTTGGAAACCGGCATAATTTTTTACTTTATTCTTCTATTAGAAGATGTTAGTTCTGAAACCGAATGCAATCTGTGGAACCAAACTCTTGATGTCGCTCTGTGAAGAAACGTCAGTAGGAATGAACCACAATGAAGGTTCTGTATAGAATGCAAATGAACTGAATGCCTTTGCTTTCTTGAACTTAACTTTAGGGAACTCAACCTGCAACAGGAGGGCACTCAAAGTCTGTGTTTTTCCAGAAGCTGTCTGGTCGAACCAAGAGAACTGAGCACCAACTGCAATGCTGGCATATAACCATTCCCAGTCACGGCCCATGAAGTATGCAAATGGAATAGAAGATACGTTTGCAAGAATCTTAAGTCCAAGTACATGGTCACCACCGTAACGCATAGGTGTTGGTTTCAGATTGAATATTTTAGAAACTGCATCACGCTGTTCCTGTGTAAACTGTCCGAACTGAGCCTGAAGTTTAACGTTATCATCAAAGAATGTAAGACCCATACCTACATCGTATAATGTTGAACCCCAGAAGTGGAAGTCTAAGTAAAGACCCTGGATAAAGCTTGGTACTTCGTAAGAAGATTTGTCACCCTTACGCAATGTAACTGTTACATCTTTAAGGTTTACATCATCTCGTGAAAGACCCTGTGCATCAAGAATCTGGTTGTAGCGGCCACCAATTGCTGGAGCAATAAGTTTAATAGTAGGTTTTGTGTTATCAACCTGGAAAATCAAGCGGTTGATAGCTGTTTCGCCGTTAGCCATAGAAGCGCGTACTAAACAGAAGTGGTAACCTTCTGGAATATCCTGGTTTTCAACACGATATTTCCATGTACTTCCTGTTGAAAGTTCTTCGAATGTTTTACCGTTATCGAAGCTTAATTCAATCTTAGTAAGTTTTTTAGCTGCTACTGTAGCTTTGAATTCTGGAGAAGCATCTTTTGCTTTTGTTGCAATTACTTCTTCTGGATCAAGAGCATAGCCTGCGCGTCCCATAAGGAATGGACGTTCTGTAGCAAAGTCACCATAAGTAAAGTTATCAATTGTTACCCATGGACCATATGGATTGTAAAAAAGCTCCTGTTCACGAGATTTAACAATCTTACCGTTTACAAGTTTAGCAGCAACATAGTATTTATGTTTACCAGCTTCGATATTGTATGAAACAGTTTTTTCTTCTTTGTTTTCAATTACTGGACCCATGTCGAATCTGAAGAATTCAGAATCTGTTGGAGTTGTAACTGCAACCTGTTTTCCATCTACATAAAGAGTAAGGTCTTCAATCTTGATTTCCTGATCTACCTGACCGTAGATAGAGAACAATCCCTGTTTTGTTTCACCGTTTAATGGGTAAAGAATATCAATATCAGCAGCATTCTTTGTTTTATCAAGGTGAATGTTGCGGCTGATGTTTGTAATGTTACCAGCTCTATCTTTACCAGTAAGTTCTACGTTGTAGAAACCGTTTGGTAAATCTGTCATATCGATTGTTTCAGCAATAATACGGTCAATCTTAACATCGCGTTCGATTGTTGAACCAGATTTTTCAAGATTGCGAACTGTTACATAAAGCTGATCAACTTCTACGTTATCGTATGTGTAACCTGAAAGGAATAATGTTCCAGTTGTAGTTGAATCATCCAAAGGAAGTTCAAGAGTCATGAATGGAGCATCGTTATCGATGTTTATCAAGCTTGAGTAGAAGCCCTGGATTCCGTATTTATCTGTAACTTTAAGGAATACAGCAGAAGTTCCGCCTGGAATTGCACGAGTATCTACTGTGTAGCTCCAGTTTTCTGTTCCAACTGCATCGTTGAAGCTGTTACCGTTATCAAGAGAAACCTGAACTCTGCCAATGCCGTTCTTATCGCTGGCATTACCAGAAATTGTTACAAGACCGCGAACTGAAGTATCGATTGTTGGAGAAAGAACTGCACCCTGTGGTTCTTCAAGAGAAACTCTGAAGGTACGTTTTGTTTCTTCACCTTTAACACCATTAACATCAACAGCGTAAACTGTAACTGTGTGTTCGTTATCTGTAAGTGAGCTTAATGCAACTGGGATTGCATAGCTTGTACCTGGTTCTGGTAGCTGGATGAAAGGACCGTTATCAATCTTATAGAAGATTGTTGATTCGCCATCATCATCATAAATTACACCAGAAATTGTAAAGTCGCGTGTAATTACCTGAAGTTCTTCTGGAACATGTACTTCTGCAACTGGTAAGTCCGATTTGTTATCAATTGTGAAGTCCCATGCATTTATAGTAGTTGAGTTACCTGCTTCATCTGTGAATACAAAGTTCATTCCGTCATCGATAGGACATTCTTTTGTACCAACAAATGTAGAAGTAAGAGGATTCAATTCTACAGCTGTTCTTGTTCTGCCGTTTTTAGCAGGAGCTACATATTCAGCTTTTAAGAGAGAGCTTTCATCGTTAGCTTTGAATACGATTAAGTTCTGACCGTTTACAACATCACCTGAAACAGGTTCAATAACTTCTACTGCTGGAGGAGTTGTATCCTTGTAGCAAGAAGTAAGCAATGTTGACTGATGACCAGAATTATCTGTAGCGCGGATGTTGATTCTGATAAGTCCATCATCAGTAGATTTAAGATCAACAACTTCGCTGAATGTTACATTTGTACCAGCTTTAATAGAGAATGATTTCCAGTTTTCGCCACCATCAATAGAGTATTCAACTTTGCGTACTCCAAGAGCATGTGTTGCGTTACCAGAAAGTGTTACAGAGTTTCTGAGCCACTGGTTTGTTTCTGGAGTAGTAAGAGTGATTACAGGATCTGATGTGTTAGCAATGAAGCTTACTCTGTCAGATGAATGTGTATCACCAATACCATCCTTAACACGAATACGAACATCTTTATAAATACCGTCTTTTTCAGCTGTCAAAGTGATTAAGCGGCCTTCTGTTGTAATTGAAAGTCCTGAAGCTGCTTCAAGAGTTGCTTCGATTGGAAGCTGGTAGTTAGCATAGTAGTAGAATTTTGAACCGTTGCTAAGAACATAGTTTCCATCCTGGCTGTCGTATGGGGTGTCAGCTGCAGGAAAGTTATAGATTTTTTCTGCATCATTAATTAAAGCTGCATCATTTTCGCGAACTACAGTGATAGCTCCGTTAATCTTCTTTTCAAGAGAGCCAGCTTTAACTGTTACTGCAATGTTGTTTACACGAGCTGGAAGATTTCCAAGTGGAATTTCTGCAATCCAGCGGTTTGGAACATCAGGTGATTTAACAGGTTTGATTGCGCCAGCCTGTTTAAGGTCTCCACCTGGAACATCAGCACCAGTAATTTCGTAAGAAACGCCAGAAATTACAGCACCTGTATCAATATAAACTTTTACTGAACCTGCAGATTTAGCAGCATAAGCCATTGTTACTGGCATACCACAGCGGTATTCTTCGCCATTTACAAGAGCAAAGTTAGCAGAAAGAGTTGGAGCTTTGTTTACTGTATATGTACCTGCAACACCAGTTCCTTCTACAGACATAGTCTTGAAGCTTATAGTGTTTTTTCCTTCAATCATGTTGATGCGGGCAAACTGTTCATAATCAGTTTCCATTTCGCCCTGGTATGTTACAACTGCATAAGTATCGAATCCGTTGATGAAGCTTACGAGAGGTTTAGCTGGTTTTCCAGGTGCAGCTGGGAAGTTTTTGATAACAGCTGCTTTAGAAACTGCATTTCCACCAGCACTCTCAGCTACGATTTCAACAAGGTGTGTTCCTACTGGAAGCTGTTCTGAAACTAAGAAGTCAATTTTGAATTTTCCGCTTGCATCTACATCCAAATCTGAAAGGGCTGGAACTGTAACTGGATTTACTTTAGATACAATACCTTTAGCCATAAGTGGAGTAATAGAAACTACACGGTATTTAACTGTACCAACACCAGTTTTGCATGTAACTTTACCGCTGATTGAAACAGTTTCAGCTTCTTCGCCAACTACAATTGCTTTTCCGTCTGTTACATTGTTGATTGTAATTTCTGGTAAAGCTGTATCCTGCTTGAAGCGGACTGGAGTAGAGTTGATTACCTTACCTTTATCTGTAGTTACACGAATAACTACATCTGCAGAGCCACCAACAGCATCGCCAGCTGAAATTACAATCTGGTTACCGTTGAGTTTTGCTGTAGCAAATGGTGTCCAAGGGATCAATTCTACTTTAGCAGCTTTTGCACCAAGTACATAAGCAGTAGCTGGGAATTCCTTGTTATTAATTACAGTACCGTCTTCGCTGAAGCGTCCATCAAGAACAATCTGTGGAACATCATCTTTTACTTCTGATGTATTTGTTACATAAACGATTGCGTTGTAGTCTGTAGAACGGTCAAGTGAATCAGTTGCAGTTACTTTGTACTGAATTACACCTTTTTGGCCTGCTGGAACTACTGGGAATGCTACTGTGTAAGAAGTAAGATTCTTAAGTTCAACTTCTTTTTCTTCAATACCATTTTTACCCCATGTGATTGCTGTATGAACTTTTTTGATTCCAACTGGAGAAGTTACATCAACTGTGAATGTAGAAGCACTTTCTGGGTGGATTTCCATACCGTTTACGAATTCTGTTCTGCCAACTTTTGCATTAGCAAATGCTGGAGCATAACCTTTTGATTCAATGATAGTTGTAACTGGATTTCCTTTTACTCCGTTTTTATCGAAAGCAACAATTTCAATTTTGTGAGTTCCGGCAGTAATCTGTCCTTCTTCACAAAGTTTTGCGTAGTAAACACCTTTTGTTTCAATTACAACAGGTTCTTTGTTATCGTATTTAATCTGAATTGACTGAACGCCATCATCATCTTTTGCAATACCGCGAACATACAAAGCATCAGAGCCACTGTAAATCTGGTTAGCAACAGGTTCAATAGCTGTTACAACAGGTTTATCAGCTTCCTGATCAAAGTTAATAGTTTTAGAAACTTCTACAACGTTTGCTGCACGGTCTACAGCTGTAATTGTGAATTTTCCGCTCTTTTCTTTAGTTTGTGTAGAATCAAGATTAACTGACCAGTAATGGTTTCCTGGAACCAAGTCAATTGAACCTTTCTGGTTTCCATATGACCAGTAAAGTTCAGTTACACCAATTGTATCTTTTGCATAACCTGCAACAGTGAATTTACCGTTTACAAGTTCTCCATCAGCTGGAGAAACGATTCTTACTGCAGGTTTTGTGTTATCTATAAAGTAAAGGAATGAATAAAGACCAATAGAACCAGCCATATCTGTAGCACGGAACCAGAGGATTGCTGGACCATCTGGGAAGTCTTTTGAGTTAATAGAAATAGAGAAGTTTGTAAGTTGTTTCTTTTCGTTAATTTTTACAGGTGCAAAATATTTTCCACCATCTACTGAATATTCAAGGGATTTAATACCGTTACCATCAGATACGGTACCTTCAAATTTAACGTTTCCAGAAACAAGAATACCCATTTCTTTATCAGTTACCTGTGTTAAAGGCTGCTGACGGTCCAACTGCCATGTAAGAGTTACAGGTTTTCCCTGAAGACCATTAATATCATAGCCAGTTACCTGAATTGTATGAGGACCTTCTTCAAGATCAAGAGTTTTAAGCTTGTAAGACCAGAATTCTGCACCGTCTGCTCTGATAGGATGATCTTTATCACCATCTAATACCAGTTCAACATAAGAAACTGCATCATCATCAATACAAGTACCAACAATGTTCAAGTCACTTACAACACGCATTCCTGGATAAGGGTTTGTAATACCACAAACAGGAAGATCTGATTTTGGATCGTACCAAATGTTATGAGGACCTTCGATAGTTTTATTTCCACCCTGGTCTGTAGCAGTAATCATAATATTGTACTTGCCAGGTTTTCTGCTGTCTAAATCGAAAGTTTCCTGCCAGCTGTTTTTGTTTTCTACTTCCTTATCTTCAATGTCGCCTTTTCCGTGAGCAAACATTGCAGTTGTGAGAAGTATCTGACAAACTAAAATTAATACCAGACTTTTGAAAAATTCTCTCATTTTCTTACCCTTTTTTTAAAATTGAATTTCAGTATTTACTTATCGGCATAAAATAGTGATTTCATTACTATAATTTTTTTTAGCAGATTGTTAAGATATGCAAATATGGTAGGTGAAAACACTTTTTACAATATTTCTATTTTACAACAAATTATAGATAAAAGCAAAAGCATAGTATTTTTTGGTGGAGCCGGAGTTTCTACAGAATCTGGAATTCCTGACTTTAGAAGCGTTGATGGTCTTTATAATATGGAGTGGAAATATCCGCCTGAAGAAATAATCAGCAATTCTTTTTTTTATAGAGATACAAAAGAGTTCTACAGATTTTACAGGGCGAAGCTTTTGCCTAAAGGAATTGAACCTAATGCAGCTCATTATAAGCTGGCAGAACTGGAAGCCGCAGGAAAACTAAAAGCCGTTGTTACACAGAATATTGATGGGTTACATCAGAAAGCCGGCAGTAAGGTGGTTTATGAGCTTCACGGCAGTACGCTGCGTAATTATTGTATGGATTGTAATGCTTTTTATGATGAAAAATTTATTGAAGAAAGCGGAAAATCACCAGATACACTGCCACATTGTACTAAATGTGGTGGACTTGTAAAGCCGGATGTTGTTCTGTACGAAGAGGGATTGGACCAGAATGTGATTGATGGTGCGGTGGGGGCGATTGGGGGTGCAGATACCTTAATTATTGGTGGAACATCACTTACAGTATATCCTGCAGCTGGTCTGATAAATTATTTCCGAGGCGAAAACCTGGTTTTATTGAATAAAACTTCAACTCCCCAGGATTCCATTGCCAATCTGGTAATTCACGAGCCTATAGGTCAGGTGCTTTCCCAGATTGTTGTAAAGTAGGTTAGAAACTTAAGCTGGTGGCAAGAGTGCCAACAGGGACAGACCTGTTTTCTTTTATAATACATCCAGCCTTAAGATAAATGAAGGTTTTGTACTGAGAATCTGCAAGGACTCCTGTTGTAGGAGTTAAACCAAAGCTTAATTTCAAACAAGGAACCTGAACTACAGAAAGAGAACCGTTTTTCATCATTTCTATATATTTCCCCATTTTTGCAATTTTCCAGTTATCTGAATAAGGAGCTTCCTGTGTGCAGCTGACTCCTGTCATATAACTTAAGGACAATGTTATATCACTGGCAAAAAGTAAAGGAAAGATTTTTATAGTTTTCTGAATGTCCTTCTGGAAAAGAACTGTTTCAAAACCGGTACTTGCTAGAGTAAAGGTTGGGAAAGGGTTGTCTGTGAGCAACAGGGACAGACCTTCTTCGTTTTCTGGAATAAGAAATAGGTTTGCGCTGATTTTTGTTGGCAGATTTGTAATAATTCCCTGCTTATTTTTTACTGGCAGCAGTTTTGGAACATAAAAACGGGCTGCGAATCCAATATCCCACCCATTTTTGAAAAGCTGGGCACTTTCTCCAAGCTGTTTATTGTATTGATAAGCCAGCATTGTTGTGGCAGAAAAGCCTGATTTTTCGGAATGGCCAGGACCTGTTCTAATAATATTTGAATAAGTGAGCTGAGTCTGGTTCAAACCGTAAATATAGTTAGTATTCATGTCTACAGATTCTAAAGAGTCTTTAAGATTGCTGAAAAGAATTGAGAAAAGGGAAAAAGGGGACAAACCTGATCGTCCATAATGAAAAATACTGCTGTTATTTAAAGTTAATGAAGAATGATTTCCGGTAAAAAAGCCTGACCCCAAGGTTAAATATTCTGTAGTCTGCTTAAACCCGTATTTATCAAACTCAAAACTGGTTTCAAGACCGTAATTAAACAGCGATGTTTCAGTTCCGGAAATCAGCTGCCAGTCTACACCAAAGGAATTTGACATAAATCCGTATCCTGCAGAAAAACTTGTCTTGTAAGAATCCCATGGATTTGAGCGGATAAAGGTAATTCCCCATGGAAGCACCATTGAACCGTAATTTATTGGATCAAATGAAACTGATGTAACTGTACTGATTGGAATAAACAGCCCTTTGAACAAATATTTTGAGCCTTTGTATTTTGTATAAGGCAGTTCATCTTCTGTAACTATAGCGGGCTGTTCTAAAGCAAGCGGTACAAAATCTGTATTAATCTGATTAAAACTGATTTCTTCAACTGATTTTGTAAGGATTCTGTTTTGAAGATAGAAGTTACCGATGTAATAAAGCTTGCTGTTATAGATTACTGGTGAATAAACACCACCGCTTAAATTCTGGTTCCAGAAACTTGCTGTGACCTGAGAATTGTTCTGGTCTGGCAGGGAAAGTTTTCCAAGCTGCGGCATCTGATCTGGGGTTGTATAGCTGAAAAGAAGTTCCCGGCTCTGTGGGCTGTAGCTCATGTTACGGATTGTGATTTTCTGGGCAGGGAGGGCGGCGGTGGAAAGCAGAGTTCCGTCCAGGGCAGCAAGGCAAATATCATAATTAAGACGGGTGCGGAGGAGGAAGGCGAAGGTGCCGTTCTGTAAATCTGTAAAGTCTAAGGCTGCTGTGTTTTCAGGAAGTTTGATTTCTGCGGTTTTGCTAAAGCTATTAATTCGATCTCTGTAGAAATCTATTTTAAAAATTTGAACCTGTTTATTCTGTGAATGGAATTTCAAACCAACTACATAATAGTCATCATCATTTTTCATTATAGATACGGATTTAATTCCTGTTTCTTTGATTTTGTGGAGTTTTTTGTTTTCTACATCAAATACTGCGGGTCTAATTTTAATGTTTGCTTTATTTATATCGTAATAGGAAAGTGCAACATAACGGCCGTCACTGGAAGCTTTTGCTTCTATCAGGTTATTTAGAGTAAGCAGTCGTTTTGGTTTTATTTTCTTGTTCTGGAGCTGGTTTGTGCTTACAAAATTAAGTGAATCTGTTGTTTCATCAATATAGAATAAACCTTTACTGCTGGAACTAAGGCTGGAATACAGGCTTCCCCTAAAATTGTCTTTTGAATAATCCCTGGTTGAGCCTGTAAAAAAATCCTGGACAAGACCTGCTTTTACAGGATTTGCAGCAACTTCAGGAACATAGTAGTTTTCCATAAAATCATTCCAGGCATCCTTAAGCTTAAAACCGTATATTTTTTTAAAGGCTCCTGCTGGTGACAAAGTCTGTAGATTAACCATTTTTACCCAAAGCTGAGCATATTTTTCCATTCCATAGCTTTTTTGAAGATATTCATTAAAAGCACCATTGAAGTAATAGTAAGAACCTGATGGAAGATGGTCGGCTTCTCCCTGAATGTCAGAATACGATGGAAATTTGTTTTCAATTTTTGCCTGACGAATCATCTGCTTTGAATATTCATCATTTAATCGGCCTTCCCCGTTATAGCTTTCGCTTGTAAGGGTTGCACCTTCTGCCCAGCCCTGAGTAACGCAAAATCCACTGGCGGTAAAAGCATCACCAATTACTTTTGAAAGAGCTTTCCAGATGCCACGTTTTAGATTGTAAGTAAATGCATGTGTTACTTCGTGGCGGAAAGTAGACAGTAAATCATCAGAAAAGACGGCCATATTATCTGAGATGGCTGTATCGTAAATTACGATGTGATTGTAATAACCTGAAGACCAGTATGCATTGTAGATTTCAACTTCTGGAGTAATTACTACTGGCATGCGAACTTCTGGTTCCATACCGTAAAGTTCTGCAACTTCTTCGTAAATTGAATCAACATTGTCGTACAATTTTTTTGCAACGGCGGAACTGTCCTTTGGATAGATGATATCAAACCATTTTGTGGATACTGTGCGCAATGAGGTCTGTCCCCATTGTACCCCTTGGGCTGCAAAAAGCCTTGTGAACATTAAAAAACTTAAAAAAATAACGGATACTTTTTTCATACAATCTGAAGTATAGACTAAGTGTTTCCATTTTACAAACTTCTAACATTGCGGTAAAATATCTGCCATAGTGAAAAGTGATTTTTCGCGACAGGTGGAGAGAGATAAAAAAGTAATTGCAGAGTCTGTCCGCCAGCAGTTGCCAATTGTAATTACCACATATACATTGCCTCGTAATATGGAAACTTATGTTCGTGAAGTTCTCCGGATATTCCTTGAAGAATGCCATCAGGATCATATGTACGAGTATTTAAACTTTTGTCTTGGAGAGCTTCTTACTAACGCAAAGAAGGCGAATACAAAACGCGTTTATTTCAAATATAAAAATCTGGACATAAATAATCTTGATGACTACAAGAAAGGTATGGAGAACTTCAAGGAGGAAACTCTTTCAAATATTGATCACTTTCTTGAATTACAGAAAAAAGCAGGTCTTTATATAAAACTGGTTTTCCACTTTAAAGGCGACAAGGTTAAAATTGAAATCCGTAATAATTCTGTTCTTACTCCAATAGAAAAGGAAAGAATTCAGAATAAACTTGATAGTGTTCAGCAGTATACAAGTATGGAAGATGTTTTCCACAGAATTTTGGATCAGTCTGAAGGTGCAGGGCTTGGTATTATTATCATGATTCTTATGCTCCAGAAGATTGGACTTTCAAAAGATAACTATCAGGTTATGGTTGATGGAAATGAAACTGTAACCAGAATTGTTCTTCCTTGTAATGAAAAGATTTTTGGTGGAACAGATATGCTTTGTTATCAGTTTGTTCGACTTCAGGATTCTATTCCATGTCTTAAGGACAGTTTTGCAAAAGTTCAGAAATTTGGAATCAGTAAAAAAATGTCTCGCAGTGACCTGTATGACATGGTTTCTAAAGATACTATGCTTACTATGCTTCTGCTTAAACGTGCTTTTGCCAAGGGATGTAAAGAACTTGATTTGATTAAAGTTTTTGAATGCTTAAGTGATGAAGAGCTTTCAGAAATCTATTCCCTTGATAATCCTGATGTAAGTATTGTTCGTTCAAATAAAACTGCAAGGCCATATTTTGTTCATGCACAGAATGTAGCTGAATTTGCCTATAACATTGCTAAAAACTACGATATAGCAAAAATATTTACACCTTCTGAAATGTATACTATTGGACTTTTGAACAGCTTTGGCATTTTGATTCTTAAAACTGCCAGCGATGAACAGAAAGAGTACGTAGAAGATTTGCTGGAAGGTTATGATGATTTAGCAGACAAGGTTAGGGGTGTTTTTTACAGCGGAATTGAAGCTCCATACCTTGGAATGGTTTACACAAAGAAAGAAGGATTTCCAGATGCTGTGGATTCTGTAATTGGTTTCTGGAATGATATGGATGAAGTAAAAAACAAGGAATTGTTGCCAGCTCATAAAATCATTTATCTTGCAGAAAGTTTACAGAGTTTTAATGAAGGAAACCTGGAATTCTATCAACTGGACAAGGAAATTCTTTCGACATTCAATATTACTTCGGAAGGTCAGTTCAAGGGATTGCTTAATATGCTGACAAAAGCCTGAATTGCTGGCTTTGATTAGTTCTGACTTAAAGCTTCAACCCACTTCTGCATTAAAATACCGAATGCTACACCTACATTTAATGACGCTTTTAATCCTTTCATTGGAATTGTAACTCGTCCGTAAGTTGCTCTGTCTAAAGCCTGTGGGCTTACGCCTAATTCTTCAGATCCTATGATACAAATGCCTTGTTTTGGGAAAACAAACTCATTGAGGTCTGTCCCTCCTGTCTCTAAAGCAAAAACTGGCACATCAGAAGGCAGTTCTTCAAGGGAACAGCGGGTGTAGCCCATGGTTTCAATACATCCCATGCCACTGCGAATGGCGCGAGGTTGTTCTGGGTCGGTACAGAAAGGGGAAATGTATACTTTTTCAGCGCCCATTGCTTCTGCGGAGCGGAAAATAGAGCCTAAATTGAAAGGAGAACGGATGTCTTCTGCGTAAACGGCAACTCCTGGATAAAAACTTCGCTGACGAACAACTCCGTTTTCATCTGTTGGGGCTGCGTGTGGGGCAATTACCAGATCCCATTCGGCAGGAAAAGTTCCAATAATGGCCAGAAGATGATTGCGGGCAACATTACAAAGACGAAGTTCATCAAAAGGTTCTGCATGAATCAAATCATCCAGTTCTTTTAAGGCTTCTGGAGATAGTTTTGGATCTTTTAACAGAACTCTGGCAATCTGTTTTGTATATTCTGCACGAGGTAAATCTTTAAATGAATATTCAGTGCCTTTTTCGGCAATACCAAGAATATCTCTTTCAAGAGCTCCAAATGTTAATGCAAGTTTTCGGCGTTTCTGTCCGCCTTCCAGATGAAAAAGATTTCCCGGTTCAATCATAATAATCCTGTTTTTACCTGTGATTTAGAATGCAACTTTAATAAAATCAAATAAATCGTCAGTTGTCATGCTGCGTGGTAAATTATGAACTAAATCTACCTGACTTACATCTTCAATTGCAAGGGAAAGCTGTTCAATTGTAAGCTTAAGATCCTTAAGACGGGTAGGGAGATTTGCCATAGCAATTTTCTGGCGAACATATTCGATTAATGCTTTTGCTGCATCTTCTCCAGTGATTTCATCACCACAGACACGGAGCATATGAGCAATCTTATCAAGTTGTGCAACCTTGTATTTTGCAACATCTTCCAATGCGTAAGGCAGAAGTATAGCGGCAACAAGAGATTTATTGATTTTATAGCGTGAATAAATTGTTAAGGCAAGAAGAGATCCCATTCCTAAAGATGAAGAAGAAGTTGCCATAGAAATCATACTGCCGGCTTCTGCCAGGAGAACTTCTTCTGGTGTTGTGATATCAAGTGATGGGGAGCCATCAATTGCGTATGAAATGATCTGGAGACCTTTTTCAACAAAAGTGTCACTGAAGAAGTTAGCTTTTTGCGAAAGATAGGCTTCGATTGCCATACCCATAAGTTCAATCTGTAATGTAGATTTCTGGTTGTCAGTTAAAGAGAGTGTCAGATTTGGGTCTACAAGCAGAAGTTTGCAGACTGAATTCTGAACCTTAAGAAATTTAAGTTGATGGCTTCTGGCATCTGTTATAGGAATTTCGCTGGTAAATACAAATGGAGTTCTGTAGGTTGTTGGAACGCAGAAGCATGGAAGTGGATTTGTATTTGGTAAAGCGCCATCTACGAAAGAGTAGAACGGGTGGACTTCGTTGTAGTAGGCTGCTACGGCACGGCCTATGTTGAGTGCCTTTTCGCCGCCACAGCAGATGATTCCGTGGACATGGCCTTCTTTTGCAAGGGAGAGTGCGCGTTCTATAGTTTTAGAAGAAGAACCTTCTGTTAATTCTGAAAATACAAAGCAATCGATTTTACGGTCTGCAAGAGATTGAAGGATTTTTTCTGAAGTTTTAGCTTCACTCAAAATAGGATCCATAATAACCATAAAACGGTTTCCCCATTCGCTTACCTGGGTACCAAGTCTGCTGACTGTATATGGTCCTAATACGATGTTTGGGCTGATTCTAAAAATAAAGTCTGACATGAGATAGGCCCTCCGATGCCTATTGTTTGATAGCAAAGCGTTAAAACATACCTTAATTTTTTAGCTTCACCAATTTTTGGGCTCTTTACAAACCCGATTTATTAAAAAAAAAGACGGAATTTAAATAAATTCCGTCTTTTGAGTCTAATAATTATACAGTTTCTAATTAAAGACCGATTGCAGACAAGAATTTATCTGCTGCAGATTTAATTGTAGCATCACTTAAGTATGAAGGATCTTTAATCTTTTCTTTGATTTCTGCGATTTTGTCTGCGCGAACATCTGGAGTTTCAGCAGCTACTTTGTCCATGTAGTACATTTCAGCCATTTCTTTGGCTTCTTTTGAAACTGAGATTGAGTCAGAAGTATCGCGTACTTTTGCAGTACTGTCTGTTTTGCGAACATTCTGAACGTTGTTCACCTGAGTTACGTTGTTTACACCATTTATCATCATAATGTCCTTCCCTCTACACGTGTTAATTATCGGTAGATTCATCAGAAAACTTAATATTTTTTACACCAGAAATAAAAACTGCAAACTCACCTTTTATGGATTGTCTCGAAGAATAATCATCAAACAGTTCTGCAGCTGTTCCACTGGTAATCTCTTCGTGCAGTTTTGTCAATTCACGGCCAACCACAATGCGACGGTTTCCTTCAATATCGGCAATATCAGAAAGAAGTTTAGTAATTCTGAAGGGACTTTCATAAATTACTACGGCATTTCCAGTTGCCATAAGTTCCTTAAGTCTTGAACGTCTTTTTCCCGGTTTAGGAGAAAGAAAACCTTCAAAAATCAAAGTCTTTCCACCAGAGCCGGCTACACTTACTAAAGTTGCGAAAGCTGCAGGACCAGGGATAGGTACTACATTAAAACCTGCATCTCTTACAATGTCTACAAGAACAGCACCTGGATCACTTACACCAGGAGTTCCTGCATCACTTGCAAAAGCCACATCATGGCCTTCTTCCAGCAGTTTAACGATTTTTTCGCCGGCAAATTTTTCGTTCTGGGCTCTGCAGGAAATAAGCGGCTTTTTGATTTCAAAATGATTCAAAAGCTGCAGTGTATGGCGAGTATCTTCAGCAGCAACGTAGTCAACATTCTTTAATGTTTCTACAGCTCTGTAAGTAATATCACCAAGATTTCCAATCGGAGTTCCAATAACGTATAGTTGTGCCACGATTATAGTATAGGGGATAAATGGAAAATTGTGAAGTGTAAGGATTAAACGAATTTGATATAAATTCTAAAGTTAAAATAATGTAAATCTGCTTTTATACTGATTGTGTAACAAAAAGTTGGGGGATCTATGAGCTTTTTTAAAAAACTATTTTTCATATTAATAACAACTTTCGTGTTTTTCAGTTTTTCTTGTACAAGGTCAAATAATGAAGATCAGGAGTTTTTACCAACAGACGAAAATGTGAAACAAGTGGGACGGACCTTCATGGGCTTTGATTCCTTATTGATGTGTTTTTCGGGAACCGGAGCTGCTTTTGAGGTAAATGCTAAACGGCTTGATGTGGAATTTATAGGTGACAGCAATACTAATGGCGCAGTAGATTTAGATAATGGTGCCAGAGTTGTAGTTTTTGTGAACGGTGAACGAAAACTGGATAAAATCATCAGTAAAAGTAAGGAAGTCGTAACAATATTCAATGAAAAAAAGCCAGTTTCTGGCGAAGTTGAAATATTAAAGGTATCTGAATCAACAAATTCTCTGGCTGGAATTTCAAAAATCATACTTGATAAAGAAGGGAGCATAAAACCTGCTGCAAAAAAGGATCTTAAAATTGAATTTATAGGAGATTCAATTACCTGTGGGTATGGCGTTGATGATCCTGTAAAGGAAAACCACTTTAAAACTTCAACAGAAGACAATACAAAGACTTATGCTTACAAAACAGCAAAGGCTCTTGGTGCTGATTATTCTATGGTATGTTTGAGTGGTTTTGGAATTCTTTCAGGATATACAAATAACGGGAGAAAAAATACAAATTCACTTCTTCCAAAATACTATGAAAAGCTTGGTTTTACCTGGAATACAACAATTAACGGAATAAATCCTGGTAACAAAGACTGGAATTTTCATCAGTTTGTGCCTGATTTTATTGTAATAAATCTTGGAACCAACGATAACAGTTATGTAAAAAAGGATGAAGAAAAAACTGAAGAGTTTAAGTCTGCGTATAAAGCATTTCTTAAACAAATAAGAAAAAATAATCCTGATGCTTCGATTGTTTGTTCTTTGGGGATGATGGGGACAGACCTCTGTAAGGCAGTTGAAGAAGTTGTAGAAGAATACAGTGCTGAAACTGGTGATAATAAGGTAACATCACTTCGTTTCTCTAATCAAAATATGGCAGATGGAATTGCAGCTGATTGGCATCCATCAGAAAAGACTCATGAAAAGGCTGCTTTGGTACTTACAAGTAAAATTAAACGACTTCTGTAAAAAATACGATATTTCTACTAATGACGAAAGTGAGACTTAGGAGTAGAATAATGACTATGAGTGATATTTTAAAATTACAGAATGGCAGTGATGTTCGTGGCGTTGCTGTAGAAGGTGTTGAAGGAGAAAGCATTAATCTTACTCCAGAAATTTGTCGTCAGATTGGTTGTGCTTATGCCAGCTGGTTGGAAAAAAAGTCGGGAATTGAGGTTTGCGACCTTAGAATCGGTGTTGGACGAGATTCTCGTGTTTCAGGACCAGAATTAGCTGATGCACTTATGGATGGTATTGCCAGTGCAGGTGCAAAAGTTGTTGATTGTGGTATGGCAACAACACCAGCCATGTTCATGTCAATTGTTTTTGAAGAGACATGTTTTAACGGCTCTGCAATGATTACAGCCAGTCATCTTCCTTTTAATAGAAATGGAATTAAGTTTTTTGATAACGATGGCGGGCTTGAGCACGAAGATATTACAGAGATTTTAAAGCTTGCTTCATTGCTTAATCCAATGAAAGCTAGTCCTTATACTCCAGAATTTGATTTGCTTAGTATTTATGCAGAATATCTCAAAAATCATATTTCAGATGCATTTGGCGGTTCAAAACAGCCTTTGGAAGGTTTACATATTGTTGTTGATTCAGGCAACGGTGCATCAGGATTCTTTGTAGATAAGATTCTTAAACCTCTTGGGGCAGATACAACAGGTAGTCAGTTCCTTGAACCAGATGGAATGTTTCCAAATCATATTCCAAATCCAGAAAATAAGCAGGCAATGGAAGCAATTCGTGATGCAGTTTTGAAAAACAAGGCTGATCTTGGATTGATTTTTGATACAGATGTTGATCGTATGTCTGCAGTACTTTCTGATGGTAGTGAAATTAATAGAGATTCAATTATTGCTATGATTTCTGCAATTCTTGCACCTCAGTATCCTGGTTCAACAATCATTACTGACTCAGTTACATCTGATCGTCTTACATACTTCCTTGAAAAAGAACTTGGATTAAAGCATCTTTGTTATATGCGTGGTTACAAAAATGTAATCAATAAGCAAAAAGAATTGAACGCAGCTGGCATTTGTGCTCCTTTGGCTATGGAAACATCTGGACATGGTGCTCTTAAAGATAATTATTATCTTGATGATGGTGCTTTCCTAGCAGTTAAACTTGTAATTGCTTTGGCACAGGCTGCAAAAGCTGGTAAAAAACTGGATAGTCTTATTGAAAAGCTGCCTCCATTGGTAGAGGAAGGGGAATATCGCTTTAAGATTTCTGGTGAAGACTTCAAGGATTATGGAAAATCTGTTCTTGAGGAATTCAAAAAACGAGCAGAAGCTGCTGGTTATGAATTGCCACAGTCTTATGAAGGTGTTCGTCTTTCATTTAAGGGGGAAGATGTTCAGGGATGGATTTTGCTCCGTTTAAGCTTACATGATCCAGTTATGCCTTTGAATATTGAAGGTGCCCGTAAAGGTGATTTGGCAAAATTAGTTGAAATTGCCAGAAAACTGACAGATGGTTTTGACCGTCTTGATAGAAGTGCACTTAAGTAAATTAAGAATTAAGGATTAAGAATTAAAAATCAGAATTATGGAACAGTACAAGAAAGAATTTATTGATTTTATGTTGGAATGCCAGGTTTTAAAATTTGGTTCATTTACATTGAAAAGTGGACGTCAGTCTCCATTCTTTATGAATGCCGGTGCTTATGTAACAGGATCTCAGCTTAAACGTCTTGGTGAATATTATGCAAAAGCTATTCACGACAATTTTGGTGACGATATTGATGTATTTTTTGGACCTGCTTATAAAGGAATTCCTTTAGCTGTAGTAACAGCAGTTGCTTACTCTGAACTTTACGGAAAAGAAATCAAATATTGTTGTGATCGAAAAGAAGAAAAGGATCATGGTGCAGATAAAGGTGCTCTTCTTGGTTACAAAATTAAAGATGGTGACCGTGTCGTAATTATTGAAGATGTAACAACTTCAGGAAAATCTATCGAAGAGACTTATCCAAAAATTAAAGCACAGGAAACAACGGAAGGGGGAATCAAGATTATAGGAGAAATTGTTTCTCTTGATCGTCGTGAACGTGCCCCTGATACAACAAAGTCTGCTTTGGAAACAATCACAGAAAAGTACGGTTTCCCAGCAAAAGCAATTGTTTCAATGGATGAAGTTATTGATGCCCTCTATACAAATGGTGATAAAACTGTAATTACAGATGACATCAAAAAAGAAATTGATTCTTATTACGCTGAATGGGGCGCTAAGTAAGTTTTTCTGTTTATCAAATATGGGGAAGGGGAATGCCTTCCCCTGGCTCCTGCCGCGAGTCGCTCCACAAATGCCAAAGCAAGCTTTGCCATTTGCTCCGCTTTGTCCCGTCATCCGCCACCCCTTCTGCGGGCTCAGTCGCCGCCCGCAACGCCCGCTATTTATTCATATAAACCAATAATATCAAAATACAATCAGGATTTAGTATGAAAAAAACAATTAGAATCATAGTAATATTTATTTTTGCAGTTCTATTAGTTACAAGTTGCACTAAACGAACAACGGGGACAGACCTTAAGTCTCCAAAATCCATAGTTTCCCTTTCGCCTGCTAGTACAGAGATTTTGTTTGCTATTGGAGCTGGTTCTCAGGTAACTGCTGTCAGTGATTACACAGATTTTCCAGAGGCCGCTGTAGATTTACCTAAAGTTGGAGGATTTGATGGGAAAACCATTAGTATGGAAAAAATCCTTTCATTTAAACCTGAACTTGTTTATCTTACAGATGGGATGCATAATTTTCTTATAGATCAACTGAATACTTATGAAATCCCATATTATTTATCAACATCTGAATCAATTGATGATGTTAAAAAAGAAATTCTTGCTGTCGGTGAGCTAACGGGACATACCTCACAAGCTCAGACTGTCGTTAATGATATGAATAAAAAGCTCGGCAAATACGAAAATCTTAAATTTAATAAGGCTAAAAAAGCTGAAATATATTATGAAATCTGGAATTCACCATATATTAGTGCTGGAAATAAGTCTTTTATAAATGATGTAATTGTTAATGCCGGTGGAGAAAATCTTTTTGGTGATTTAGATGATTCATTTCCTATTGTAAGTGAAGAATCTATCATTGCACGGAATCCTAAAGTTATTCTTCTACCTGCAAGTTCAGGTTTGAGCGTTGAATCTGTAGCAAATCGTAGTGGTTGGAAAGAGATATCTGCTGTAAAGAATGGCAAGATTTATATTATTGATGATAATCTTTTTACGAGACCAGGTCCGAGAATTGCAGATTGTGTAGAAACGCTTTATCATCTATTAGAAAATGAATAAAAAATATTTTACACTTCCAGTACTAATACTTTCTCTTGTCGTTTCTCTTGTTCTGTCCTTAATATTGGGTGCAGAAAAAATCACGCTTGCTGCAGTTTTTGGGCAGGGGGATAGATTTGAAAATATCATCTTATGGAACCTCAGGTTGCCCCGGGCATTGCTTGTTGTAACAACGGGGACAGTCCTTGGTGGTAGCGGTGCCATGTTTCAGCTGTTTTTTAGAAATCCTTTGGCGGAACCTGGAATTATGGGTATTAGTTCTGGTGCCACTTTAGGGGCTGTACTGGCTGGAGTGCTTGGTCTTGGTGGTATTGGTCTACATTTTGTATCGATTGTTAATTTGTGTGCATTTTTGGGCGCTCTAGGTGCGGGGATTTTAGTCATCATACTGGCGTTTTCTCAGGGGGGTAAATCCTCATCAATAATGCTACTTCTCTGTGGTACTGCTTTAGGAACTCTTTATTCAGCTATTTCATCAATGGTCTTACTTACAAGTGGAAAGGAGCTTCATTCTATTTACACCTGGATTTTAGGAAGTTTCAACGGTCGTGGGTGGAAAGAAATGTGTTTTATATTGGTTCCAGCAATATTTTCTGTTTTCCTCATGATTGTGACATCACCATCCCTTGATCTTTTGGCTACTGGAGAAAAAACAGCTGCAACACTCGGTGTAGAAGTAAACAGACTTAGAGTCTTGGTTTTATTTTCCGGAGCTTTAGCCGTTAGCTGCGGAGTTTGTGCCGGCGGTACTATAGGATTTGTTGGTCTGATTGCACCTCACATTATGCGCAGTTTAATTGGTCCAAAAGCAAAAAACTTAATTCCATACAGTATGATTTTCGGTGCGGTACTTCTTTTATTGGCAGACACCCTTGCTCGTGTAATTATAGCACCGTCAGAAATACCAGCAGGTATTATTACTTCGATTTTGGGAGTTCCATTCTTCCTTTCTTTATGTTTGCGAAAAAATAATTTTTAGGAGTTATATATGACAGAAATTAAACCAGAAAATCTAACAGATAATCCATTTAAGTTAATCGATAAGGATTGGCTGCTTATTACAGCTGAAAAAGATGGTAAAGTTAATACTATGACTGCCAGTTGGGGTGGATTAGGCATACTTTGGAATAAAAAAGTCGCTACCGTTTATATCCGTAAATCTCGCTATACAAAAGAATTCGTGGATAATGGGGATTATTTCAGTCTATGTGTATTACCAGAACAATATAGAGAGCAGCTTGCATATTGTGGAAGACTTTCTGGTCGTACAGAAGATAAAGTTAAGGCTTGTGGTTTTACGGTTGAGCACAACGGGGACATACCTTATTTTGCAGAAAGCCGCCTTGTATTGAATTGCCGCAAGCTTTATGCTCAAGAATTGAATGCTGAAAGTTTTGTGGATGGTGCAAAGGATATTATTGAAGCATGTTACAGCAATAATGACTGGCATGTAATGTACATTGCTGAAATAGAAAGCATTTTAATCAAATAAATACTGGAGGTAAGTATGATTATTGGAAAAGATTTACCAAATATTCCATGGCAAGATAAACCTGCCGGCTGTAAAGAGGTAATCTGGCGCTATTCTGCAAACCCTGTTATTAAACGTAATCAGATTCCTGGAAGCAATAGTATTTTTAATAGTGCTATTGTCGAAAAAGATGGAAAATTTGTTGGGGTTTTTCGTTCAGATGATACAGCCATGCAGCAGCATCTGTTCCTTGGAAAAAGTGACGATGCTATTAACTGGCAGCTGGAAGAAAATCCAATCCAACTTTTGAATCAGGATGGTTCTGTTCGTGGTCCAGCCTGTGGATACGATCCTCGAGTATGTATGATTGACGGGCGTTATTATGTTACCTGGTGCAATTCGTACTATGGACCAACAATTGGAATAGCATATTCTGATGATTTTAAGAATTTTTATCAGCTGGAAAATGCATTTTTACCATGTAATCGCAATGGTGTTTTATTTCCTAAAAAAATTGATGGAAAATTCATAATGCTTAGTCGTCCTTCAGACCGGGGACACACCCCATTTGGTGATATTTTCATTTCACAGTCAAAAGATATGGAATTCTGGGGACAGCATCGTTTTGTAATGGGTGCCGAAGGTGGATGGTCATGGACAAAAATTGGTGCAGGTCCTATTCCAATTGAAATTGACGACGGTTGGCTTTTGATTTATCACGGTGTTGCAACTACATGTAACGGTATGGTTTATTCTATGGGTGCTGCAATTCTTGATAAAAATGAGCCTTGGAAGGTTTTATATCGTGCAAAGCCTTATTTAATGCGTCCCCAGGAATTATATGAGTGCGTTGGGGACGTACCTAATGTGGTTTTCCCTTGTTCAACCTTGTGTGATGCAAAAACTGGTCGAATTGCAATTTATTACGGGGCTGCTGATACTGTTGTTTCTTTAGCCTTTACACAGATTGATGAACTTGTTGAATGGATAAAGAAAAATTCGTAAAAAAAAGGACAGAAAGTTTGACTTTCTGTCCTTTTTCATCAAAAATCATATTTCCACTAACAATAATTCCATCTTTTGTGTACTTTTTTGTGTTTTTAGAAACATATAGATTTGTGTAATTAATCTTTGGAATATTTGTAATATGATCTGCATGAAAGTGCGAAATGACAATATTTTTTGGTCCATCAATTTTGTTAATTTCAGCTGCTGCCTCTTCATTAGTTCCTGTATCAAAAATCCAGGTTGATTTGTTTGTCTTGATGAAAACAATATCGCAGGAAAGAGGAGCAGATACAGCTGGTAAATAGGAAATTGATTCTGTAAGCTTTATTAAAGGCATAGCTTTATCGTATTAAAAGAAAATTCCACGAACCCAGATTTCAATTCCAATACCAATAAGGATAACGCCGCCAAGAATTGTAGCTTTGTTACTGATTATATTTCCAACGGTTTTTCCAATAATCAATCCACCGATACAGATCCCGAATGTAACAACAGCAATTATTACAGAAGCAGCAACTGCCATTAAAGCACCGTAATCTGCAATTGTAAATCCAACGGAAAGAGCATCAATGGAAGTTGCGATTCCCTGTACTATCAAAGTGCCAAAACCAAGACGTTTTTCAGTATCAGAATTTTCATCATCATCACCCTTAATACCTTCAATTAGCATTTTGCCGCCAATGTAAAGCAAAAGAATTAAAGCAATCCAGGGAATGAATTTTTCAAATTTCTGAAAGTAAACCACAATAGTATGAACACAAATCCAGCCAATCATTGGCATGGCAAATTGAAAAAATCCATAGCAGCCTGCAATAAGACTTATACGGCCACTTTTCATTTTAGGTTCATTTAAACCATTTGCCATTGAGACAGAAAAAGCGTCCATTGCAAGACCAACGCCAAGTAAAACAGAGTTAAAAAAGAAAACGAACCTCCAGTTCATAATTGCTCCTGTGATTGAGTGATTCATAGTAATAAAAATTTGTAGAAGAGGTCAATCTGTCCTTTTTATCTTTTTATTTTAAGACCAACAGTTCCACTTATACCTGGCATTGGATAAGCATCTACAGCTTCATAATCCATATTTAATAGATTTTCCAGCCTTATGTATGGAGTAAAATGCCAGTTCTTTGATGCGACAGTCATTTGGGCAGAAAGATTGATGAGAGTGTATGGCTTTACATAAGAAATGTTTGCGTTTGTTGTGTATCGTTTGCCCATATAGTTAGCTTCAGCAAGCAAAACATAGCTTTCAGTTTTGCCTTTTCCAGGAAAGTTTAGCCTGATTCTGGCACTTCCAGTAAAATCGGGAGTCCACATAATTTTTTTCCCATAAGTCATGGAATTGCGCTTATCTAAAAGGCTAGTGTGTAAGTATTCTCCATTCGCAGTTACAGAAATTCTGTCATTCCAGAAGTTTTTTTCCAGCCGGCCATCAATTCCAAAATAAAAGGCAGATGCCACATTTTCCGGACGCCAGTTGCCACCAAGATTAGCCCATTGAATCTTGTTTTCGTAGAAATTTATGTAGGCACACAAGCTGAATGGCAACCAGATGTTGTGAACATTCACAGTAAAGTCTCCACCCCAGCCAGATTCTGGAATTAAGTCTGGATTTCCTTTGTAACCGCTGCTTTCCCAGTACAAATCGTCCATATTTGGAAATTGAGTCATTCTGTAACCGTCTATAAGCAGATCAACATACTTAGTGTTTATAGAAAAACCTAGTTTTGGAGTAAAAGCCAGATTTTTATTGCTGAATTTCAGGCTTAAGGGGAGGGTAAAGGCAAATTGAGGTCTGTCCCTATTGTTCTTCTGCTCACTGTTCAAAGGAGGTCTGTCCCCGTTGTCCCCATTTCCCTCATTTCCACACCAAAAAAACTTACTGGTACTTTTCAGAGCCCCAGAAAACTGCTGGTGAATACCATCGTCTGTAGAATCCAGATAAGTGTAATCCAAAGTAATTCCAGCCGACTCCTTAAACCAGTCCAGTTTATGCAAATATACAGAACCAGCATATTTTCCAGTATTCACAAAATGAGCAGAATCAGAAGTTTTATCGTTATAAAAGCGGGTATTAGAAAGCCAGCTTAAAGTATTTTCCAGTTTTATACCTTTCCCAACTTCTGGATTTACCAGCTGTATAGTCAGGTTGTTGTCATAATCTTTTTGGACTCCGTAAGAAAAGGAAGTTTCCGTTCCAGGAGTCTGCTTGTTTCCAGCATAAAAAAAATCCGAAATATTAATATAGTTCCCGTCAAAAAAATATGAATAGTTAATATTCCCATTACCATCAATTACACGGGCGTTATCCCGCTGACTTTTTATTCCTTTGTAATTCGTAAAGAGATATTTGTTGTTTGCAAATGTTCCTTTAAGATTTACCTTTAGGAATTGAGCGTCTGAAATCTGTCCAGAATAGCCTGCACTTTGAAAGAAGGAATCCAATGGGTAATAGTAGTTAAAGAAAGATTTAATCCCCGAATCAAAATCAAAATGATGTCCCAGAACCTGTTTTTTTGTAGTTATGTAAATTGCGCCTCCAACAGCACCTTCATCACTTACACCTTCTGTAAATCCACCCCTAACAATTTCAATTTTTTCAATATCCTTAATATTCAGTGTTGAAAAGTCAGAAGTTCCATATTGAGCGTTATTTACACATACACCGTTGATAATCACCCGTACAGTTTCGTCCGTAAATCCCCGGATGCTAGGCTTATGTTCAAGTCCATAAGGTCCGTAACTTAAAATTTGAATTCCAGCAGCTTCCAGCAAAGCTGGCAAATCCGCCACATTCATGCAGTCAATTTCTTCTTCCGTAATAGTCTGCCGTTGTTCAACAACAGTAGCATCAATGTATGATGTTATGGATGGCAAAACGAATTGTTCGGCGTGGAGAATATTAAAAAACAGGATAATAAAAGAAATAATTAAAAGCTTTTTCATATTTTTGGAACAACAGGGACAGACCTTACTCCAATCCGAAGCTGCGCTGCAGCTTCAACCACTATAGCAGGGGTACTGGGGCGGCAATGAGCCCCAGTGAATACAAGTACCGTTACAATAGGGACAGACCTATTGTTTAGCACAAGTTGAATAAGTAGCAAAATAACCGTTTTCTATAGTGAATTCTGCGATAGCTTCTTCAATTGTATTTGTTGCAGAAACACTTCCATAGGCACCTGCTAAATCTACTGTATCAGGTTTGAGATTTTTATAACTAAGTGCATACCATTTGCCAACATCTGCAGCATCTTCTGAATATGAAGAATCAAGATTCATTGCTCTTGTATATTTAATGTATAAATACCCAGAATCCTGTGTTATTTCTCCAATTAAAAGATTATTACCAGCATAACTGTCGCCCCAAGAACCACCGTTTTTAAGTGAGTCTGTAGTGATTGTAAAAATTTCACCATATTCACTTTCCCAAGTTCCAATCAACATCGAATCAGCAGAAAGTTCTTTAACACCTGCAGGAAGTGCTGGTTTATCTACCCCTGGCTTACATCCAGTAAATGCAACACCACATACCAAAACTAAAGCTGCAACCCACAGCTTTACGCAACGAGAAAAATTTGTATTTTTCATAAAAGTCTCCGAGAATCGAAACTGCGCAATTCCCAAAATTAAAGATGTAACTTTCCATACGGAAAGCTGGATTCTGCCTCAAAATAGAGAGAATCCCTGTGTACCAAAGTTTCCGGACTTAGAAATTGCTGTATTCAGCATAAGTCTTTTTGTCTTCCCAGCGTTATTTGCGCCAGTGACAGTATCAAAAGACCTTCCTTAGAAATTCTTTCTGCTTCTTTATTTTGCTTTCACAATTCTTAATTCCGCATTCTGAATTCTTAATTATCTCTTTACCGTTGCGCATTCAGTCCATGATTTTCACATGGTTCCATTGAAATACACTTCCACAGTTTATTTATTTTTTACTATAATTTCAACTTTCGGGAAATTTTATGATATAATAAATGCTGATTGGAGAATGTTATGGATATATTTGGTATTTACATGATCTTTTTGGGAATCTCAACTATTGTAGGTGTTCCAATGTTATCATCATATCAGGTTGTAACTATTAAAGGTTCAACTTATGGAGACTGGCTTTCTGGCTTGGGTGCATCTTTAGGCCCTGCTGCTGGTATTATGATTATTATTTCAACTGTTGCTTATTTTATTCTTAAACCATTAAAAAAAGCTGTAAAAGAAGCGGAAACTCGTGAACTTTCTTTTGATGAAAAAATTAAAGCAAAAAAAGTAATAGAAAAGTTAAATCTTATTTCAATTATTTCAATTCTTGCGGGATACCCAATTGGAAACGGTACATCAATTATCATTAAAACTATTGCAGGTAAAGTAAATTATTCTGCTGCAGATCTGGTAGTTATTATGATTTTAATTATACTTTATGCAATCATTGCCATTTTGTATTCTGTTTCCTGTTTTAATGCTATGTCTCGTAAGGAGCTTTCAAAGCTTAACATCTATTCAACTGATGGAATTAGAACAAGACCTTTTGCAATGAGCTTGGGCTTTATTTTTAATATAACTATTTTTACTGCCATGTGGCATCTCTTTTGTGCTGGTTATAGTGCTGTTTCTCACGGATGGGATATGTCTCATTTTGTAAATCGTGCTGTTATGGGAATTATAACAAGCACTGTTATTACATTTCCTCTTTGTATTATTACTCTAGCTCAACTTACAAAACGTTTCAAAATCACCATTAAACAGGTTAATAATTTACGCGAGGAAGGCGATTTAAAAACTCGTATTCCTATTGGTACTTTTGATGATTTTGGTCTTGTAATGACTGAAATGAATAAACTTATGGATTCTCTTAAGGAGTCTTTCTCTAAACTTAAGTTAGAAAATGGCATGGTTGATTCTGGTGCAAAGGAATTGTTCTCTGTAACAGAAAATTCTTCTGCTGGAATGTCTCAGATTATTTCTTCTTTCAATAATATGAATAAGGAAAACAACCGTAAGGATGAATTGCTTTCAACTGCAAAAACTAACATTGATAAACTTAGTGAAGATGCTTCTAAAGTAAGTATGATTATGGAAGCACAGGCTGTGGCTGAAAAACAGAATGCAGATGCTGTTACTGAAATGGTAAATAATCTTTCTGATATAACAGATTTGATTGGAAAAGCTCAGGCTCTTTCACAGGAACTTTCACATGATTCAATTGTTGGTAACACAGAAGTAGAAAAATCTCAGGCTGTTATTCAGCAGATTTCAGATAAATCTGCAAAGATGATTGAAGTAATCAATGTAATTCAATCTGTTGCTTCTCAGACAAACCTTCTTGCCATGAACGCTGCTATTGAAGCGGCTCATGCTGGTACTGCAGGTAAAGGTTTCTCTGTTGTTGCTGACGAAATCCGTAAGCTTTCAGTTTCAACTCAACAGTCTGCAAAGGATATCAGTAATCTTATTAAAGATGTAACTGTTGCTATGGAAAGTGGAACCCAGAGTATGAATGATACTCAAAACGCTTTCAACAAGATTAGAAATAAGATTGATATACAGTCTGTAACTGTAGAAGAAATTTCTAAATCAATTATGGACCAGTCAATGAAGGCTAATACTGTTCTTTCTAATACCAGCGAAATCACTCTGCAGTTTAATGCTGTAAATGATTTGATTAAAAATCAGGCAAATTATACTGAAGAAATTAAGACTGATATTAATGATATTGTTGAGCTTTCTGGAATTGTAAATGCGTCTATGCAGCAGTCTGAAGCTGTAATCCGAGACTTCTCTGATTCATTCCAGACTGTAAAAGAAAAAGCGGAACAAAACAAAACATCGGTTGTAAATATGACTGATGAATTAGGTAAGTTCACACTTTAGTTTAATAGAGAGCAGGCACTTAGTTGTCTGCTTTTTTTTATATAAAATCCATAAGAAAATTACACAAATAATTACTTCTGCACCATTGAACTGACCTGCAATAAAAAAGGCAGCGAAAAAGATGCTATGTTCTTTAATACGCTGCCTTGTGTTAGACTCTTTTCCATAAAATATTTATATAGAAAAAATAAGATGAAAGTCATCAGTTTTGTATAATTACTGCGGTTCCACCTTCTACCATATATTTATCATTTTTATAGCTTGCACCTTTCCCAGTAATGTGAATAATTTCTCCTTCTTGTGCTTTTACTTCGCACTTATTTTTTGAAGGATTGATGATTACTGTTGCAGTTGATTTTCCATCTGCCGCTGTTCGTTTATAAACAAGAGGATATCCTGTTTCAAGGAATTCAATTTCACCACAATTTTCAAGGGCTGGAGTTTCCATTCTTAATTTTATAAGTGCATGGACTTCATTCCACAAAGAATCTGGATCTTTCATCTGTGCTTTTACAGTAGGTCTGTTCCCGTTGTTATCTTGTGGTACATAAAGCTTGCTTTTTGCTGCTGTACTAAAGCCTGCATTTTTAGAAGAATCCCACTGCATAGGGGAGCGGCTTCCTGTTCGACCATAACCCCCTTCTTTAGAAACAAGTCCTTCTACATAACGGAGTCCAATTTCATCACCATAATAAATGAACGGAGCACCTGGCATTGTAAGCAGGAATGCAAATGCAACTTTCATCTCTTCTGGATTAAGGCTTCTTGCCAATCGGTCCATATCGTGGTTTCCACTTGGAATACAAATAAGCCCTTTTCGTTCTGATTTTTCATAGTTTTCCAGATATTTATCTACAAAGGCTTTAACATCACCTTTACCGCGGCTTGAAAAAAATGGTTCTGCACAGCGGAATAAATCATTGTAATGTGATGGTCCAAAATGGAGTAAAAAGTCCATATGGAAACCGCCCTGTAATGATTTGTCTGGTTCTCCCCATTCACTTACCATAGCTGCATCTGGGAATTCTTTATCTAGGAATTTGCGTACATTCTGCCACAAACGGATTGTACCTTTTCCATCTTCATCATTCTTTACAAGTGATCCTGCCATATCAACACGGAATCCATCTGCACCCATATTAAGCCAGAAGCGCATTACATCCTTCATTGCTTCCAGTGTTGCCTGTGGTCCTGGATCATCAAAGCTCTGCTGCCAGCTTTCGGTTGGTTTATAAAAGCCGTAATTCAAGGCAGGCTGATGAGAGAAAAAGTTTACAGCACAGGATCCATCTCTATCTGAAATTCCGCGAAGTGAACCATAACCAGCAGGTTCTGTCCAGATTGAATCAGTCCAGATATATCTGTCTGTAAATTCATTTTTTTCAGCCTTCATAGATTCTTTGAACCATTTGTGTTCAACAGAAGTATGACCTGGAACTAAATCTAAAAGTACATGCATTCCTCGTTTATGGGCTTCCTTAAAAAGTTTCTTTAAATCTGCATTTGTACCATAACGGGGTGCTGCTTTTTTATAATCACTTACATCATAACCAGCATCGCCGAAAGGAGACTCAAAGCAGGGATTCATCCAGATGGCGGTACAGCCCAATTCCTTAATGTAATCCAGCTTGGAAATAATTCCATTAAAATCACCAATTCCATCACCATTAGAGTCGCAGAAACTCTGTGGATAGATTTCATAAAAAACTGCAGTATTAAGCCATTCAGGTTGTTTAGGCATATTTACCTCCTATGTTTAATTTAAGTGTAAATAATTTGAATTTACTTACAAGGCACTGTATAAAACTCCGAGAGGGAAGGAAGCGGATATCAAAAGCACTCTGAGACCGGAAAGATAGTTTCCTTACCGGGCTCAGCGTGCAGCGACGCTAGCTAGCGGTTTTGGTATTCGCTTACTGACTGGTAGGAGTTTTATATAATTCCAATTAGAAATTATATTACTATTCTACGCTACAATCATTTATTTTTATATTTATATTTAATTTAAAAAATATATCTTCTCTGCCTGTATTTTCTTGGAGTCTGAAGGTCTTTTGTATTATACTTAATATGAGGTTACACAATGAAAAAGAATTTTGGAAAACAAACTTATTTATATCCTATGCCTGTATTCATCATTGCAACTTATGATGAAAATGGAAAAGCAGATATTATGAATGCTGCATGGGGTGGAACTTACGATACTAATAAAATTTCTATCTGTATTGATCCTTCTCATAAAACTGCAGAAAACCTTAAGCTTAAAAAAGCTTTTACGGTAAGTATGGCTGATGCGGCTCATGTTGCTGCCTGCGATTATGTTGGAATTGTAAGTGGAAACAAAGAACCTTCTAAACTGGAAAAATCTGGTTTTACAGTTACTAAATCTGAATTTGTTGATGCACCTGTAATAAATGAACTTCCAATGTGTCTTGAATGTTCAGTAATTTCCTATGATGATTCTACTGGTGCTATGGTTGCAGATATTGTAAATGTAAGTGCAGAAGAATCAGTTCTTACAGACGGAAAAATTGATCCTGCAAAAATGGAACCAATTACATACGATCCTGTAAATCATAAATATATTAAACTTGGTGCTGTTGTTGGAAATGCTTTCAGCGATGGTAAAAAGTTGATGTAGCAAAATGCAAAGTAATTTATCTGTAAAAAATCTTAGTGCCTCATACGGAACAAAAAATATTTTCCAGAATGTTTCTTTTGAAATTTCTGCTGGTGAACTTGTGTGTCTGTGTGGGCCTAATGGTTGTGGTAAATCTACTTTGCTTACATCGGTAGCGGGTCTAGGGGACAGTTCTCTAAAAGTTACTGGTCAGGTTTTTATTGATGACAATGATTTGTTAAAACAGAAAAATAAGGACAGGGCAAAGCTTCTTTCCTTTATGGAACAGTCTGCTGTTTCAACCTGGGATTTTCCAGTTTTTGATTTTGTTCTTCAGGGGCGGTTTGCCTATTCTAAAAATGGTTACTATTCTTTGGAAGATAAGACTGCTGCTGAAAATGCATTAAAGCAATTGTATATAGAAGATTTTGCAAATAGAACTGTTCATTCTCTTAGTGGTGGTGAGTTTCAAAAGGTTAGAATCGCTCGTGCTCTGGCCCAGTCTTCTTCCTTTATTCTTCTGGACGAACCTGCTGCTAATCTGGATTTTGTCTACGAACCACAACTTATGAAGTTGCTGTTGAATCTGGCCCATAAAAATAATCTGGGAATAATTCTTTCCATCCATGATGTAAATCTGGCAGCCCGATTTGCAGATAAGCTTTTACTTTTGCCTCCTCACAAATCTGCTATCTTTGGTTCTGTTAATGATATAATGACAGAAGAAAATCTGGAAAAAACTTTTGGAGTTCCATTTAAATGCAGCGAGATAAATTATTTTCAATCATCACAATAATCTGTTACTGTACTGTAATTCTGGTTCCAATGGCTCTTGTTCTTATGTGGTTCTATACAAACTGGAAAAAAATCACAAAGATAATTTTAAGTGTTGTTACTACAGTTTTGTATGTAGCCCTTGTTCTTTTGGTTTTAAAATTAGAGCCTTCCTACAATACCAGTGGAATCCATTTACCTTTTGGAAATTCTAACAGCGGTTATACAGCTTTTGAATCAAGTTCTTCTGGTAAGAAAAAAAATGAAGAACTTAAAGGTGAAAACTCTGAATCAAAACCTAAAGATAAATTCGATGAACTGATGGAAGAGGAGGAAGAACGCCTTCCAAAATCACTTAAAAAAAATAAGGGTGGCATTGGATTTGCAATCTACCCGATTTTATTTTTCCTGTTCATGCTGGCATTGATAGTTCTTCAGAATCTGAGGCGAGGTAAAAAAAATACCTATGAAAATCCTTATGTGGATACTAATAAATACAAGCTTCCCCTGGAGGACGATTCCCATATTCCAATGGTTCATTATTTGCGCTTAAGAATGAATCAGGACGAGAAGATTTTGTATGCAACAGAAACTACTCAAAAGGATAGTGAAGGTGATTTTATAGTTACAAACCAGAGAGTTGTTGTGTTCAGTCTGGGTGGTGATTACGAGTTCCCATTGAATGCTCTTACGGCTGTTTCTTCTGTAACAAATACTGTAATGCTGTTGACCTCTGGAGAGCGAAAATATTATATTTTTATGCCGGAGTCCCAGATGAAATACGCTCTGGCCATTGTTCGCTGGGCTTACAAAAAAAGTACCGAACAGACTGTGTGATATTGACTATTTTTGTAAATTTATGTATTTTTTTAAAACTATCGCTATATTTTGTGGATTATTGTTTTTAAATAAAAGGAAGGATAAATACTATGTCTAGAATGTGTGATGTTTGTGGAAAAGGTGTAATGTCTGGAAACAAAGTAAGTAAATCTTATAACCATACACGCAGAACATGGAGACCTAATCTTCATACTGTAAAAGCTAAACTTCCAAACGGATCAGTAAGAACTCTTAAAGTTTGTTCTGGTTGTTTAAGCGCTGGATTTATTGACAAGAAAGTTAAAGTTCCAAAGACAGAAGCTGCACAGAACTAATTTAATCTGAAAAACTCAGTTAAATGTAAAAGCCGTTTCATTTAGAGAAACGGCTTTTGCTTTTTAAATCATATATCTGAACTGGAGGCTTAAAACTCCAGTTCCAGTCCATCCCATGCTGCTGCTGTATTCTTTGTAAGCTTTGGAAAATCCTTTAAATGCTGCTGAATATATTTATTTGTTTCGTCATGAGAATGATGATGGGTAAGATGAGTAAGCCATACATTTTCTGCGCCAATTTTTTCGGCTGCAGCCATAGCCTCTAAAAAACTGAAATGTGTTGAATGTGGTTTTTCACGCAATCCATCAATTACAATATGTTTAAGATTTCCTTTGTTTTTACGAATCAATTCAAAAGACTCTTCACTGATAAAAGAACAGTCTGTTAAATAAGCCAGAGAAGAACCATTGTGATTAAAAAGCCATCCGCAGGTTTTTGTAGAACCGTGTTCCATAGGAATTGGGGTAATAGTTGTACTGCCAATCTTAAAATTTCCGGTAGCCTTGTTTAAGGTAACCTTTGCATGTCCGCCACCTTCTTTTGCATGTCTAAAAAAGTAAGAAAATCGAGTTTCTACATCTTTTATAGTGTTTTCATTTGTATAAACTGGAATAGGTGGGGCATCTACAATCGATGCATTTTTTTCTGATTTCTTGAAACAATCTGCACTAAAAATGCGTAAATCATCAATTCCGTGTAAATGGTCTGCATGACTGTGGGTTAAAAGTAGTGCATCAACTTTTTTGACTTTGTATTTAATTGCCTGAATGCGGAATTCAGGACCTATGTCAACAAGAATATATTTATCATCATCTGTGCAAAGATACACAGAGGCTCTGTTTCTGTTGTCTTTTGGATTATCAGATGTACAAACTGGACAATCACAGCCTATTACAGGAATACCGTGGCTTGTACCAGTGCCTAAGAATGTTAATTTCATAAATGTATTATAATTTACTATATTGTTAATTTCCATTATTATTGATTGATAAATGTTAGATTACACTGCATCGCAAATCATTTCTGAATTTCTGGATTCCCAGAATGAAGTTTTTACTGTAGATGATGTTATTCGCTACTTAAAGAGTAAAGGAAAACGCTGCAATAAAGACGAAATAAATGATTTACTTCACACATCAAACTTTATTTTTCCTCTTATTAATGGCGAATTTATTACCCGTGCAGGAGTATTTACTGGCCGATGGTTTAGTTTTAAGCCAAGTAAAGAAGAAGTTGAAAAAAATCACATTTTAATTGGACATCGCTGCATTCCATTTTTGAATCAGGAAATAAGTCCTGATAGTGTTCAAATTGTTGCAAGCGATAAAATAATCCGCAGTGATACAACTGTATTTTCTATGAATCTTGCTATGGATACTTTTGCCTTGTTTGGTGAAGGATATGTAATTCCATATATTTTTAATGATAAGGGAAATGATGAAATTCCTTTAACAACTGTTCAGTACAATATTCCAAAAGAAATTAAGCTTACTTCATGGCCCCTGGATAAAATTGCTGGAGAACAGACTTTTGAATTTGGTGACCGTCTTCTTTGTCGTGTTTTAAACTGGAATGAAGGAATGGTAGAAATGTATGTTCTTAAAAATGAAATGAACAACATGGTTATTTCTAATGCGGTTATTGAACGGGAAGAATGGTATACACATTTTGAAGATGGATTGTTAAAAGGCTTTAAGCGAAACGGTCCCTGCGATTCTATTGAAGAACAGCTGGCTTTACTGTTCCTTGAAGGCCAGGAAGATCTTTGTATCAGAAACTGTGGCTCTGCTGAAGAGTTTTTAAAACATACGAAAAAAATCGGATTCTCTCAATTCGGTGTAGAGTCTAGAATATGGTACAATGGTGAATCTGTTCCATATGTTGGAGAGTGGAATAAGTCAGTAGCTAAAGATTTAATTCTTTCGGATATATCTGTTTCTTTTACTCCAAAGATTATTGATGCTTATCTGGAAAACTATCTTTACGAGGAATCTAAAGGTAAGTCTAAGGATACATTGGATGATTTATCTCGTATTATATTTCCTATATCCTTAAAAATGTCTTCTGCAGAGCGTACGACCGTTTTATTGAATATAGAAAAACGCCATGATATACTTAAAAGACAATATAATAAGTTTTCTGATTATATTGTGGCACCTGTGCGTAAACGCATCTTAAAGCTTTTTACACAAGTAAATGAACTTTTGTGTGCAATTGGATGTTCAGGACTTGATGTTTCTGATTTTCCTCAGCAGGAGCTTGTTGTTCTTACACAGTTGTTTAGTCATATTGTTAGATTACTGGAAGAAGTTGAAAATGTTTTCCTCCGTGATCAGCTGCCTTTAGGTGATATTTCTCTTTCGCTGGAAGGAATGGATGATACCTTTGAAGATATAAGGGGAACCTTAAAATCTTCCTTGGATTACAATATGCATAAGGGATTTAATATAGTAGGAGATAGTAAAAATGGAAAATGAAGTTGATATAGCAAAGTTGATTCATCGTGGAGGAATATATATCGACGTAGAAGGTTCTACTCCAAAGGAAATCTACGACACAATTTCTAAAAGAATTGATCTTCCAGAAGAAATTACAGCAGAACAGGTTGCTTCAGCTTTAAATGCACGAGAGAGTATTTTGAGTACAGCAGTTGGAAATGGAATTGCTTTGCCACATGCTCGTACTCCTCTTATGAAGGAAGAAGAAGACCAGAGAATTGTAGTGGTTTATCTTAAAGAACCAATCGATATGAAAGCACCAGATGAACGCCCAGTTACAACAATGTTCATCCTGCTTACACATAATTCGCAGGTTCATCTTAAGGTTTTGTCTACTCTGGCAGGACTTTTCAGAAGCTTGCGTTTCCGTCGTGCTCTGGAAGAAAGAGCTGGAGAAGCTGAACTTTCTTCTTTAATTAAAGAACTTGCATAAGTTTTTAGAAATATAAATTTATACATTATACACAGAGGTATTTTTATGGACAAAAAAGGTGTTGAGGCAGTTGCATTATCAATCCGCAGCTTGTCA